>NZ_JAHLEM010000002.1 GCF_018883605.1 Streptomyces niphimycinicus | reverse complement strand
AGGCGCAGAAGCGGCAGCCGGTGTAGCAGACATTGGTGAAGTTGATGTTCCGGGTGACGATATAGGTGACGTCGTCGCCGACCGCCGCCCGGCGCAGATCGTCGGCGATGCGGCACAGCGCGTCCAGCGCCGGGCCGTCCGCGTGCAGCAGGGCCAGGGCCTCGGCGTCGGTGAGCCGGGTGGGGTCGTCGGCCGCCGTCGCCAGGGCCTGGCGGACGTCGGTGTCGACGCGCTCGGGGACCATGCCGGGGGCGGCCGCGGCGCGCAGTTCGGCCCAGTCGCCGTAGACCTCGTCGAAGTCGTCGCGACGGTCGCAGGTGCGGCCCTCGGTGTCGATCGCGGTGTGCAGATCCGTACGGCCGGAGGGGACGAATACCTCCTCCCGCTCCTGCCAGGGGTGGCCCTCGAGCACCGCGTCCGGGCGGGCGAGGCCGGTCTGCGCGTCGGCCAGGGCACTCACGTGCGGGCGCAGCCGCGGGTCCAGCCAGGGCTCGCCGCGCCGCACGAACTCCGGGTAGACGCACAGGCGTTCACGCAGCTCGAAGCCGGCCGCCGCGGACCTCGCCGCCAGCTCCTCGAGCTGCGGCCAGGGCCGCTCGGGGTTGACGTGGTCGATGGTCAGCGGGGAGACCCCGCCCCAGTCGTCGATACCGGCGCCGATCAGCCGCTCGTACTCGGCGTCGACGAGGTTGGGCGGGGCCTGAAGGCATGCGCTCGGGCCCATGATGTGCCGGGCGACGGCCACCGTGGCCACCAGCTCGTCCAGTTCGGCGTCCGGTATGCCGCGCATCGCGGTGCCGGGCTTGGCGCGGAAGTTCTGGATGATCAGTTCCTGGATGCCGTGGTACGCGCGCGCCACCTTGCGCAGCGCGAACAGCGACTCCGCCCGCTCCTCGTAGGTCTCCCCGATGCCGATGAGGATGCCGGAGGTGAAGGGGACGGAGGAGCGGCCCGCGTCCTCCAGCACCCGCAGCCGGACGGCCGGTTCCTTGTCCGGGGAGCCGTGGTGCGGGCCGCCGGGCTCGGACCACAGCCGGGTCGCGGTCGTCTCCAGCATCATGCCCATCGAGGGCGCGACCGGCTTCAGGCGCTGGAGGTCCGTCCACGACATGACGCCCGGGTTGAGGTGGGGCAGCAGGCCCGTCTCCTCCAGGATGCGGACACAGATGGCGCGGACGTAGGCGATGGTGTCGTCGTAGCCGTGCGCGTCGAGCCACTCGCGCGCCTGTGGCCAGCGCTCCTCGGGCTTGTCGCCGAGGGTGATCAGGGCTTCCTTGCAGCCGAGGGCGGCGCCCTTGCGGGCGATGTCGAGGACCTCGTCCGGCGACATGAACATCCCGTGCCCGGCGCGGCGCAGCTTGCCGGGCACGGTGGCGAAGGTGCAGTAGTGGCACTTGTCCCGGCACAGCCGGGTCAGCGGGATGAAGACGCTCTTCGAGTACGTGATCACGCCGGGGCGGCCCGCCGCGTCGAGGCCCGCGTCGCGGACCCGGGCGGCGGACTCCGCGAGGCCGGTGAGGGCCTCGCCGCGCGCCTGGAGCAGGACGGCGGCCTCGGTGACGTCCAGGGCGACGCCGTCCCGGGCGCGTTTGAGAGCGCGACGCATGGAGTTCTCGGTGAGGACCACTGGCATTTCTCCAGATTGCGATCATGTCCGCTGTGAAGGGCAAGCGGCGCGAGCCGCAAACTGATCCGGCAGGCGGCGCAGGGCTCGCCCGTCATGCCGGTGCCGACTCCCAGGTACGTGGTGTCGAGCTTGATGGTGCGGGCGAGGCCGACGCTGGTGGACATCACCGGCCTGCCGCTGCGCGAGGTGACCGTCGCCGAGCGGGGCGGCCTACGGATCGGTGCGCTGGTACGGATGGACAGCCCCCGACCTGGTTGGTCAGTTGTGAGAATCCGTGATCCGCAACCCCGCATGAATCTTGTAGCGGTGATTGATCGCGATGAGGATGGCGGTCAGTGCCTCGACCTGGCCCGCATTGCGAAGCCGCCCGCCATGGATGCCCCGGACACCGGGAATCGCGTCGGCCAGCCTGCACACCACGTCGTTGGCGTTGGGGTCGTCACCGAGAACCAGGACATCGAGGTCCATGCTGGACACTTTGGGGTCGCTCAGCAACACCGCGGAGACGTGGTGAAAGGCGGCGACCACCCGGGATTCTGGGAGCAGATCAGCGGCCCGCACCGCGACGCCGGGCACGTCGGCAGCGTAGGGCCCGTTCCGGTCGAATCCCAACGGGTTCACACAGTCGATCACGATCTTGCCGGCCAGTTCCGGACGCAGCGTCTCCAGGGTCTCGTCATGAGCGGCCCAGGGGACTGCGATGAGCACGACATCGCTGATCTCCGCACACGTGGCATTGTCGAGGCCGATAACGGTGCCCGATCCAGACTCCGCTCGCAGCTCCTTGGCGGCCGCGGCTGCCCTGGCCACGTCTCGTGAGCCGATCGCGACGGACAGACCTGCGTTCGCCCACCGGTAGGCCAAGCCACGCCCTTGGTGGCCCGTCCCGCCGATCACACCGACGGTGATGGAGGCCATCCCTGCTTCTGATGTCGCATCGTGATTCTCGAGTCGCCCGACGGAGTCGAGAACGGGCCGGGTCAGGTTCTCTCGCGACATCGAACCAGGGGTCCTTTCTGGCTGCGAGCTGGTCCCGGTTGGGGGCGCGGAAGCGGCAGCTCGTGGTGTCTGGTTTCAGGTGTTCAGGGGGCCTGGTCGTGCTGAGGTGTTTCCCCGTGGCGTCACCGAATGATCTGGCGGTCTGCCAGGTGTGTCTCCTGGCGGAGTTGCCTTTTGACAATCTTTCCGGTGGCGTTCTTCGGCAGATCGTCGACGAAGACAACCGACCTCGGCTTCTTGAACGAAGCGAGGTGCGCTTTGCAGAGCTCGACGAGCTCATCCGCGCCTAGGGTTTGGTCCGTTACGACGAAAGCGACGACGGACTCTCCCCACTCGCTGTCCGGAACTCCGACAACCGCGACTTCACGCACTGCCGGATGGGTGAGCAGGACCTCTTCGACCTCGCGCGGATAGACATTGGATCCGCCCGTGATGATGACGTCCTTCGCACGGTCGGTCAGGTAGAGGTGCCCGTCATCCGGGTCGAGATGACCGATGTCACCGGTGTGCAGCCAACCGTCCACGAGCGTCTCCGCGGTGGCTTTCGGGTTCTTCCAGTAGCCGTTCATGACCACGGCGCTCCGGACGATGACCTCACCGTCACTTCCATCGGGGACGGGAGAACCGTCCTGCGCGACGATGCGGAGGTCCATTCCAGCGAAGGGGCGGCCACAGGAGCCGGGATGAGCGAGGGCTTCCCCAGGGGGCATCACCGTGATGGTCATGGGAGCCTCTCCCTGACCGTACATCTGGGTGATGATTGGTCCGAAAGCGTTCACCGCGGCGCGCAAGTCCTCCTGGTAGAGGGGGGCGCCGCCGACGACGATGCTGCGCAGGCCCGACAAGTCGTACTGTGCGAACTGAGGGCTGCGCACGATCCTGTTCAACATTGTCGGCGCGAGGAACGCCGCGTGTGTGATCTTGTGGCTCTCGATCTGCCCGAGATAGTCGCCTGGCGAGAAGTTGCCGGAAGGCGAGATCACATTCGTCGCCCCGCGGCCGATCGCGGGGAGGAGGTAGAGGCCGCTGCCGTGGGTGAGCGGGGCGGCATGCAGGAAAGAACTGCCGGGAGCAACCGGATCTATATCGGCGTGGTAGGCGGCGGTCATCGCAGCCAGGTTGCGGTGACTCAACATGGCGCCTTTGGGCCTGCCGGTGGTGCCGGAGGTGTAGAACAGCCATGCTGGATCCGCGTCGTTGACGGCCGCCATGTCGAGCGGCCGAGCGGCGGGTACGGCTGAATACGCGGTGCTCGCGTTCGTCCCCTCGGCGGCCGTGGCCCGAATGATCCGGACCTGCGGCGGAAGCATGTCCGCCGCGGCAGAGGTCTCCGCCGAGACGAGGATCGCCGCGGCGCCGCTTTGCTCCACCACGTAGGCGATCTCGTCGGGGTGGAGGTGCCAGTTCAGCGGGACCGCGACGAATCCGCCCCAGAAACACGCCCAGAGCATCTCGACGAGTTCGGGCCGGTTGGGCAGGAGCAGCGCGACCCGATCACCAGGCCGCAGACCGAGCCGGCGCAATCCGGCCGCCACTCTTGCCACCCGATCGACAAGTTCGGGGTAACTGGTCCTGCGGCCCCCGAAGACAAGGGCGTCGGCGCCGCCGGCGCGGCGGCTGCCGTCGACGAGCAGGTGGGCGACGTTCAAGGCGTTCTCCGTGGGTTCACTGTGTGATAGCTGAATGGATCGCCGTCAGGCCGGCGAGCCCTCAGATTCGAGGGCTCGCCCAGAGCGGTCAGCTTGACGAGACAACTGGTACTTTCGCCCTGAAGGCGGAGAGCGGCTGAACGGGTGACAGAGCCGATCTCACCACTGCCCGTAGTGCGGGCCGTCGGGGTAGTCGGTGACGACAGCTCCTTCAGGAATGTCGTCGGCATCGCGGGGACCGCGGAATTCCCGGGACATCTCGTATGCGATCTCCCGCGCGATCCGGCCACCGCGCATCTCGAAGCAATGAACGAGGCGCATGCTCACCCGGTCACCGGGCTTGAACCCGAGGTTCGGCATTCCGTCCCCGACCACGGTGAGGTCGCAGATCTGGTCGTCGAAGACGTAGTCCTCGGTGGCGAAGCGGCGAAGCGTCGTGGTCCGGTTGAAGTGCACTGTCTCGAAAATCGCCAGGTAGGCTTCTTTCACGGTGGCAGCGTCTTTGTACACCTGACCACGGAACGGTGCTTCCCAAACGATGTCGTCGGTGTAGAGCGCGATCGCTTTGTCGACACTTTCCGGGTTCTCGTTGTGGAAATGTGCCTCGACGACCCGGAGATTGTGCGCAATAAGCTCCTCGCGGCTCAGGGTCGATACATCGACCTCGAGAAGGTCGCCGGTGTCAGCGGGGTGTTCGCTCGTCGTCATGGTCTTTCCTCCTTGCGATGCAGTGTGGGCGGTTCAGCGATCGGCGGTGAAGACCTGACGGATCTCGCCGATGCCTTCGACCCAGCTACGGAGTTCCTCCCCGGGCTGGAGGTAACGCTGCGGTTGACGGGCGAGGCCGACTCCCGCGGGTGTGCCGGTGAAGATCAGGTCGCCGGGATAGAGGGTCACGCCGTGCGACAGCGATGAGATCAGCTCCGGCACGTCGAAGATCAGGTCACTGGTGCGGCCTCGCTGGACCACGTCGCCGTCGATCGCGCAGCCGAGCTCGAGGTTGTCCGGATCGGACAGCTCGTCCGGCGTGACCAACCACGGGCCGACCGGTGCGAAACCCGCGTACGACTTGCCGAAGCTGAACTGCGGTGCGGGTCCCTGTAGCTGAGAGATTCGTTCCGAGAGGTCCTGTCCGACGGCGAGTCCCGCAACGCTGCCCCAGGCTTCGGCCTTACCGACCCCCTTGGTTTCCCGCCCGATCACGACGACGAGTTCCACTTCCCAGTCCGTTTTCCCGTTGGCTGGAAGCGTGACGGTCGTGTCGGGTCCGGTCAGCGACGACCGGAACTTGGTGAAGACCGGGGGCAGCCGGTCCGGAAGGTCGAACCCGGACTCCGCGGCGTGGTCGCGGTAGTTCAGGCCGATCGCGAAGATCTGCCGAGGCTCCGGGGAGGGGGCTCCCAGACGCGACCGATGGAGTGTCAGAACGCTGTCCGTGGGGTTCACAGTGGCTGCCCAGTCGACGAACACGTCCCAGACGCCGTAGACCGACGCGGGGTTGGACCCGAACTTGCCGTTGCTGGCCGATTCGACGTCGATGCCCGTGGTGTCGTTCAGGACGATGGTGGCTCGGCCATCGTGGTTGGCGAAACGCATGGATCTCCGATCATTTGGTGCCGGTGCCGACGGTGTCGGCACCGGTTGGACCGTGGGGAAGCAGAACCGGCCGTCCGTGTACGCCACGCTCGGCCGCGGCGAACGCCTGTGCTGCCTCTCCCAGGGAATAGGTGGCGTAGACAGGCGTTGGGCGAAGGCTGCCGTCCCCGAAACCGGGGGCGAGTTCGCGCAGTCGGGCGGCTGCCGACGCCTGAGTCAGCCGGCCGGTGTGCAGGCCGAGCAGGTGCAGTTCCTTGCGGTAGAAATCCAGCAGATCGATGGCGGCGACTGAGTCCTGCGGCGGGCTGCTGAGCAGGCAGATCTTGCCGCGCGCGCCCATGGCGCGGGTGATGTCCGCCGTCAGGGGGCCACCCACGACGTCGACGGCGGATGTGGCGCCTGCCGGTCCTGCGGCGTCCACAAGACGATCTCCCGGTGACAGATCGGCGTCGATCACCCTGTCCATCCCGGCGGCAACTGCCAGGCTGACTTCGTCGGCCCCTTTGACGACGCCGATCACGCGTCGTGCGCCGCGCCAGCGGGCCACATCAGCGGCGGCCGCTCCGACTCCTCCCACGGCACCGGTCACGATCACCGTCGACTCGCGTCCGACCGGACCAGTCAGCCGTAGTGCGGCAGCGGCAGTGAGGTAGGACAGCGCGGAGGCTGCGGCCTCGGTGAAAGACAGCCCTGCCGGCATCGGGGTCACCGCTGTTCCCGCCGCCGCGAGGTACTGGGCGTAGGCGCCGTCGCAGGACAGGCCGATCTCGCCACCCGCTCCCCAGACGGAACGGCCCAGGAGCTCGCGCCTGCCCGCGACTACAACGCCGGCGAAGGCTCGCCCGAGAACGCGAGGGAACGGCCCCGGAAGGATTCCGCGGCAGGCGAGTGCGTCGCTTCGATTCACCGCGGCGGCACGAACTTCGATCAGTACTTGGTCCGGACCGTCGATGCTCGGTACCGGGATGTCCTCGGCCTGGAGCAATGCCGGCTCCATCGAGGAAACCGCTCTGACTCCGAGCATCACACCGGCGGGCGTCCCGGCCGAGGGAGCCTGGTCCGCGCCGGAGGCACGGGCGGCCTGCCGTCCCATCGTCAACTGCTTCTCCCGTCGTTGGGAGAGCGGCGGCTCCGCTCTACTAATATGTTCATACGCTCCCCATGCGAGCATGTCAATGTAATTTTCGAAAGTTAGCGGCCTGCCACTGCTGGGTGGGCCGGGTGGCGCCCGCGGGCGGCAGACCGGCCGCCTGGCCCAGGAACTGCTCCAGCGCCGGTACGAAGTCGCCGAAGGACGGGCCGCGCAGGTTGAGCAGTGGCCGCAGATCGGGCAGGCGCCGGTCCAGGTGGCAGGATCTTCCGTAACGCGCGGAGGGCCGCGTAGAGGGCCAGGCCGGCGCGCGGACTTTGGGGTCGACCCGGAGCAGGGTGCACGAAAGCCGCGATTGGGGCACCCCGGCCGACGCCGAGGTGGACCGCAAGGTCATGTCGCACCAAGGGTTTCGAAAGTCGCCGCAGCTTACCCATAAGCCAGGTAAAATGATGGACCATGGCGAAAGAAGGTCGATCGGCGACACGCGCGGCCGCTGTGCATCAGAGGCTGAGGGACGACATCCTAGGGGGACGGCTCCGCCCTAGTGAACGTCTGAAGTTCCAGCAGATTTGCGAGGATTACAAAACCTCGGTAGGTGCCGCGCGCGAGGCACTGACCCGACTGGCATCAGAGGGACTCGTCCGCTCGCAGCCCAATTTTGGCTACATGGTGACACCGCTGTCCCTCGAAGATCTCGAGGATCTCACGACTGCACGCGTGGAGCTGGAGTGCATGGCTCTGCGCATGTCGATCGAGAAGGGTGACCGGCAGTGGGAGGCCAACGCGGTCGCCGCACATCACCTGCTTGCCCGGACCCCCTTCACCTCATCTGAACAGCCCAGCCGCCCAACGGACGAGTGGGCGCGAGTTCACACCGAGTTCCATTTCGCCCTGGTCGCAGGCTGCCCGAACCGACGCATACTGCAGATGGCCCGGAGTCTTCGCGAGGAGGCGGGTCTTTACCAGCTCTGGTCGGTTTCATTCCAGCGGAAACCGGATCGCGACGGTGCAGCCGAACACCGGGCACTCCTCGAGGCGTCCGTCGACCGGGATGCCGAGCGCGCCGCACTCCTGCTCCGCGAGCACCTCCAGCACACGGCACGGCTGCTGCAAGCAGACGGCCTTCACGAGCTGCACGCCCCATCCGAGGAATGACAGGTCGCGGGCGGGGACTTGGCCATCTCGCGGGCCGGGGCCGCGACGCTGCGCCGACCCGCCCGTCCCGTGACCAGCCCGGCACGTCTTCTGCCGGCATGAAGGTCGGCAGTGCGCGCGCCCCTGGGCGGGCGGCAGTGAAGTGTGGGCGCCGACGGTCAGGCGGCGGGCCATCAGGGTGACGGCGCGGTGTGAAGGCACGAGGGGGTCATAGCCGTGTGGCTGCGCGGACCAGCCCCGCGAGGGCGAGGGAGCGGCTGTGCGCGGGCCACGCGATGTGCGTGACGACGGGGGGTGCGTCGGTCAGGGGGACGGCGGTGTGCTCGGCCCATAGCCAGGCGCGGGCGGAGTCGGGGAAGACGGCCACGGTGCGTCCGAGGGCGATCAGTTGGGCAAGCTGCGTCTGATCGTGGATCTCGGGGCCCGGACCGGGTGGGTAGACGCCGTTACGGGACCAACGGGCGAGCGGAAGATCGGGGATGCCGCTGACGTCGGCCAGGGACAGAGTCTTGTGCGCGGCGAGGGGGTGCCCGGCGGGCAGGATGGCGATCTGCCCCTCGGTCATCAGTTCCTCGCTGTCGAACCCGGTGAGGGAGTTGAACGGCTTGTGCATGAGCGCCACGTCGGCCCGGCCATCGCGCAGCATCTCTTCCTGCTCGCAGGTACCGCTCGGCAGCACGTCGATCTCGGCGGCGTCCGGCTCGGCCGCGTAGGCGTCGAGGAGCTTGTGCAGCAACTCGTGGGACGAGGCGGCCTTCACCGCCAGCACCAGGCGGTTGCGGGGGCCTCTCGGGTCGTCAGCGCCACCGGCGCGGCGGGCGCGGCGGGCGGCGGCGGTGATCGCGTCGAGGGCCGCGCTGCCCTCGTACAGCAGCATCTCCCCGGCGCCGGTCAGGGCGACTCCGCGACGGTTGCGTGTCAGCAGGGAGACACCGAGGCGCCGCTCGAGCCGCTGGATCGCCCGGGACAGCGGTGGCTGTGCCATGCCGAGGCGCTCGGCGGCACGGCCGAAGTGCAGTTCCTCGGCCACGGCCAGGAAGTACCTCAGCTCGCGGGTCTCCAAGATGTCCATGGCGACAGCGTACCTCGGTGATACCTTCCAGGTATCACCGAGCGCTGTGTCGGTATTGGATGCGCCGCTGGCCGGCGAGCGAACATCAACGACACGGGCGAAGCGAGATCCGCGCCGGTGGCCGGCGCGGACGAGGTGCCGTCGACGAGCGGCGGACCACGTGACACGCAGCCCATGAAGTATCCGGCTCAGCAGGAAAGACACAGCCATGAACACACTCTCTGCGTCACTCCCCGGCGGCACCTGGCCCCTGGGCGATCTGACCGTCACCCGCTTCGGCTACGGCGCCATGCAGCTCGCCGGCCCTGGGGTCATGGGCCCGCCTGCCGACCGCGACGGCGCACTCGCCGTCCTGCGTGAGGCCGCCGACCTCGGGATCACCCACATCGACACCTCCGGCGCCTACGGGCCGCACGTCACCAATCGGCTGATCCGGGAAGCACTGCACCCCTACCCCGAATCGCTGCACATCGTGACCAAGGTCGGCGCGGTCCGCGATGAGCAGGGCGGCTGGCCCCCTGCCCGGCAGCCCGAGGACCTGCGCCGCGCCGTCCACGAGAACCTCGAGGACCTCGGCCTCGACGTGCTCGATGTGGTCAACCTCCGGCTCGGCGACGCCCAGGGCCCTCGGCCCGGTTCGCTCGCCGAGCCCTTCGAGGCTCTCGTCGAACTCCAGCAGCAAGGTCTGATCCGGCATCTGGGAGTGAGCAACGCGACGGCGGAACAGGTCGCCGAGGCGCAGGTGATCGCGCCGATCGTGTGCGTGCAGAACATGTACAACCTCGCCCACCGCCACGACGACGAGTTGATCGACGAACTCGCCGACAGGGGCATCGCCTACGTGCCCTTCTTCCCGCTCGGCGGCTTCACCCCGCTGCAATCCACGGCGCTTTCCGCCGTGGCCACCCGGCTGGACGCGACGCCGATGTCGGTCGCCCTGGCCTGGCTGCTGCACCGGTCGCCGAACATCCTGCTCATTCCCGGCACCTCGTCAGTGGTACACCTGCGCGAGAACGCCGCCGGTACGGGACTCTCGCTCTCCGACGAGGAACTCGCCGAGTTGGACAAGATCGGCCGCTAGGGCCTGCTCCGGGTGAGATCACCCGGTGAGGCAGAACTGCGGATCCAGAGCAGGGAACCGCGGAACTTCATGCCCCGAGCATGTCGACGGCGTCGTGGCGGGCCCGGGCCACGGCGGCGTCCACGCTGGCCAGGGCTGAGGTCGACCTGTCCGCGCGCTGCGGCCTCGGCATCACGCCGCCCATCAGCGAGCCGAAGACGCCCAGATCACCGGCGGTCACGGCTCGATCAACGCCCATTCGCCATCCGTCGTGACGCCTGCTCGGGCTTCATCCGAGGCTGAGCCTCGGCCAAGACAGCAAGGACCTCTCCCATGCCCTCGACCAAGCCCCGAAACCGCGCGGCCCGCTTCACCGTGGGCGCGGCGTCCGCCGCGTTGCTCGTCACCGCCGGCGCGATCACGTCCCCAAGCGCGTCCGCCGCCCCCGAGCGCGTATCGGGCTTCACCCGCCACATCATCACCCAGAAGGTCTCACTCACCGGCAGTGGACCGGCCGACCAGACGCTGAGCGCCGTGGAATACCAACCGACCCACGCCCGCGTGAAGGGCATTCAGGTGATGATCCCGGGCGTCACCTACGACCACCGGTACTTCGATCTCAAGACAGACCGCGGCTGGATCTCGCAAGCACGCGAGGCGGCCGAGGACGGCTGGATCACCGTCGCCGTGGACCGCCTCGGAACCGGCAACTCCAGCAGCCCGGCCGCGGACAAGCTGAACGGCACGACCCACTCCGCCACCATCCATCAACTGATCACCAAGCTGAGGACCGCCCACAAAGGGCTGCCGGTCGCACTGGTCGGCCACTCCATGGGAAGCGCGGTCGCCCTCCAGGAAGCCGCGTCCTACAAGGACGTCGACGCTGTCGTCGTCACCGGATTCATGCACCATGCCGGCTCCGGCGGGCTGCTGTTCAACGCCGCGATGCACCCCGCCGCCGAAGATCCCGCGTTCGCCGGCCGCGCGATACCGGACGGCGCCCTCACCACCCGGGACGGCATGCGCCATCTGCTCTACTGGCCGTTCAACGCCGACCTGAGCACCGTAAAGGCCGACGATGCGGCCAAACAGATCACCACCGTGGGGGAGTCCACCTCCTTCGTGGACGAGCAGAGCAACGACACGTACGGCAAGAAGGTCAACGTTCCCGTCCTGTCGCTCGTGGGCCGGCACGATGGCCTGTTCTTCGACCCCGCCGACCTGAGCAAGACCCTCACAGCGGAGACCGCCGCCTACCCGGCCAGCCCTGCCGTCGACGTGAAGTCCATTCCCGGAGCCGGTCACGACCTGGCCCTCCAGCGCAACGCCGACAGCACCACCAACACCATCGACAAGTGGCTGTCCCGCAAGCTCTAGGAACACGCAGCCCGGCCCCCAGCAAGACCAGGGACAGCAGGGGTTCGATCAGCCTCCACTCCGCGGCGGTGGTGTCGAAAGGACAGCAGCGTAAACGGGCGGTCGAGGGGCCGGGGTTCACGGACACCGAGGCCGGTGCGGTTCAGGTATCACCGTTCCCAGCCCGACCGGCAGCCCGCCTCCGGCGCGGCCAGTCCCGCCACGGCGGCCGCCGACCCGGAGTCGCAGCTCGCCGCGCCTGCCGGACCGGTGCGCATACGGGAGGCCGGCCAGCCCTGCGCCCACACCGCACTCGTCAGGCGGGGTGCCGACGTGTCGTCGCCCGCGTTCGCTACCCGCCGTGGCCGTACCGCCCCGCCGACGCCTCGGACGGTGCTATCCGTTGAACGTGTAGGGAGCGAAGCCGCCCATGTCGGGCGTTGCGATGAATACGGCGCCGGCGGCGATTTCCGGGTGGGTCAGGCCGAAACGTGAAGTGGTGATGCAGAGCTGGGAGTAGTCGGGGCCCACGAAGGTGCAGGCGGTGACTTGTTTGACCGGTACCGCTATCTCGGCGTCGGGTCGTCCTGTGTGGTCGAAGTGCAGCAGCCGCCCGGAGCCGAACATGGCCAGCCAGACGCCGTCGGCCCGGTCGACGGCGATGCCGTCGGGGAACCCCTCGGCTGTGACGTCCGCGAACGGCCGGCGCCCGGCGATTTCGCCGTCCGGGCCGAGTTCGAGGATGTCGATTCTGCCGGTCAGGCTGTCGACGTAGTAGCCGCGTGTGCCGTCTCGGGTCCAGGCCAGCCCGTTCGAGCAGCCGATGCCGTCGATCGCCTGGACGACGCCTCCGGTGGGATCGAGGCGCCACAGCGCGCCGGCGCCCGGTGTCAGGTCGTAGGCCATGGAGCCGCACCAGAAGCGGCCTTGGGGATCGCAGGCTCCGTCATTCATGCGCACGTCCGAGTTGGTCCAGCAGTGCATCGTTCCGGTCACGGTGAAGTGCTCGTTCACCAGGCAGAAGCCGCGTTCCAGGCCGGCTACGAATCCGCCGTCGCGGCGTGGCCGGAGGGCGGCGAGGGTTTCGCCGAAGTGCTCGCGGCGCTTCTCCTGTCCGCCGGCATCGATCAGGACCGCATCGCCGGCCAGCATGTCGAGCACCGCGAGTCCATGGTGGCCGAGCCAGACCGGCCCTTCGCCATGATGGGTCAGGCTGGTGGTGAACTGTTCGGCTTCGATGCGTTTCATGGCCTCTCTCCAATCGGCTCGTCGGTGAGCACGCCCTCCACGCGGTGCGGAATCCGGTCCGGATTGGCGTTGCGAAGCCACGGTGGCAGCGCGTGGTCAGGGGCCGGCTGTCCGTTCGTGACCGGTTCGATCGCGGCGTGGGCGGGGAAGTCCCGCATCGCGGTGCGGTGAGGGTCGCGGATGGCATGGGTGAGCATCACGTCTGCCGGACGGTCGGCGATGAGCGCGGTCCGGCCGATTTCGAAGCCCTGGATCGCGGCGAAGGCGCCAGTCGGCACGCGCTCCGCGGCACTCATGGCGCGCAGGACGGGGGCTGCCGCCCCGGCGGCGGCGAGAACGTCTTCCAGTTCTCGCGGCGTGGTCTCCTCGATCGTGGCCGGGACCGCGCCGTTCATGGGGTGGACACTGGTCATAGTCATCTGGGCAACTCTTCGAACATGTCCCGGTCATCGGTCATGACATTGGACAGGGTCCCGACCTGATCGATGGTGACGATGACCCGGTCCCCGGGGCGCAGTCCCTCACCGAGCGGAGGCACGATGCCGGTTCCGGTGCTCAACACGACGCCATCCGGGAACTGCTCGCCCCGGAAGAGCCATTGGACCAGTTCGCCGTATTGGCGCCGCATGGCGGAAGTCCTTGTCTCGCCGGAGAACACGAGCTCCGGGCCCCGGTACACCGCCATGGTGATGAGCAGGTCCTCCGGTGTGTCGATGGACCACCATGGCGCGATCGCGGTGGACAGCACGCAGCCGCCGGGAAACAACTTCGCCTGCGGCAGATAGATCGGGTTCACCGCCTCGATGCCGCGTGCGGTGAGGTCGTTGCACACGAGCGCGCCCACGATCTCCGCGTGCCGATTGAGGACAAGTGCCAGCTCCGGTTCGCACACCGAGTCGTCGCAGTCCGGGCGCAGGCCACCGGGATCGCCGTCGGTGAGCACCCGCCAGGCGGCGGACTTGAAGAACAGCTCCGGTCGGTCCGCCTCGTACACGTGGTGGTAGATCTCCTCGAAGCCGGACTCTTCGGCGCGAGCGGAGCGGGAGAGCTGGTAGGTGACGCCGGCGCCCCACACCTCGGTGCGGCCATCGACCGGCGCGAGGAGTTCGGCCGCTGCGGAACCGACTCGGCGCCCGCTCGACACGGCCTCCTCCACGGCCCGCCGGATGTCGGCGACTTTGTGTTGCAATACCTCCGCCATTGTGGAAAACGGGAGTTCGACGAGGTATTCGTCCTCATGCACGCCGACTTTCGTCGTCCCGTCCGAAGTACGCCAACGAACAAGCTTCATGGTGACTCCTTTCTCACGAATGCGACGTTCAGGCGGCCTCGAGCCGACTGATCCGGCGTCGGGTCGCCCCGTCCTCGCGGAGTCCCGTCACGAGCTGCAAGCCGAGCCCCGGCTCGTTGGACAGCACCGCCTTCCCCTCGTGGATCCGCGGCAATCCTGTGACTACCCGCGGGTACCACGTCCGCAGATACGCGCGAACGGTCTCCTGGAAGAGGGTGTTGGGCTGCGACATCGCCAGGTGGAAGCAGGCGGCGAGGGTGATCGGGCCGGTGCAGTCGTGTGGGGCGATGGGTATCGCGAACGCGTCCGCGAGGCCGGCCACCTTGCGCGCCTCGGTAATCCCGCCGGTCCACTGCACGTCCAGCGTCGCGTAGGAGATCCTGCCCTGCTGGAGCAAGGGCAGGAAACCGCGCCGGCCCAGCGCCGTCTCACCGAGCGCGATGGGTACCCCGACTTCCTCGCACAGAGCGCCGACCGAGTCGATCGCGTCCGGCCGGATCGGGTCCTCGACCCAGAAGGGCTGGAACGGTTCGAGCGCATGGCAGATCTCGACCGCGGCCCGGCGCGACCACAGGCCGTGCAGCTCGATCATCAGGTCCATATCCAGGCCCACGGCGTCACGGATCTCGCCCACGATGGCCAGGGCCTCGTGCAGATCCCTCGGGCGGATCCGGGTGCCCGCCGATGCCTCGGCGGCCCGGTCGAAGGGCCAGATCTTCATGCCGCGCAGCCCCTCTTCGTAGAGTTCCTTGGCCAGGGCGGCGGGTCTGGTGAGGAATGCGTGCAGGTCCTCGTATGCGCCGGCCGCGGAGTCTCCCCAGTTGGCGGAGGTCTGCCGCGACGTTCGCTGGATGTAGCCGGGTCCGGCACAGGTGTTGTAGACGTCTATGGTGTCGCGGACCGGGCCGCCCAGCAGCCGGGCGAGAGATTTGCCGGTCCGCTTGCCCAGCAGGTCCCAGAGCGCCATGTCGACCGCGCCGTTCCCACGCACCTCGACGCCGCCGCCCTGGAACCCGACATACGGGGCGAGCAGCGCCGCCACTGCCTCGGGGGCCGGATCCTCCCGGCCGAGGAGCAGCGGCACGACATGATCGTGCAGGTACGCCTCGACCGCGGCCGACTGCAAGAAGGAGTCGCCGAGACCGGTCTGGCCGTCATCGGTGTGCAGTACGACGACGCACAAATTGTTCTGGAACTGAGGTCGCAGAGTTTCCAACGCTACGATGCGCATGTACGTCGCATGCCTTTCCGTTGTTTCACCGACAGGGCGTTGATGGGTCGTCCGGGGAATGCGGCCCGGCTTGCGGCCGCGATCCGGGTATGCGGATGCTGAGCTCGTCACGGCAGGCGCTGGTCTCGCGGCGTTTACGACGGCGGTCCACAACGAGTCCGCGCCCGGACTTCTGGCCACGGTGTGCATTGGATCCCTGCCTCCGGCGCGGCAGCGATATCCGCACCCGGAGGTAGAGTGGGACGAAGACTGGTAAGACCGGTCATGCCGCAACGTATACGCGGGACTCTGCGGCGGCGTCAAGCGCCCGCCGATGATTCCCTCACCCGGCCAGGCGTCGCGGCGCTCGGTGCCCACCTGATCCACGGTGATGCGGAGGTTGACATGGAGACGGCTTCGAACTCGGGCCCTTGGGGTCTGGCCGGACGTCGTGTGGTCGTCGCCGGTGCGCTCGGCGGGATCGGACAGGTCATTGCCGCGGCGTTCCGGGAAGCGGGCGCGCACGTCCTGCTGACCGACCTGACCGATGCGAGTGCGGCCGTCGAGGCGGTGACCGCGGCAGGCTTCGACCCGAGGATGTACGCGGCCTGTGACCTCACCTCGGAGGATGAGGTCCGGGCGCTCTGCGACCGGGCGGATGAGGTGTTCGGCGGGCTGCCGGACATCGTCTGCGTGCATGCCGGGGTCGTCGGTTCGCATCCCGTCGTCGACTACCCCATCGCAGCCTTCGACGAGTTGATGAAGGTGAACCTGCGCGGCTCCTTCCTCCTCGCCTCGGAGGCCGCGCGGCGCTGGCTCGCGGTTGAAGCGCCAGGGACCTTGGTATTCACCACGAGTTGGGTGCAGGACGTGCCCTGGCCGGAGATCGGCCCCTACTCGGCCAGCAAGGCCGCCGTCCGGTCGCTGATGCGTACCTTCGCCCGCGAACTCGCCCCGCGGGGCATTCGCAGCAACGCGGTCGCGCCCGGCATCGTCGGCGTCGGCATGGCCAGGCGTCAGTGGGACACCGATCCCGCGTATCGGGCCCGCGCGCAGCGCGCGATCCCCCTCGGCCGCCTCCAGACCCCGGAGTCGGTGGCCGATGCGGTGCTCTTCCTGGCCTCGCCGTTGTCCGCCTACATGACGGGCGCCACGCTACTGGTCGACGGCGGGGCGAGCCTGTATCCGATGGACGAGTGAAGCGTGTCTGGTCATACCAGTTGAAGAAGTGTAGTCTCGCGATTCGCCAAGATCATCCACCCTCGGACCGCGCACTCGCCGTGTCCAGACCGAGCCAGGTCCACCTGCGCCGCACGCACGACATCGCCGGTCCTCCCCACCGCTGCCCCACGATCGCCGATCCCTGTCGAAAGGCCGCAAGCGATGCTCGCTGCCCGATGGCACGGCCGTTACGACATCCGCGTCGAGGACGTCGTGCCGCGCGTGCCCCGTGATGACGAAGTGCTGGTCAAGGTCCACTGGTGCGGTATCTGCGGCACCGATTTGGAGGAGTACCGCGCCGGACCGCTCATTATCCCGACTGACGAGCCGCACCCGCTCAGCGGTCGGATGGCGCCGCTGACGCTCGGACATGAGGTCGTCGGCGAGGTCGTCCGCGCCGCCCGCGACGGAACCGGCCCCGCTGTGGGGACTCGTGTGGTTCCGGACGTGGTCAATGGCTGCGGACAATGCTGGTGGTGTCTTCGGCACGAAGAAGGGCTGTGTCCCAGCGTTTGCGTTCCGGGCCAGCAGGACGACGGTGGCCTGGCGCAGTTGATGATCGCGAAAGCCCGGACCTGCGTATCGGTGCCGCCCGGACTGCCGATGGAGACCGCCGTCCTCGCCGAACCGGCTGCCGTGGCGGTCCGCGCGGTCCGCAAAGTACCCGAGATCATCGGCGCCGTCACCCTGGTCGTGGGCGGCGGGACGATCGGCCAGCTCACGGCACAGGCCGCGCTGGCCGCGGGCGCCGCAAGCTGCTTGCTGGTCGACCCGTCGGAGTACCGGCGCCGCTTCGCGGAGGCCCACTCCGCGGTCCGCGCCCATTCACCCGGCGACCTCGACGCCGCCCTGGCCGACCTCGATGCGCCAGGCGTTGATGTCGTATTCGAATGCAGCGGCGCCGACGGACAGTTGACGCGGTCCTTCGACCTCGTACGGCCGGGCGGCCTGGTGGTGGCCGTAGGGCTGGGCTCCGGGACACAGCCCGTCCCACTGCCGGCCCTCGTCCTCGGCGAACGCCGGCTCGTCGGCTCCGCGGCCCATCTGTGGGACGCCGACGTCGCCCAGGCAGTGCGGCTGCTGGCCGACGGGCGACTCGACGCCGCAGGCATGGTCACCCACCGGATCCCGCTACCGGATCTGGTGACCGTCGCGCTTCCCCTGCTGTCACAGCCCGACCCCGAGGTCCTGAAGATCGCCATCGACTGCCGTTGACCGCATGATCCGGCGCCCGCACCGTGCCCGGTGCGGGCGCCGGATATCAGGGCGACCAGCGGGTAAATTTGCCGTCAGAAGGGCCCTGGTGTCCGTCGCGACGCCAGGCCGCTCGGATACGACTACGAGGGCCGTCCCCAGGCGTCGGTGCTCGGCACGACTCGCGGCCATACCTTGAACGCGTCCGTACCCCCGGCACTCTCGAACGGGCCGGGAAACGGCACACTGTTGGCACGTTGGACCCCGAGGAAGTCGCTCGATACTGACATATGCGATCCATCGGGGTTCGTGAACGCCTGGTCGGAGGTCGGCGCTTTCGTAAGCGTTGCGGTGCTCACGAGCGCTTGTGTCGATCGCCACGACTCGACGCGCGGCACTGCGAGATACCAGCCGTCGGACTTCTTCGTGAGTGCGGGCGTGTACGCCACCGAGGCAGCGTCCACTCCACCCTGTTCCTTTTCCGATGGGGTCGCACCCTTGGTGTGGACGTTTGCCTTCATCGTGATGGGACAGGACGCGCTTGCGGAATCCCAGACCGAGAGATCGGCCGAGGCGCCGAGGATGTTGTTCATCCACTGCTGACCGCCGAGCGGGATGTCCGCCTTGGCGACTGTCGTCGTTGAGTGCGGCTCCATGTAAGGCGTCTGTCGCTCATCCGCCTTCGCGAACACGGCTCCGGTTATGAGGTTGTGCGCCCCGGCCACCCCGTCCGACAGGCAGTTGAGCCCCCCGGCCGACAACATGACGTTGTTCGCGATGAGCAGCGGACCGTGATCCACCTCGGCAAAGATGTCGCTGTCGGCGTTGTGGTGGAACAGGTTCCGCACGACCTGGGTTCCCTGTGCCATCCAGTCCAACCAGATACCGGCATAGCCTCCGGTGTTGTAGATGTGATTCTCGGCAATGACGACATCAATGGCCGCATGAAGCTTGATGCCGCCCATTTCCGCTCCACCCCAAATCCCTTGGCTGTTGGAGTGGTAGATCTCGTTCCCGGTGATCCTGCTGCCAATCCCGCCGAGAGAGCCCACGATGCCGGTCTGGCCGCAGTGGTGGATCGTGTTGTTCCGGACGACGTGACCGCCGATGTTCGCGAACGACCAACCGCCCGAGTCCTGCGCGTCGGAGATCGTCAAATAGTAGCCTTCCGTCGTGCCGCGCAGCCCGTCGTATTCATCCGAATACTTTCCCAGGGCGATGCCGCAGCACCTGGAGTAGGCAATCTCGTTGCCCTCGATGACCCATCCCTTGCACCAGTAGGCGCTCACCAGTCCCCATTGTCCCATCGTCGGTGCGCACCAATTCGTGGCGGCATTACGAAGGGTGAAGCCGCGGATGGTGATGTAGTCGAGGTTGGTCGCGGCCGGTTTGAACGCCGTACCTCGGATACCGACCTCGACTGTTCCCTTGTTGGGGTCAACCCCGGGAAACTTCGCGGTGAGCGTCGTGTAGCCGCTCTCGTCGTAGCTCGGCTCGTACTTCGGCGCCGTCCCTTCCACAAGACCGTCTACGTCTGACCACCAGGATGCGTTCGGGTTCGAGGTCACCGCATCCAGGCTCGTTGCTTCCGGCAGCCAGGCGCCATCGAGGTACACCATTCCCACCCGGTGGATTCGCCCGTTGGCGTCGAACCAGTCGCCGTGCACCTGCCATGCGTAGGGGTTGAACCCGTTGAAGTACGAATTCTTGATCTTTAGCTGGTGGACATCGCCGGAGACTCGGGTCCAGCTCTCGAAGACATCGGAGCCCGTCACCGTCACCGAAGCCCCGGCGTCGGCCGCGTACGTGATCCGCATGTCGTCGCCGGTACCGCCCCGCGGGGGGATGACCTCCTCTCGGTAGGTCCCGGCACGGACCAGGACGACGTCGCCGGGCTGGGCCTTCTGCGCCGCCGCGTTGATCGTCAGTAGTGGCGCGCCGCTCGGCCCGTCCGCTGTGTCACTCCCGCTCTTGGAGACGTAATACACGGTTCCCGTCGCCGCCGCCGCGTTCGAGGTCGCGACCGGCGCGACCCCGGAGGCGAGCCCGGCTGACGCTCCGGCGCTGACCGCGAGGAACGCCCGGCGCGAGACGTCCCGGCGTATGGCGGAGTCCGGATGTCGCTCATTCATGTGAACCCTTCCGTGTGCCACTCATGCGGCCTCGGCACTCTCTGTGCGCTGACCTGCCGCCCTGGAAAGCGATGCGACTGATGCGGTTATACCGGTCAGACCACATGTATAGCCGTGACGTATCGACTGTCAATGGCTGCGGAGCAACTGCCGGGTTCGCCCTCCTATGAGTTCATGGCCTCGAGCGACCTGCCCTTCGTCTCCCTCACCCACATGAGGAGGAACGGGATGGAGAGCGCGGCACAGACGGCGTAGATCACGTAAGCGCCCGACAGGCTCCAGTCCGCGAGGCTGGGGAAGCTCACGGTGATGAGCCAGTTGGAGGCCCATACCGCCGTCGCGGCCAAGCCCAGGGCCGCGGCCCGGATGCGGCCCGGAAACATCTCGCCGAGCAGTACCCACAGCACCACGCCCCAGGAGAGGGCGAAGAACAGCACGAAGGAGTGCGCGGCGATCAGCGCTGTCGTGCCCTGTGCGTCAGGGATGGTGACCTTGCCGCCGGGGCCGCTCCGGTAGGAGAAGGCCCAGGCGACGAGGCCGAGCGAGACCGCCATGCCGACGGAGCCGATCAACGCGAGGGGCTTGCGGCCGATCCGGTCGACAGCGGCCATCGCGATGGCGGTTCCGATGAGGTTGATGATCGACGTGGTGAACGAGTAGAAGAACGAACTTGACGGGTCGATACCCACGGACTGCCACAGTGACGACGCGTAGTACATGATCACGTTGATGCCGCAGAGCTGCTGAAAGGCGGCGAGGCCGATGCCGATCCAGACGATCGGGAGGAGACCGAAGCGTCCGCCGAGCAGGTCCTTGAAGACCGGCTTCCGCTCGCTGGACACGCTCTGCTCGATCTCGGCGATACGGGCGTCCGGATCGGCGGTCGGCCCCTCGACCCGGAGGAGCACCTGCTTGGCGTTGTCGCGCCGGCCGGCGGAGATCAGATAGTGCGGCGACTCCGGGATCATGATGGTGAGGATCCCGTAGAGAGCTGAGGGGACCGCCATGATGCCGAGCATCCACTGCCATGCCTCGTATCCGGCGATCTCACCGCGCTGTTCGCCGTTGGCGGCGCTGAGCACGCCCCAGTTGATGAGTTGGGAGACAGCGATACCGATGACGATGCCGGCCTGCTGGAAGGAGGCGAGTCGCCCGCGATGCGCCGACGGCGAGATCTCCGCGATGTAGGCGGGCCCGATCACCGAGGCCATGCCGATCCCCACCCCGCCGATTACGCGCCATGCCACGAGGTCCCATAGCCCGAACGGCAGGGCGGAGCCGACGGCGCTGGCGGTGAACAGCGCGGCGGCGATCCGCATGGTGGGGACTCTGCCGATGTGGTCGGCAAGACGCCCCGCGGCGGCCGCACCTATCACACCGCCGATGAGCGCGGATGCCACCACCTGTGCGAGAGTCCCCGAACCAATGGCGAAGCGGTCCCGGAGGGCCTCCACGGCGCCGTTGATGACCGCGCTGTCGTATCCGAACAGGAAGCCGCCCATCGCGGCCGCGGCGGCAATGAAGATCACATGGCGTAGATTGTCCGTTGGTGCCCCATGATCTGAGGTCGGCTTCGTCTTGGTTGTATTGGCCATGCCGTTTCCTTCGGTTCAGTCCAAAATGTCGGGCACGCTAGCTGCGGCCCTGCCCTCAGGGCGTAGGGCAGTGAGGCGCCTGGGGCCGTCGGCCCGGCTGGGGTGATGGTCGGGCGATACGGAATGTCGGCCGTCCGCCGCGGAAATCCTCGAAGTGGGGGCCGCGGTTGCCCCACCAGATCTTGCGGGAGCGTCTCCGGAGGGTGGCTGCCGGACAAGGGCGGTTGGACAAGGTGGCGGCGCGGACCGAACGCCCGCCGGAGCTTGGCCGTTGCTGGGCCGCTCGATGCGATGCCGGTCAGCCGAGTGGGATCCGGCGCCGGAGGTGGTGCTGTAGCGGGCCTCGGCGAATCAGGCGTGGCCCGACGGGTCGGCGTCGGCTTGACCGAGCCATGCGGCAGGGCGCCAAGGAGGGGCGAGGGCCGTCGTGGTGGTTGACTCCGGCACCCCAAAGCCGTGACGCACGGCTGATCCGGCGGCCAGATGTTCCGGGTGGACGGGAATCACTCAAGGCGGGTCTTCGGGCGGGGCGCATTTCTCCTTGGGGACTGGACGGCGGGTGGCCGAAGCGGAAGAGATCGCGGGTTGGGTCCGGGTGGCTGCGCCCGGACGGGAGTTGTGGTGCGGATCTGTGCACTGCTGAGGAACACGGCCAACGTGCCTCTCTCTTCGGGACCAGGCCGACCACACCGATCGGGGAGGAAGAGTGACCACCGCCGGTCTGACCGGTTATACCGCTAGCTCTCTTTTCCCCTGCGCGGTGTCGATCTGTCAAGACATCGACCGCCGTCACTTGCGCGTGAATCCTGAACAAGGGTGCTGTGACGGCACGGGCTCGACGGCCAGGTCCCGACGGCAGCACAGCTCGCGTCCGAGGTCACTTTGCGCACGGCGGGAGATCGAGCCCCCTGGTCACCGACGGAGAGCCTGGTGGTGGAGGCAAGGGCGGCCGGAAGGGATCAGCGTCCGCCCGTCAGCTCCTCTTCGAGTCGGGCGACATCGATGCCCCGACCCGCCAGAACGTCCTCCAGCGGGACGTCCAGGTCCTCGCCATAGAGGTCCAGGGCCAGCCGCAGATGTTCGGACATACCGCTCCGGGCGGCCTCCGCGTCCCGCCGGGCGATGCGCTCATAGATGGTCACGTGCCAGGGGTCGGCGGCCCGCAACACCTCGCTGTCACTCAGGCTGCGCAGCATCAGGCCGTACACAAGCGGGCGAATCGCCCCGAACATCACTACGATGACCGGATTGCCGCTGGCCCGGGCCACCGCCTCGTGGAACGCGAGATCCGTACGGGCGAGCTGCTGGAGGGTGCGGGCGGCCTGGTGCCGCTCCAGCGCCGCACGGATCTCTTCGATCTGTTCGTCGCTCCCGTACTGCGCGGCCATCCCAGCCGCCTGGCACTCCAGCATCGTGCGCGCGGTGACCAGGTGTCGCGGCGTGACGCCGGTGCGCTGCGCGAGCCGGGTCAGCGGCCGGGCCAGATCGCTGGCCACCACCCCGCGTACGAACGAGCCGCGTCCGGGATAGATCTCGATGTACCCGCGTTCCTGTAGGCCACGGAGCGCTTCGCGGATTACGGGCCGGCTGACCTTGTACTCGGCGCACAGCGTCCGCTCGGACGGCAGTCGGTCCCCGACCTTGAGCGCACCGCTCAGGATCCGCTGTTCCAACTGGATCAGCACCTGCTCCTGGCTGACGTACGGCGGCGGTGCGCCGAAGTTGGCCGGGGTGTCCGATGTCATGGCGTGCTGACCTCCTCAAGGCTCCCGGGCAAGGATAGACCGGCATGACCACAAGCAGCCGGGCGGTTGCGAAGCCTGGGCCGGGGCAGGCGTGCGGATGCGGCAGCAGTCCTGCCGCCCGAACCTCGGTCGGAGTGCATTATCTGTATGAGCCCTTATGGCGATTCCGGGTTGCGCCGACGGAAGCACAATCTCCGAGACTAGGTCTTTATATAAAACCTTCAGCGTGCCTTCTGTCGGCAAGCCTCGGTGATATAGGTTCTATGACCAATGACCTTGCGGTTGGTCTGTGTGGACAATCTCTTTGTAGGCGCTTTCACGATTTCGACCATGTCGGCTTGAATTGGCGGACGGCCTCAGGTGTGGTCGCTCGGCGAGGTGCCCTGTCGTTGCTGATGATTCGCTGTGACCCGCCCTGTCAGGAAGGCATCGCATATGCATGTGTTGCTTTTCTGCCTGCGGGGTACCTTGTTTGGCTTCCCGGAGGGTTCGGATGGTGGGCAACGACAAACTGCTCGACTACCTCAAGCGGGTCACCACGGAACTCGACCTGACCACCGAACGCCTCCGGGCGACCGAGGAACGCGGGCGCGAGCCGATTGCCATCATCGGGATGGGGTGCCGCTTCCCCGGCGGGGTGGATTCACCGGAAGACCTATGGCGACTGATGATCGAGGGCCGGGACGTCGTGTCGGACTTTCCGACCGACCGCGGCTGGTCGCTCGCGCCGCCGGACGCCGTCGTACTGCCCGGTGAACCCGGTGCATCCGGTGAACCCGGTGCATCCGCGGCCGTCCCCGTCCGCCGCGGTGGATTCCTGGCCGGTGCCGACGAGTTCGACGCCGGTTTTTTCGGCATCGCACCGCGCGAGGCGCTCGCGACGGATCCACAGCAGCGGCTGCTGCTGGAGATCGCCTGGGAGACCTTCGAACGGGCGGGGATCGACCCCGAGTCGCTGCGGGGCAGCCGCACCGGGGTGTTCGCCGGGACGATGGGCTCGGATTACGCCCTCTCCGCGGTCCCCATACCGACCGACCTCACCGGGCACCTCATCACCGGGGCCTCGGGCAGTGTCGTCTCGGGGCGCATCTCCTACACCTTCGGTCTGCGCGGCCCCTCGATGACCGTGGACACCGCTTGTTCCTCGTCCCTGGTCGCTCTGCACCTGGCGGCACAGTCCCTGCGCTCGGGCGAGTGCGATCTGGCGCTGGCCGGCGGGGTGTCGGTGATGTGTACCCCGGCCGTCTTCGAAGTGTTCGCCCAGCACGGCGGCCTCGCACCGGACGGGCGCTGCAAGTCCTATGCCGCCGCGGCCGACGGAACCGGCTGGAGCGAAGGGGCCGGTGCGCTGCTGGTGGAACGGCTCTCGGACGCGCGACGCAACGGTCATCGGGTACTTGCCGTCCTGCGCGGCTCCTCGGTCAATTCCGACGGCGCGTCCAACGGCCTCACCGCCCCGAACGGGACGGCACAGCAACAGGTCATCGAGGCGGCGGTGGCCACGGCCGGACTCTCCATGGACGACGTCGACACGGTGGAGGGGCACGGCACCGGCACCAGGCTCGGCGACCCCGTCGAGGCGCGCACGCTGCTGGCCACGTACGGCCGCGACCGGCCGGCCGAACGGCCGCTGTGGCTGGGGTCGGTGAAGTCGAACCTCGGCCACACACAGGCGGCGGCGGGCGTGGCCGGCGTCATCAAGATGGTGCTCGCGATGCGGCACGGAGTGCTGCCCGGCACCCTGCACGTGGACGAACCCAGCGACCAGGTGGACTGGTCGGGCGGCGCGGTCCGACTGCTCACCGCGGCACGGGCCTGGCCGGAGACGGACCGGCCACGGCGGGTGGGAGTCTCGTCGTTCGGGGTGAGCGGCACCAACGCCCATGTCGTGCTCGAAGAGGCGCCGCCGACGACCGTGCTCGAACAGGCGCCACCGGCGAGCGTAGTCGAACAGGCGCCACCGGCGACCGTAGTCGAACAGGCGCCACCGGCGGACCTGCCCGGACAGGCGCCGCCGCCCTGCGCCGAGCGACGCCGCACACCGCACGCCGTCGTGCCCTGGCCGCTCTCGGCCCGTTCCCCGGAGGGGCTGCGCGCCCAGGCCGAGCGGCTGCGCGCGCACGTACGCGAATACGACCGGCGCCCGGCCGACGTCGGCTACTCGCTCGCGCTGACCCGCACGGCCCATGACCACCGTGCCGTCGTGCTCGGGAACGACCGGACGTCCCTCCTGGACGGTCTGGGCGCGCTGGCCGGGGAGTCCGGGCACGGTGTTCACCTCATCCGGGGGCGTCGGGCGGAGGCGGCGCGGCGGCCGGTCCTGGTCTTTCCCGGCCAGGGCACGGAGTGGGACGGGATGGCCCGCGAACTGCTGGACACGGAACCGGTGTTCGCGGCCCGGATGGCCGAGTGCGCCACCGCGGTCGGCGAATACGTCGACTGGTCGCTGCTCGACGTGGTGCGGGGCGTCGACGGCGCGCCGGGACTCGACCGGGTGGATGTGCTCCAGCCGGTGCTGTTCGCGACGATGGTGTCGCTGGCGGGCCTGTGGCTGTCGTACGGGGTGACGCCCGCGGCCGTGGTCGGGCACTCCCAGGGCGAGATCGCGGCGGCCTGTGTGTCGGGGGCGCTGTCCCTTCGGGACGCGGCGCGCGTGGTCGCCCTGCGCAGTAAGTCGTTGCGGCGGCTGTGCGGCCTCGGCGGGATGCTCTCCGTGGTGGCGTCGGCCACCGAGACGGCGGAGCTGCTGGAGCCGTGGCGCGAGCGCCTGTGGGTCGCGGCGGTCAACGGGCCGACGGCCGTGACGGTCTCCGGCGACGCCGACGCCCTGGACGAGTTCGAGCGCGAACTCTCCCGCCGGTCCATGCTGCGCTGGCGCGTCCCGGGAGTGGACTTCGCCGCGCACACGGGCCACGCCGACCTGCTCCGGGAGGAGATCGAGGCGTCCCTCGCGGGCATCGCACCGCGCGGTACGGCCGAGATCCCGTTCTACTCCACGGTCACCGGCGCCCGGCAGGACACATCGGGCCTCGACGCCGGCTACTGGTTCCGCAACCTGCGCCGGACCGTCAGGCTGGACACCGCCGTACGCGCCCTGCTCGACGCGGGACACGGCCTGTTCGTGGAGGTCGGCCCGCAGCCCGTGCTGACGATGGGCATACAGGACCTGATCGACGAGTCCGGCCGGGACGCCGCCGTCGTCGGCACGCTGCGGCGCGGCCACGGCGGCCGGGAGCAGTTCCTGTCCGCCGTCGCCGAGGTCCATGTGCGCGGGGGCGCCGTCGACTGGTGCGCCGCCTTCACCGACGCCGAGGTCGTCGACCTGCCCACCTACGCCTTCCAGCGCAAGCGCTACTGGCTGGCCGACGAGCGCGGACGGGAGGAGCGCGGACGGGAGGAGCGCGGACGGGAGGAGCGCGAGCGGACGGACCGCGAGCGGACGGAGACCGCGCCCGCGGCGCTGACGGCGGACGCGGCGGCCCGGCCGTTCTGGGACCCCGTGGACCGCGGCGATCTGCCCGCGCTGACCCGGCTGCTCGGCGTCACGGGTGACACTCCGTTGGAGGCGGCACTGCCCGCCATCGCCGCCTGGCACCGGCAGGCCCAGGAGCGGGCCGCCGCGGACTCCTGGCGGTACCGGATCGCCTGGACGCCCCTGGCGTCGACCGGGACGCAGGCCCCGCAGGGCACCTGGGTGACCGTCCTGCCGGAGGCGCACGAGCGGGACGAACGGGTCCGAGCCGTGCTCGCCCGCCTGGCGGACGGCGGCGCGGAGGTCAGGACGGTGACGCTGTCGACGCACGACGCGGACCGCAAGCGGATCGTCGAACCGCTGCGGGACGCGCTCGGCGGCCCCCAGCCGGTCGCCGGAGTGGTGTCACTGCTGGCCCTGGCCGAGGAACCCCACCCGGACCACCCCGCGCTCCCCACCGGAGTGGCGCTGACGCTGGCCCTGGCGCAGGCCATGACGGCGGAGGCCAGGAGCACGGCGAAGCTCTGGTGTCTGACCTGGGGCGCGACGTCCGCCACCGGCCGGGCGCCCAGCCCCGCCCAGGCGCAGATCTGGGGCCTCGGGCTCGCGGTCGCGCAGGAGCACCCGAGGCTGTGGGCGGGCCTGGTCGATCTGCCCGCCGCGCCCGACCCCGCCGCCGAGGCACGGCTGAACGCGGTCCTGGCGGGCGGGACCGGTGAGGACCAGATCGCGCTGACCGCGTCGGGCGCGACGGCCCGCAGACTGGTCCGGGCCGGCGCCCCGGAGCGCGCCGGCGAGCCGTGGCGGCCACGGGACACCGTCCTGGTCACCGGCGGCACCGGAGCGCTGGGCTCACATGTCGCCCGGTGGGCGGCCCGCAACGGCGCCCGGCACGTGGTGCTGCT
Source organism: Streptomyces niphimycinicus (assembly GCF_018883605.1). Lineage (GTDB taxonomy): Bacteria > Actinomycetota > Actinomycetes > Streptomycetales > Streptomycetaceae > Streptomyces > Streptomyces niphimycinicus. Next base: position 2,247 of record NZ_JAHLEM010000002.1, on the reverse strand, counting down.
CAGCCGCCGGGGCGCCAAGGCCCCGGGCGCCGCCGAACTGGCCGCCGAACTGGGCGAGTCCGGCGCCACGGTCGCGTTCGAAGCCTGCGACACGGCCGACCTCGCCGGGCTCGCCGAGGTGCTCGCCCGCATCCCCGAGGAGACACCGCTGCGCGCGGTGGTGCACTCCGCCGCCGTGAGCGGCGACCACGCGCCGGTCTCGGAGACGACGGTCGAGGAGTTCGCCGAGGTGGTCACCGGCAAGGCCGTGGGCGCGGCCAACCTGGACGCCCTGCTCGCCGACACCCCGCTGGACGCCTTTGTCCTGATGGCATCGCTCTCCGGCGTGCTGGGCGGGGGCGGCCACAGCGCCTACAGCGCGGCCAACGCCCATCTCGACGCCCTGGCGGAACGGCGCCGGGCCGCCGGACGGCCGGCCACGTCGATCGCCTGGGGCGGCTGGACCGAGACCGGTCTGTCGGACACCCCGGACGAACTCCGGGAGCTGTTCCACCGGCTCGGGGTCAGGGCCATGCCCCCCGGCCCGGCGATCGCCGCGCTGAGCCGGGCCGTCGCGGACGGCACGCCGACGTCGGTGGTGGCGGACCTGGACTGGTCGCTTTTCATCCCCGCGTTCACGGCCCTACGGCCGAGCCCGCTCGTCGCGGACTTCGCCGGCGGCCCGGGCACCGACGGCCCGGACCGGGCGGCGCCGCTGCGGGAACGGCTGGCCGGGCACTCCCCGGCCGAACAGGAGGACATCCTGCTCGACCTGGTGCGCGAACGCGCCGCCGGCGTGCTGCGCCAGCCGGAACCGGAAGCGGTCGAGGTCGACCGCAGCTTCCGCGGCCTGGGCTTCGACTCGCTGATGTCCGTCGAACTGCGCAACCGCCTCAACGCCGCCACCGGACTACGGCTGCCGACCACCGTGGTCTTCGAGTCCCCGACCCCGCAGGACCTCGCCCGCCGACTGCGCTCCGAACTCGCGCCGACGGACGACACCGGACTGCCGGTGGCCGCCTTCGCCGAACTGGACCGGCTGGAGGCCGGTCTGAACACCACCGCCTTCACCGCCGAGGGGCGGGCCCGGGTCACCGCCCGGCTGGCCGCCCTCGTGGCGAACTGGACCGCCGCCGCCCCCGGCGGTGAGGCGGCCGAGGTGATCCCGGAGGGGGCCGGCGACGAGGAGATGTTCCGGTACCTGCACGACAACTTCGGCATCTCCTGACACCAGCCGGCCGACCCACCGACCGAGGAACGACCATGTCCCAGGACGACCGTCTCCGGCGTCTCCTGCGCGAGACCGCCGCACAACTCCACCACACCCGGCAACTGCTCACCGAGGCCCGGGACCGCCCGCTGGAACCCGTGGCGATCGTCGGCATGGCCTGCCGCTACCCCGGCGGCGCCGACTCGCCCGAACGGCTGTGGGAGCTGGTCACCACCGGAGCCGACGCCATCTCCGCGTTCCCCGCCGACCGCGGCTGGCCATCGCCCGGCGCCGGACCCGACCAGGGCGGATTCCTCCACGACGCGAGCGGGTTCGACCCGGAGTTCTTCGGCATATCGCCGAAGGAGGCGACCGGGATGGACCCCCAGCAGCGACTGCTGCTGGAGACCGCGTGGGAGGCCGTCGAGCGGGCCGGGATCGATCCCTCGACCCTGCGCGGCAGCCGCACCGATGTGGTGGTCGGCGGCGCCTTCACCGGTTACGCGCTCAGCACCATGGGCGCCTTCGACGGGTCGGAGGGCGACGCGGTCACCGGCAGCTCGACGTCCGTGCTGTCCGGCCGGATCTCCTACACCCTCGGACTGGCCGGCTCCGCCGTCACCCTGGACACCGCCTGCTCCTCCTCGCTCGTCGCCCTGCACCTCGGCATCCGCTCACTGCGTGCGCACGAGTGCGACCTCGCGCTGGTCGGCGGAGTCACCGTGACCGGATCGCCGACACCGATCGCCGAGTTCGCCCGGCAGGGCGGCCTGGCGGCGGACGGGCGGTCCAAGGCGTTCGCCGACACCGCCGACGGCATCGGCTGGGGCGAGGGCGCCGGCCTGCTGCTGGTCGAGCGGCTCTCCGACGCCCAGCGGCACGGGCACCCCGTGCTGGCCGTGGTGCGGGGCAGCGCCACCAATCAGGACGGCGGGTCCAACGGCATCACCGCGCCCAGCGGTGCCGCGCAGCAGGCCGTGATCCAGCAGGCGCTGGCCGACGCGGGCCTGTCTCCCGCGGACGTGGACGCGGTCGAGGCCCACGGCACCGGTACCAGC
>NZ_JAHLEM010000199.1 GCF_018883605.1 Streptomyces niphimycinicus | reverse complement strand
GGGGGCGGAGGGGGCCGCGGGCGGGTCCGGCGGCGATCCGTGGATCGACGACTTCGCCCCGGCGTTCCCGCTCCAGCCGCCGCGCACCGGCCGCGAGCTGCTCGCCGACCATGTGACCGCCATGGTCTGCTGCGCCGCCGTGGACACCGCGGGCGCGGCCCCCGGCCTCGACTGGCTCGACGGGCCCGCGCTGCTCGTCGACGGGCGGCGGCGGGCCGATCTGGCCCATCCGGTGCTCAGCCTGGTGGAGGACGGGGACGACGGGCCGCTGCGCGCCTGGCTCGGCGAGGTGGGGGTTCGTCCGGAAAAGCCCGTCCGGCTGGTGTAGGCGCGGATACTGCGCCGGATCCGATCCTATGTCCAGCCTTGTCGCGCGTTCGGCGGCTGTTCCGGCAAATTAGCGACTATCGGTGACGGAGTGGGTGCGTAATGTGATGTGCTTGGACCGGTCGCTGTCCGCCCGGCCCACGAGTTCCGGCCCACCGGCCCGGACCGCCAGACCGGCCCCGCAGCCCGGCCCACAAGGCCGGATCCGCTGCGGTGCGGTGTGCGAGGACAGCGAGGCGAGGCGCCGCCGGGCACGCAGGGGAGGGGAACAATTGTGGGGACGGACCAGATCCGGCGCTGGGAGTCAGGAGCGCTCGCGCACGCGGTGACGGATCCTTTCGGCCAGGGCCCGCTGCCCTGGCTGCGCGACAGTGAGAACTACTTCGACGACACCGGGCGGGTGGTCCCGTGGTACGTCGACCATGTCCGGCAGTCCGGGGCCCACCCCGGGGCCATCGACCGGGCGGCGGGGCGGGTCCGTGCGAAGGGTCCCGGCAGGATCCCCGGCCCGCGCACCGCCGACGATGTCCACCGGCAGATCAAGGGCTTCCCCTCCGCCTCCGCGGCGGCCCCCGGCGAGGCCATCGACTTCCGGATCACGGTGGATCCGCCCCAGCAGTTCAGCGTGGACATCTACCGCATCGGCTACTACGACGGCGTCGGCGCGCTGAAGATCACCACCAGCCCCCGGCTGTCCGGGATCGTCCAGCCGTCCCCGCTCACCGCCGACCGCACCGTCTCCTGCCACCACTGGTGGCTGTCCTGGCGGCTTCAGATCCCCTCGTACTGGAAGCCCGGCGCCTATGTCGCGGTGCTGACCACCGTGGACGGCTACCGCAGCCATATCCCGTTCACCGTCCGCGACCCCCGCCCCGCCGATCTCCTCCTCGTCCTCCCCGACCTCACCTGGCAGGCGTACAACCTCTACCCGGAGGACGGCCGGACCGGCGCCAGCCTCTACCACGCCTGGGACGAGCGGGGAAAGCTGCTGGGCGAGTCGGAGGCGGCGATCACCGTCTCCTTCGACCGGCCGTACGCGGGCGCGGGGCTGCCCCTCCATGTGGGCCACGCCTACGACTTCATCCGCTGGGCCGAGCGCTACGGCTACGACCTGGCCTACGCCGAGACGAGCGATCTGCACGCGGGCCGGGTCGACCCCACCCGCCACCGGGGGCTGGTCTTCCCCGGCCACGACGAGTACTGGTCGGCGCCCATGCGCCGCACCGTGGAATCGGCCCGCGACAGCGGCACCTCGCTGGTCTTCCTCTCCGCCAACACCATGTACTGGCAGGTCGAGCTCACCGCCTCGCCCTCCGGCCCGGACCGGCTGCTGACCTGCCGCAAGCGCCGCGGCCCCGGCCGCTCGGCGCTGTGGCGCGAGACCGTGCCCGAACAGCAGTTGATCGGCATCCAGTACGCGGGCCGGGTGCCCGAGCCCAGCCCGCTGATCGTGCGCAACGCCGGCCACTGGCTGTGGGAGGCCACCGGCGCGGAGGAGGGCGATGAACTGCCCGGCCTGGTCGCGGGCGAGGCCGACCGCTACTTCCCGCGCACCGTCCTGCCCGAGCACCTCCGCCGCATCCTGCTGGCCCACTCGCCGTACGAGGACACGGAGGGGGTCGTCCGCCACCAGGAGACGTCCCTCTACCGCGCCCCGAGCGGCGCTCTGGTGTTCGCGTCGGGGACGTTCGCGTGGTCGCCCGCGTTGGACCGTCCGGGGCATACGGATGAGCGGATTCAGCGTGCGACGGCGAATCTGCTGGATCGGATCTGCAAGCGGGGGTGAGCCGGTGTCCGGCGAGCCACGTGGCGGAGCCGCGTAGCGACGCTTTCCCCTCCCCGCCCCTTCCCGAACCATGGGCTCCGCCCCTGGACCCCGGGGTCGACGGGACCGCCGGGCCCCGCGGCCCGCGCCCCGCCGCCGGGCACGGCGGCCCCTGGACCCCGGGGTCCACGGGTCGGCCGTCGCCCCCGTGCACACCTGTACCGGCGGGCTGATCGCCGTCGGCACACCGGCGCGGCGGATGACCGGGCGGCCACCCGCACGCATCCGGGTCGCCCGGCCGGGGGTCTGGGGCGGAGCCCCAGTTGAGGGAAGGGGCGGGGAGGGGAAA
>NZ_JAHLEM010000198.1 GCF_018883605.1 Streptomyces niphimycinicus | reverse complement strand
GCACACCTGTACCGGCGGGCTGATCGCCGTCGGCACACCGGCGCGGCGGATGACCGGGCGGCCACCCGCACGCATCCGGGTCGCCCGGCCGGGGGTCTGGGGCGGAGCCCCAGTTGAGGGAAGGGGCGGGGAGGGGAAAATGCCGCTATGCGGCTCCGCCACGTGGCCCGCCGCAGGCGCCACGATCCGGTCGGACACCCCCTGAGCCACCGGGGTCAGGGACGGCGCCGTCCGCACGCCGAAACGATGCCTCAGCGCCGACAGGGCCACCGGATACCACGAGTTCCTCCCGCGAGGTGTTCGAACCGGCCGGAAGCGGAACCCGAACCGCCGGGCCCCGCGGCCCGCGCCCCGCCGCCGGTCACGGCCGCTTCGTGCGGCAGAATCACAGGGGCTTGGACAAAAACACCAGGAGGAAGCGTGTCCGGATTCGTCGAGAAGCCCGAACCGGTCGAGGTTCCGGGCCTTCAGCACCTGCACACCGGCAAGGTGCGCGACCTCTACCGGAACGAGCGCGGTGAGCTCGTCATGGTCGCCAGCGACCGGATCTCCGCCTACGACTGGGTCCTGCCGACCGAGATCCCCGAGAAGGGCAAGATCCTCACCCAGCTCTCCCTCTGGTGGTTCGATCTGCTCGCCGACCTCGTGCCTAACCACGTCCTGTCCAGCGAGCTGCCCCCCGGCGCCCCCGCCGACTGGGAGGGCCGCACCCTGGTGTGCCGGTCGCTGCGGATGGTCCCGGTCGAATGCGTGGCGCGCGGCCATCTGACCGGCTCCGGTCTGGCCGAGTACCGCGAGACCCGCACCGTGTGCGGGATCGCCCTCCCCGAGGGGCTGACCGACGGCTCCGAGCTGCCCTCCCCGATCTTCACCCCGGCCACCAAGGCCGAGGTCGGCGAGCACGACGAGAACGTGGCGTACGAGGAGGTGGCCCACCGCATCGGCGCCGAGCCCGCCGCGCAACTGCGCCAGGCCACCCTCGCCATCTTCAACCGGGCCCGGGAGATCGCCCGAGCCCGCGGGATCATCCTCGCCGACACCAAGTTCGAGTTCGGCTACGCGGAGGCGACCCTGGGCGCGGAGGGCGCCGAGCCGGTGCTCGCCGACGAGGTGCTGACCCCGGACTCGTCCCGCTTCTGGCCCGCCGACCAGTGGCAGCCGGGCCGCGCGCAGCCGTCGTTCGACAAGCAGTACGTCCGCGACTGGCTGACCTCCCCGGCCTCCGGCTGGGACCGGACCGCCGAGCAGCCGCCGCCCCCGCTCCCTGCGGAGGTCGTCGAGCGGACGCGGGCGAAGTACGCGGAGGCGTACGAGCTGCTGACCGGCACTCCTTGGAAGTAGGCCCGGAGAACGACCAAGGGTCCCGGCCGATCGGCCGGGACCCTTGATGCGTGGAGCGGACGACGAGGCTCGAACTCGCGACCTCAACCTTGGCAAGGTTGCGCTCTACCAACTGAGCTACGTCCGCCTGCGCCGGACTTTTCCGGTTCGACGCGCCTCTACTATAACCAAACCCTCGACCGGTGAACTACCACCCGGGTGCCGAGGCCGCTCGGGGCGGCGGCGCGAAGCGCTCAGGAGCCGCTCGGTGCACTGGGGAGTGCTCAGGAGCCGCTCGGCACTGGGGAACCCTCGGGAGCGCTCTTAAGCCGCCTCAGAGCCAGCCGTGCTCCTGGGCGATCCGCGCCGCCGCATGCCGGTTCTCCGCCCCCAGTTTCGCCGCCGCGGCCGACAGATAGTTCCGGACCGTCCCCTGGGAGAGCGCGGCGTGCTGGGCGATCTCCGCGATGGAGGCGCCGTCCGCCGCCAGCTCCAGCAGCTCCGCCTCCCGCGCGGTCAGCGGGGAGTCCCCGGCGCTGATCGCGTCGGCGGCCAGACCGGGGTCGACATAGCGGGACCCGCCGTGCACCGTACGGATGATCTCCGCGAGCCGCTGTGCGGAGGTGGTCTTGGGCAGGAACGCGCGCACCCCCGCCTCCAGGGCCCGCTTGAGGTGCCCCGGCCGGCCGTGGCTGGTCACGATCATCGTCCGGCAGCCGGGCAGCTCCGACCGGAGCGCCGAGGCCACCGAGACCCCGTCCACCTCCGGCATCTGGAGGTCCAGCACCGCCACATCGGGCCGGTGCGCCCGCGCCATCGCCAGCGCCTCGGGCCCGGACGCCGCCTCCGCGACCACCAGCAGATCGTCCTCGAGCGCGAGCAGGGCGGCCAGGGCGCCCCGGATCAGATGCTCGTCGTCGGCCAGCGGCACCCGGATCGCCGCGGTGTCGTTCACACGCCCCTCCCAGCGGAACCTCGTCCAGCACGGCCCTCGCACGGGGGCCGCGGGACCACATCAACCCGGCACGCCGTACCCGACCCGGTACGCCGTCACTTTCCCCCAGCGGCACCGCCGTTCGCTCCCGCCCGGCTCCGGCCCCGGCCAGGGATTCCGGGCCGGAAAACGCCTGAGGCGCCGGTCGATTCGACCGGCGCCTCAGATCTGGAGCGGACGACGAGATTCGAACTCGCGACCCTCACCTTGGCAAGGTGATGCTCTACCAACTGAGCCACGTCCGCATGCCTCCGACCAGCTTTCACCGATCGGCGCGTGCATCACTCTACCTGATCCTCTTCACAAGAGGACGATAGACGATGAGAGCGGGTGACAGGGATCGCACACTGCGCCTCCCCCTTGGAAAGGGGGCGCTCTACTACTGAGCTACACCCGCATGGTGTCTTCCTCGGGGTTTCGGCCTTTCGGCCTCGCCCCTCGGCGTGCTCCAGACTTTAGCGGATCACCCGGGGTGGTGTGCAACTCGGCTGAACGGGTCACTCAGGCCGACTCGTTGAAGGCTTCGTAGACCTTCTTGGGGATCCGGCCGCGCGGCGGCACCTCCATGCCGTGCGACCTGGCCCAGGCGCGCACCGCGGCCGGGTCCGGGGCGACATCGGTACGGCGGTACGTCTTGCCCGAGCGGGCCCGCTTGCGGCCGGCCTCCACGTACGGCGCCAGCGCGTCGCGCAGTTTCGACGCATTGGCAGAGTTGAGGTCGATCTCGTACAACTTGCCGTCGAGTCCGAACGTGACCGTCTCTTCCGCTTGGCCGCCCTCGAGGTCGTCGGAGAGCGTGACTACTACGCGCTGCGCCACGGATATCGGTCCTTTCGGGCTGCATCGATGCGTTGACGTGCAAAGATGTGAGCTGTCCAGTTGTGTCCAACAATGCTTTTTCATTTGTACAGCGACTGGCATTGCATTGTGAACCCCGGTAATTCCATCCGCGTGTCACGCCGTGATCGGGACCATACGTTTTCCCCCGACCTTTCCCCGTCAGTTGTCACCGACGATGCTTAAACGTGACCGAACCCTTGCATATCTACTCGCGTAGAATTTTCGCCGGGGTAGGCTTGGGCCACCGCCTTACGCACCAGCACCACACCACCGGGAGTGCCAGTGGCACGCGTCGTAGTCGACGTCATGCTCAAGCCGGAGATCCTCGACCCCCAGGGCCAGGCGGTGCAGCGAGCACTGCCCCGCCTCGGTTTCGAGGGGATCGCCGATGTCCGTCAGGGCAAGCGCTTTGAACTCGAGGTGGAGGGCCCGGTCGACGATGCCGCCCTCGCCCGTATCCATGAGATCGCCGAGACCTTCCTGGCGAACACCGTGATCGAGGACTTTTCCGTAAAGGTCGAGGTCGGCGAGGGTGCCGACACCACCGCCGTGAAGGCCGAGTCGTGACCGCACGCATCGGAGTCATCACGTTCCCCGGCACGCTCGACGACCGCGACACCCAGCGCGCGGTGCGCACCGCCGGCCTCGAAGCCGTACCGCTGTGGCACCGCGACAAGGACCTCAAGCAGGTCGACGCGGTGATCCTGCCGGGCGGCTTCTCCTATGGCGACTATCTGCGCGCCGGAGCGATCTCCCGGTTCTCTCCGGTAATGGAGTCGGTGATCGATCAGGCGAAGGCCGGTATGCCGGTGCTTGGCATCTGCAATGGCTTCCAGGTTCTCACCGAGACCCATCTCCTCCCCGGTGCGATGCTGCGGAACAACCATCTGCACTTCATCTGCCGCGATCAGAAGTTGCGAGTGGAAAACGCGGAGACCGCCTGGACGCGCTCATACGAGCAGGGTCAGGAGATCAACATCCCGCTGAAGAACATCGATGGACGCTATGTCGCCGATGAGCGTGTCCTCGATGAACTCGAGGCCGAGGGACGCGTCGTCTTCCGCTATGAGGAGCTCAACCCCAACGGCTCGCTCCGCGACATCGCCGGTATCTCCAATGCGGCGGGCAATGTCGTCGGCCTCATGCCCCACCCCGAGCACGCCGTCGAACCGCTGATCGGCACCGGTCGCACCGACGGTCTCGGATTCTTCACCTCGATCCTCAAGAGGCTGGTCAGCGCATGACCCTGGACACCACCAAGCACGCGGCGCAGACCCCGGACGACGGGCAGCCCTGGGCCGAGCTCGGTCTCAAGCAGGACGAGTACCAGCGCATCCGCGCCATCCTGGGCCGCCGCCCCACCGGCGCCGAGCTCGCGATGTACTCCGTCATGTGGTCCGAGCACTGCTCGTACAAGTCGAGCAAGGTCCATCTGCGGCAGTTCGGTGAGAAGGCCCCCGAGAGCGACGCCCTGCTCGTCGGCATCGGTGAGAACGCGGGTGTGGTCGACGTCGGCCAGGGCTACGCGGTCACCTTCAAGGTCGAGTCGCACAACCACCCCTCGTACATCGAGCCCTACCAGGGCGCGGCCACCGGCGTCGGCGGCATCGTCCGCGACATCCTCGCCATGGGCGCCCGCCCGGTGGCCGTGATGGACCCGCTGCGCTTCGGCGCCGCCGACCACCCCGACACCAAGCGGGTGCTGCCCGGTGTGGTCGCGGGCATCGGCGGCTACGGCAACTGCCTGGGCCTGCCCAATATCGGCGGCGAGGTCGTCTTCGACCCCTGCTACCAGGGAAACCCGCTGGTCAACGCGCTCTGCGTGGGCGTGATGAAGCATGAAGACATCCACCTCGCCAAGGCGTCCGGCGCCGGCAACAAGGTGATCCTCTACGGCGCCCGTACCGGCGGCGACGGCATCGGCGGCGTCTCCGTCCTCGCCTCCGAGACCTTCGACGACACTAAGCCCACCAAGCGCCCCGCCGTCCAGGTCGGCGACCCCTTCCAGGAGAAGCTGCTCATCGAGTGCACCCTGGAGGTCTTCAAGGAGGACCTGGTCGAGGGCATTCAGGACCTCGGCGGCGCGGGCCTGTCCTGCGCCACCAGCGAGCTCGCCAGCGCCGGCTCCGGCGGTATGCGGGTCGAGCTGGACACCGTGCCGCTGCGCGACTCCTCGCTCTCCCCCGAGGAGATCCTGATGAGCGAGTCGCAGGAGCGCATGTGCGCGATCGTGAAGCCCGAGAAGGTCGACCGCTTCCTGGAGATCTGCGAGAAGTGGGACGTCATCGCCACCGTCATCGGTGAGGTCACCGACGGCGAGCGGCTGGAGATCTACTGGCACGGCGAGCAGATCGTCGACGTCCCGCCGCGCACCGTCGCCCACGAGGGCCCGGTCTACGAGCGCCCCTACGCCCGCCCCGAGTGGCAGGACACGCTCCAGGCCGACGACGCGGGCAGGCTGCCGCGCCCGGCCACCGCCGAGCAACTGCGCGAGCAGGTCCTCAAGGTGGTCGCCTCGCCGAACCAGGCGTCCAAGTCCTGGATCACCGATCAGTACGACCGCTTCGTCCAGGGCAATACGGTCCTCGCCCAGCCCGAGGACTCCGGCATGGTCCGCGTGGACGAGGAGACCGGCCTCGGCGTTGCCGTCGCCACGGACGGCAACGGGCGCTACGCCAAGCTGGACCCGTACGCGGGGGCGCAGCTCGCGCTCGCCGAGTCGTACCGCAATGTGGCCGCGTCCGGTGCCACTCCGCTGGCCATCTCCAACTGCCTCAACTTCGGCTCGCCGGAGGACCCCGCGGTCATGTGGCAGTTCGCGGAGGCCACCCGCGGCCTCGCCGACGGCTGTCTGACCCTGGGCACCCCGGTCACCGGCGGCAATGTGTCGCTGTACAACCAGACCGGTGAGGTGGCCATCCACCCGACGCCGGTGGTCGCCGTCCTCGGCGTGATCGACGATGTGGCCCGCCGCACCCCGATCGCCTTCGCGGAGGAAGGCCAGTTGCTCTATCTGCTGGGCGACACCGCGGCGGAGCTGGGCGGCTCGGCCTGGTCCCAGGTGATCCACGACCATCTGGGCGGACTGCCGCCCAAGGTGGACCTGGAGCGGGAGCGGCTGCTCGCCGAGATCCTGATCTCGGCCTCGCGCGACGGCATGGTGGACGCGGCCCACGATCTGTCCGACGGCGGTCTGATCCAGGCGCTCACCGAATCGTGTCTGCGCGGCGGCAAGGGCGCCCGGATCGTCGTCCCCGACGGTCTTGACCCGTTCGTCCTGCTGTTCTCCGAGTCCGCGGGCCGGGCGATCGTCGCCGTACCGCGCAGCGAGGAGGTCCGTTTCAAGGACATGTGCGGGGCACGGGGGCTTCCGGCGGCCCGTATCGGTGTGATCGACGGTGACGCGATCGACGTCCAGGGGCAGTTCTCCATCCCGCTGGCCGAGCTGAGGGAGCCGTACGAGGCGACGATCCCGGGCCTGCTGGCCTGAGGACCCGCGCCCTTGCCGGCCTGAGGACCCGCGTCCTTGCGACGTACGGCCCGCTCCCTGCCGTCAGGGAGCGGGCCGTACGGTCGCTTCGGGCCTTGCGGGGCTCACTTGCCCCAGAAGGCGTTGGCGGCGTCGATGTCCTCGACACACTGGTCGATGTCGCTGATCTTCCCGCCGACGATGGTGAAGAACAGCCCGGTCTTCATGTCCAGCGTGCGGTTGCCGCGCTCGGCGCGGACGTGGTGGCCGGAGATCACATGCCCGCGTCCGTCGGGCAGCACCGACTCCAGATCGACCCGCAGCGTGCCACCGGTCTCCTCGAACTCGGTGCGGTACAGATCCATGCAGGCGTCCCGGCCCTTGTGGTGTCCGGAGAGCATGTTGTCACCGGGCACATGCTGCATGACGTCCGCCGTCAGCAGCGTGGAGAGGGTGTCCAGGTCGCCTTCCTGGAACGCGGTGCATGCGCGGCGCACCACGGCGGCATCCGGATGTTCACTCATGGTCATTCACACCTTTCATCCTGATTGATACCGCTCTATCCCCTTCCATCCATCCTCCGCCTGCCCCGCCGGGCTGTCGATAGGCTCGGCGCCATGCCGCCCCGTACTCGCGCCCGTACGTACGACCCCGCCAAGACCCGTACCGCCGTGATCGCGCAGCTTCGGCTGGTGCGGAAGGCGGCCGGGGAGCTGGACGAGACGGGTCTGGACGCCCCCACCCGGCTCGGCGGCTGGACGGTCCGGGAGCTGGTCGCGCATCTGGCGATGGCCGTGACCTCCGTCGTCCGGCTCCTGGAGCGGCCCGCGCCGCCCGCACGCGAGGTCACCGTCGCCGGCTGGGCGGCGGCGCTCGCCGCGCACGCGGGGCCGATCGCCGAGGAGACCCGCGCCTTGGCGGCGGGCGAGGAGCTGGGCGAGCTGCTGGAGCGTGCCGAGGCGCGGTTCGCGGAGACGGCCTCGCTCGCGCCCGGTGACCGGCTGCTGGCCACTCGCGTCGGCGCGATGCGGCTGGAGGACTACCTGGTCACCCGGTGTGTGGAGCTGGTGGTCCACGCCGACGATCTGACGGCCGCCACCGGAGTGCCGGTACGGCACGACCGCCAGGCGCTGGCCACCGCGGTCCGGGTGCTCGCCGACGCCCTCGCGGCGAAGGCGCCCGGCGGCTCGGTCGAGCTGCGGATCCCGCCGTTCGCCGTGGTCCAGTGCGTCGAGGGCCCCCGGCACACCCGCGGCACCCCGCCGAACGTCGTCGAGACCGATCCGCTGACCTGGATCCGCCTCGCCACGGGCCGCCTGACCTGGGCCGATGCCCTGGATTCCGGGCCGCTGACCGCGAGCGGCGACCGCGCCGACCTCTCCGCCCACCTCCCCGTTCTCGGCTGAGCGCACACGCTGTGATCGTTTTCGGGGGGCGAGATGTGATCCTTGCCTCGGCCACGAGTTTTCGCCCCGGCCCATCGCAGGCAGGGCACGGGTTCCGGGGGCCCGGAGCGGTGCGGGGAATGTGACTTGCGCCCTCCTGACGGGTCCCTCGTTCGGAGGCACCGCCGAACTGGCCTAGACTCGATGACGTGCCACGTGGTGACGGACGACTCAGCCACGACCTGCTCCCCGGTGAGAAGGGCCCCCAGGACGCTTGCGGCGTCTTCGGAGTCTGGGCACCGGGTGAAGAGGTCGCCAAACTCACCTATTTCGGGCTGTACGCACTGCAGCACCGCGGACAGGAGTCCGCGGGCATCGCGGTGAGCAACGGCTCCCAGATCCTCGTCTTCAAGGACATGGGCCTGGTCTCCCAGGTCTTCGACGAGACCTCTCTCGGCTCTCTCCGGGGCCATATCGCGGTCGGTCACGCCCGCTACTCCACCACCGGAGCCTCGGTGTGGGAGAACGCGCAGCCGACCTTCCGGGCCACCGCCCATGGCTCGATCGCGCTCGGCCACAACGGGAACCTGGTCAACACCGCCGAGCTGGCGGAGCTGGTCGCGGCCCTGCCCCGGGACGGCGGCCGGGCCACCCAGGTCGCGGCGACCAATGACACCGACCTGGTCACCGCGCTGCTCGCGGGCCAGGTGGACGACGACGGCAAGCCGCTGACCGTCGAGCAGGCGGCGCCCATCGTGCTGCCCAAGGTCAAGGGCGCTTTCAGCCTCGTCTTCATGGACGAGCACACGCTGTACGCGGCGCGCGACCCCCAGGGCATCCGTCCGCTGGTCCTCGGCCGCCTCGAGCGCGGCTGGGTGGTGGCGTCCGAGACCGCCGCCCTGGACATCGTGGGCGCGTCCTTCATCCGTGAGATCGAGCCCGGCGAGATGGTCGCCATCGACGAGAACGGGCTGCGCTCGACCACCTTCGCCGAGGCCCGCCCCAAGGGCTGCGTCTTCGAGTACGTGTACCTCGCCCGCCCCGACACCGATATCGCGGGCCGGAATGTGTACCTCTCCCGGGTCGAGATGGGCCGCCGACTGGCCAAGGAGGCCCCCGCCGACGCCGACCTGGTCATAGCGACTCCCGAGTCCGGCACCCCCGCCGCCGTCGGCTACGCCGAGGCCAGCGGGATTCCCTACGGCTCCGGACTGGTCAAGAACAGCTATGTGGGCCGGACCTTCATCCAGCCCTCGCAGACCATCCGCCAGCTCGGCATCCGGCTCAAGCTCAACCCCCTCAAGGAGGTCATCCGGGGCAAGCGCCTGGTGGTCGTCGACGACTCGATCGTCCGCGGCAACACCCAGCGCGCCCTGGTGCGGATGCTCCGCGAGGCCGGTGCCGCCGAGGTCCACATCCGGATCTCGTCGCCGCCGATCAAGTGGCCGTGCTTCTTCGGCATAGATTTCGCCACCCGCGCCGAGCTGATCGCCAACGGCCTCTCGGTCGAGGAGATCGGCAAGTCGCTGGGCGCCGACTCGCTGGCGTACATCTCCACCGACGGCATGATCGAGGCGACCACGATCGCCAAGCCGAATCTGTGCCGCGCCTGCTTCGACGGTGAGTACCCGATGGAGCTGCCGGATCCGGGGCTGCTGGGCAAGCACCTCCTGGAGTCCGAGACACAGGCCCCGAACAGCGCCGACGCCGACGGTGTGACGACGCTGACCGCCGGTGTCGGCGGCGCCGACGCCCTGCGCCGTCCCTGAGCGCACGCCTGTCATCCCCGATACGAAAGATCTCAACGTCATGTCTGAGTCCGGGTCCACCTACGCCGCCGCGGGCGTCGACATCGAGGCGGGTGACCGCGCCGTCGAGCTGATGAAGGAGTGGGTCAAGAAGGCGAGCCGGCCCGAGGTCGTGGGCGGCCTCGGCGGTTTCGCCGGGCTCTTCGACGCCTCCGCGCTGGCCCGCTACCAGCGTCCGCTGCTCGCCTCCGCCACCGACGGGGTCGGCACCAAGGTGGACATCGCCCGGCGGATGGGCGTGTACGACACCATCGGCCGCGACCTGGTCGGCATGGTCGTGGACGACCTGGTGGTCTGCGGCGCCGAGCCGCTCTTCATGACCGACTACATCTGCGTCGGCAAGGTCTACCCCGAGCGCGTCGCCGCCATCGTCAAGGGCATCGCCGAGGGCTGCACCCTCGCCGGCTGCGCCCTGGTGGGCGGCGAGACCGCCGAGCACCCGGGGCTGCTGGGCGCCGATGACTTCGATGTCGCCGGGGCCGGTACGGGCGTGGTCGAGGCCGATCGGGTGCTGGGCGCCGATCGCATCCGAACGGGTGATGCGGTGATCGCCATGGCTTCGTCCGGACTTCACTCGAACGGGTACTCACTCGTCCGCCATGTGCTCTTCGACCGGGCCGGCTGGGCGCTGGACCGCGAGGTGCCGGAGCTCGGCCGGACGCTGGGGGAGGAGCTGCTGGAGCCCACCCGGATCTACTCGCTGGACTGCCTGGCCCTCACCCGCACCACCGAGGTGCACGCCTTCTCGCACATCACCGGCGGCGGGCTCGCCAACAACCTGGCGCGGGTCATCCCCGAGGGGCTGCGCGCGGTCGTGGACCGCTCGACCTGGACCCCCGGCGCGATCTTCGAGCTGGTCGGTCGGGCCGGCTCGGTCGAGCGTCTCGAGCTGGAGAAGACCCTCAACATGGGCGTCGGCATGATGGCGGTGGTCCCGGCCGACTCCGCCGATGTGGCGCTCACCACGCTCGCCGACCGCGGTGTCGAGGCATGGGTCAGCGGTGAGATCACCGAGCGCACGGCCGGGGACGCGGAAGCGGTGACGCTGACCGGTGACCACGCGAGCTGATGGCCATGCGGGCTGAGCGGACCGCGCGGTGTGCGCGGACAGCACAGAAGCCGGTCCGAGGCGGGTGCCCCGGACCGGTGGAGGTGTGCGGCGAGAAGCCGAGCGCCTGGAACGGGTGGTTCAGGCGCGGCGACGCTGCGGGGACGGATCGGACTGGTCGTCGTCCTCGTCCTCATCGTCGTTGTACAGATCCGCGTACTGTGCGTACGGGTCGTCGTCCAGCTCATCGTCCTCGAACGGCTCGCCATTCGGCGGCTCGTTCGTTGGCGATGCACCCAGCTCCTCGGCCAGGCGTGAGAGATCCGTCCCACCGCTGTTGTACTTCAGCTGGCGGGCGACCTTCGTCTGCTTGGCCTTGGCCCGGCCGCGCCCCATGGCTCGACCCCCTCAACGACGGGGCTCGACGGCCCCAGAGTCTTGACACGCGTTCACGTTCA
Source organism: Streptomyces niphimycinicus (assembly GCF_018883605.1). Taxonomy (GTDB): domain Bacteria; phylum Actinomycetota; class Actinomycetes; order Streptomycetales; family Streptomycetaceae; genus Streptomyces; species Streptomyces niphimycinicus. Next base: position 14,704 of record NZ_JAHLEM010000198.1, on the reverse strand, counting down.
TAAATCAGAGCGGACTCTCAAAAGAGAGACCGGCCCGTAGGGCTTCAACGGTACCTGCTTCTGTGGCCATACGGTACGTCGCCCACACGACGTGCCACGAGGCAGAACCCGCGAGGAGCCCGTTCCTCGCTGGTCAACTGCGATTTTAACCTGTCTTGCGGGCCGACCCGCCGACAGGCCGTGAGGGATCTCTCGCCGATGGCTCCCAGGGGGCTCCCACATCGCCCGTCCGGCGGCCTCCGGCAAGATCCCGCACGGCCTGCCCACGGCCGCGCCCAGACGCCCTCAGGCGCCTGTGGGCCATGGCTCAGGCGTCGTGGCCCTCCGCCATCCGGTGCTCGGCCAGCCGGTCGGCGGCCGCGGCGGGCGGGATTCCGTCGGTCTGTGCCCGATCGAATATGGCCAAAGTCGTGTCGAAGATCTTTGCCGCCTTCGCCTTGGCCCGATCGAAATCGAACCCGTGCAGCTCATCCGCCACCTGGATGACGCCACCGGCGTTCACCACATAGTCCGGCGCGTAGAGGATCCCGCGGCCGGCCAGGTCCTTCTCGACCCCCGGGTGGGCGAGCTGGTTGTTGGCCGCGCCGCACACCACCTGCGCGGTCAGGACGGGCACCGTGGCGTCGTCCAGGGCGCCACCGAGCGCACACGGGGCGTAGACGTCCAGGTCGTCGCGGATCAGCGCGTCGGTGTCCCGGACCGCCCGTACGCGGGGGTGGCGGGCCAGCACGCGGTCCACCGACTCCTCGCGCACATCCGTGACCACGACCTCGGCGCCGTCCTCCAGCAGATGGTCGACCAGGTGGTGGCCCACCTTGCCGACCCCCGCGATGCCGACCCGGCGGCCGCGCAGCGTGGGCGCGCCCCAGGACGCCTGGGCGCTCGCCCGCATCCCCTGGAAGACACCGAAGGCGGTCAGCACCGAGGAGTCGCCCGCGCCGCCGTTCTCGGGGGAGCGGCCGGTGGTCCAGGGGCACTCGCGGGCGACGACGTCCATGTCGGCCACATAGGTGCCCACATCGCAGGCGGTGACGTAGCGGCCGCCCAGGGAGGCCACGAAACGGCCGTAGGCGAGCAGCAGCTTCTCGGTCTTGATCTCCTCGGGGTCGCCGAGGATCACGGCCTTGCCGCCACCGTGGTCGAGCCCGGCGAGCGCGTTCTTGTAGGACATGCCGCGGGCGAGGTTGAGGGCGTCGAGGAGCGCCGCTTCTTCGGGGTTCTCCTCGGAGGCGTAGGCGTGGAAGCGGGTGCCGCCGAGGGCCGGGCCCAGGGCGGTGGAGTGGAGGGCGATGACGGCCTTGAGGCCGCTCTCGCGGTCCTGGCAGAGCAGGACCTGCTCATGCCCGCCGAGATCGGACCGGAACAGCGTCGCAAGCGGTGAGAGAGGGTTCGGCACGCGACTCTCCGTCGGACCGTCGGCGCTGACGGTGTGACGTACGTCGGTCACGGTGGTGACTCCCATAGGTCGGGGTAGACGCCCTCCTGGCTGGTGGGGAGGGCCGTGGGCAAGAGGGTAAGCCCTGGGGCCGCAGGGGATCGGCCATGTCCCCGACGAGTCCGGATAGCGGGCATGGGACGATGCCGTCAGGTGGGGGTGAGGGAGCCCCTGGCGGTGGTCTCAGCCTTGAGGGAGCGCGTGTGACCTTGGCGTCTTCGGTGATTGTCCCGTACGCGGCGTATCTCCGGGTCTATGAGCCACTGGCAGCGTTTCCGGAGCCGGAGCGATCGCACTGGGCGCGGTACGCCAAGCGCGACGACCTGCCCGGTGCGCAGGACGAGCTGCGCCGCTCGCTCGCGGACCTGCTGCCGGTGCCCCCGGTGGCGGTTCCGGTGCACGAGAGCGCGGACGCCTTCGTGGCGGTCGTGGACGGCGTCACATGCGTCTGTCCGTGGCGTACGCGGCTGAGGGGCTGGCTGGCCCTGGAGGAGCTGCCGGAGCGCCTTCCCGGGCCCCTCCTGGACGCCGCCCTGCCCCCGGTGGTGCGCCGGCAGGCGGTGGCGGACTTCGAGCGGTGGCTGGAGCGCAACCCGGACGCCCGGCCGTGGATCCGCTCGGCGACCTGGCATGTGCCGGTGCGCTGGTTCGTGCTCTTCGGGGACGAGGAGCGTGAATTCACCAAGGGTGACGAGGGTCTCATCCTCCGTTACCGCACCCCGATGGTCCAGGCGAGGCGCCGGGTGGCGCGTGGCCTTAAGGTGCTCAAGGAGTCCCTCGGCGAGGGGCCGCTGATCGACGGGCTGGTGGACGTCGGCCGGTGGCTCGAGGAGTTCCACCCCCGGTCCTTGGTCGAGCTGGACTACGGCGGTCTGGTGCACACGCTGCCGGCCGGGCAGCTCGAGGAGGACCACTCGGCCGCGGATGTGGCGGAGGGCCTCGCGGCGCTGCGCGACGGGGACGGGGAGCGGGCGGGCAGCGCGTACGAGCGGCTGACCGACCGCTGGAGCGTGATCCGCGGGCGGCAGAACGCGAGCTGAGCCCGGCCGGAAACGGCGCCGGGCGGCCGGTTGACGGTCGTCCGGAACAGACGGGGACGTAGGTCCCGATCCGGGCCATTGCCTCAATCGTGACCTAAAGCACTGACTTCGGGCCTTGCGGTAATCGCCCATCCTCGTGTCAAAATAGGACAAGGAGTCCGGGAGGGACTCCTTCCGCCCAACTATGGGCGGATTCATCGGTATTGCACTCCTTGATGGATCTGGTTACCCCTGATCCTGTTGTGACTGATCGTCACGGCCGTGTGACTGTCCGCTATGGCATGGTCCATCGGCTTCCGTTGAGGTTGGACACCTGAGAGGGCAATTCCATCGGTTTGGCCGACGGGGCTGGACAGATGGTGTAGTTGTAGTGCCGAGGACAAGCCGTTCGTCCTATAACCGACTCGGCCCGCGTCCGCCATTTCGGGCAACGCGGGTCAAGGTGCAGAATTTAGAGGAAAGAACCGTGATGGTTCGGTTCTCCCGAGGAGGCCGCTCATGACCGCTCGCACCCCTGATGCCGAGCCGCTGCTGACCCCGGCTGAGGTTGCCACGATGTTCCGCGTGGACCCGAAGACGGTCACTCGCTGGGCGAAGGCGGGCAAACTCACGTCCATCCGCACGCTCGGAGGGCATCGGCGCTACCGCGAAGCGGAGGTCCGTGCACTTCTTGCGGGCATCCCGCAGCAGCGCAGCGAAGCCTGAACAACCGCATAACCGGGCATTTCCGGGCCCCCCAGCCCGGTTTTCGCCTGTATGGCTCCACACGACGGGTGCCTGCCCCAACAGGCCCGCCACCGCTCGACATGGGTGCGTCGTAGATCGCGCTGGACTCCGCCGGGTCCGGCGCGATCTTTTTATGCCCGGGAACGGCCTTCCGGGGGGGTGTCTCCAGAGGGGTCGCAAGTGGCCCTGGAGGGGCAATCGTTCGGCTTGCCCGGGGTGTCCCGCGGTGTCTCCGGGGGGCTCCCGGGGAGTCCTCGGGGGGTGCTCGGGCGAGCGTTCGGGCGGGCACGGACAGACGGTGCAATTGCACATATTAAATTGACCCATCGTGAGCGGGGTGTAAGTTCCCTCACTCCGGAAACTCATTCGGTGACTCCCGTCACACTACCCAACCGTTGCCCAGTGCCCACTGGTTGCGCTAAAGGGCAACTGCGGTAAGGCCTTACCGAGTTGACGGTGGAGCGGCGGCCGTCGCCTCCTGTCCGGCCCCGTCGCCGGCCTTGTCTCCGGCCTTGCCTCCGGGCCCGTTGGCAGCCCCGTCACCCGCCTCCTCGGCCGCCGAGGGCTCCATCGCCAGCCGCAGCAGACGATGGCAGATCGGGCAGTGCCGGGTGAAGTGGCGGTTGCCCGCCGCAGCCGCCAGATGGGCGCGCAGCAGCGCCCTGGTCTCATGCCTCGCGGACGTCGTCATACGCCGCACCTCCTGCGCGCCCCCGCGCCTTCTAGCTTGGGTACCTCCGGGTGTGGTGTGCCGTCAAGACGACAAAGGCCCGGATCCATTACGGATCCGGGCCTTCCGGTTAAGCGGTCCTGACGGGATTTGAACCCGCGGCCTCCACCTTGACAGGGTGGCGAGCACTCCAAACTGCTCCACAGGACCAACAGTGACGCCTGCGACTTCGTCGCCCCGCGCCGCGCTGGTGTTGCGCTGCGTTGCAGACTCTACAGCAGGTCAGGGGGTGCGGTCGAACTCGCGCCCGGCGGGGCTCCGGCGGGCCGCCGGAGCCCCCTGGGACACCCTTACGGCGCCGCCGCGTCGATGGCCTTCACGATGCGCTTGTCGGACACCGGATAGGCCGTACCGAGGGCGTGTGCGAAGTAGCTGACCCGCAGCTCCTCGATCATCCAGCGGATCTCCAGCGCCTCCTGGGGCACCGGGCGCCCCGGCGGGAACTGCTCCAGCAGCCAGGCGTACTCGTCCCGCATCTCCCGCACCTTCGCCATCCGGGCGCGGTCCCGGTCGGCGTTGCCCGGAAGCTGCTGAAGCCGCCGGTCCACGGCCACCAGATAGCGCATGAGGTCCGGAAGCCGCCGTACGCCGTGCGCGGTCACGAAACCCGGTGCGATGAGCTCCGAGAGCTGCTCCCTGATGTCCGTGAGGGACGGCAGCAGCACCGGGCTCCTGGTGTCCTTGAGCCGCCGCTCGCACGACTGCCAGGCCGCCAGGACCTCCTGGACCTTGTGCACGGTGTCCAACGTGGCGTCCGTGATGTCGCTGCGCACCGCGTCGAAGAGCTTGCGGAACGACTCCTCGTCCCAGGCCGGGCCGCCACGGGACGCGATCAGCCGGTCGGCCGCCGCGGCCACGCAGTCCTCGAAGAGCGCCTGCACCCCGCCGTGCGGGCTGCTGGAGAGCGCCAGCTTGGCCTGGTTGGAGAGCTTGCCCTGGACGAACTTGACGGGGCTGGACGGCAACTGGAGCAGGATCAGCCGGCGCGTCCCCCGCCACATCGCCTCCCGCTGCTCGGCCTCGGTGTCGAAGAGCCGTACGGCCACCGAGGCGCCCTCGTCGACGAGCGCCGGATACGCCTTGACCGGCTGGCCGCCGCGGCGCGTCTCGAAGGTGCGCGGCAGCGTCCCGACCGTCCACCGGGTCAGCCCGCCGCGCTGCTCGATCCCCACGCCCTCCTTGGAGGACTCGAACGCCTTGGAGATCGCGGCCCGGGTCTTGGGCCGCAGCCGCTGCCGCAGCACCTCCACGTCCTTGTCCTCGGCCAGCTTGCGGCGCCGCTCGTCCACCACCCGGAAGGTGACCTTGAGGTGGTCGGGGACCTTCGCCAGGTCCCAGTCCGCCGGGTCGATCCGTACGCCCACCATCCGCTGGAGCTCACGCCCGAGCGCCGCCGTCAGCGGCTCCTGGAGGGGGACAGCGCTTTCCAGGAAGCGCTTGGCGTAGTTCGGTGCCGGGACGTAGTGACGGCGCACCGGTTTGGGCAGCGAGCGGATCAGCTCGGTGACCAGATCCTCCCGCAGCCCCGGAATCTGCCAGTCGAAACCGTCCGCGGTGACCTGGTTGAGCACCTGAAGCGGGATGTGGACGGTGACCCCGTCCGCGTCCGCCCCCGGCTCGAATTGATAGGTCACCTTGAACTTGAGCTTCCCCTGGCGCCAGGAGTCCGGATAGGCGTCCTTGGTGATGTCCTGCGCCCGCTCGTTGATGAGCATCGACTTCTCGAAGTTGAGAAGCTCCGGCTCCTCGCGGCGCCTGTGCTTCCACCAGGAGTCGAAGTGCGCCCCGGAGACCACATGCTCGGGGATCCGCTGGTCGTAGAAGTCGAAGAGCGTCTCGTCGTCCACGAGGATGTCGCGGCGCCGGGCCCGGTGCTCCAGCTCCTCGACCTCGCCGAGCAGCTTGCGGTTGTCGTGGAAGAACTGGTGGTGGGTGCGCCAGTCGCCCTCCACCAGGGCGTTGCGGATGAACAGATCGCGGCTGGTCTCCGGGTCGATCCGGCCGTAGTTGACCTTCCGCTGGGCGACGATCGGCACCCCGTAGAGCGTGACCCGCTCATACGCCATCACCGCGGCCTGCTTCTGCTCCCAGTGCGGTTCGCTGTAGGTGCGTTTGACCAGGTGCTGGGCGAGCGGCTCGATCCACTCCGGCTCGATCTTCGCGTTGACCCGGGCCCACAGCCGGGACGTCTCCACCAGCTCCGCCGACATCACCCAGCGCGGCGGCTTCTTGAACAGCGCCGAGCCGGGGAACACCGCGAACTTGGCGCTGCGCGCACCCAGATACTCGTTCTTATCGGTGTCCTTCAAGCCCACATGCGACAGCAGCCCCGCCAGCAATGAGGTGTGCACATGATCGGGCGCCGCGTCCTGCTCGGACATATGGATGTCCATGGTCTTGGCGACCGTGCGCAACTGGCTGTAGATGTCCTGCCATTCGCGTATGCGCAGATAGTTGAGGAACTCATTGCGGCACATCCGGCGGAACGCGGAGGAGGACAGCTCCTTCTGCCGCTCCCGGATGTACTTCCACAGATTGAGGAACGCCAGGAAGTCGCTGGACTCGTCCTTGAACCGGGCGTGCTGCTGATCCGCCTGCTGCTGCTTGTCCGAGGGGCGCTCGCGCGGGTCCTGGATGGACAGCGCCGCCGCGATCACCATGACCTCACGGACACAGCCGTTGCGGTCCGCCTCCAGCACCATCCGGGCCAGCCGCGGGTCCACCGGAAGCTGGGCCAGCTTCCGGCCGACCTGGGTGAGCCGCTTGCGCGGGTCCTTCTGCTTGCTGTCCAGGGCGTGCAGCTCCTCCAGGAGCTGGACGCCGTCCTTGACGTTGCGGCGGTCCGGCGGGTCGATGAAGGGGAACTTCTCGATATCGCCGAGGCCGGCGGCGGTCATCTGGAGGATGACGGAGGCCAGATTGGTCCGGAGGATCTCGGCGTCGGTGAACTCCGGGCGGGTGAGGAAGTCGTCCTCGGAATACAGCCGGATACAGATGCCGTCGCTGGTCCGGCCGCAGCGGCCCTTGCGCTGATTGGCGCTGGCCTGGGAGATCGGCTCGATGGGCAGCCGCTGGACCTTGGTGCGATGGCTGTAGCGGGAGATCCGGGCGGCGCCCGGGTCGATCACATAGCGGATACCGGGGACGGTCAGCGAGGTCTCGGCGACGTTGGTCGCCAGCACGATCCGGCGGCCGGTGTGTCTCTGGAAGACCCGGTGCTGCTCGGCGTGCGACAGCCGGGCGTACAGCGGAAGGACCTCGGTGACCGGGAGCTTCTTCTTGTTCAGCGCGTCGGCGGTGTCGCGGATCTCCCGCTCACCGGAGAGGAAGACCAGGATGTCGCCGGGCCCCTCGGCCTGGAGCTCGTCGACCGCGTCGCAGATCGCGGTGATCTGATCGCGGTCGCTGTCCTCGCCGCCCTCCTCGAGCAGTGGGCGGTAGCGCACCTCGACCGGATACGTACGCCCGCTGACCTCGACGATCGGCGCGTCGCCGAAATGGCGGGAAAAGCGCTCCGGGTCGATGGTGGCGGAGGTGATCACGACCTTGAGGTCGGGGCGGCGGGGCAGCAACTGGGCCAGATAGCCCAGCAGGAAGTCGATGTTGAGGCTGCGCTCATGGGCCTCGTCGATGATGATCGTGTCGTACTGGCGCAGCTCGCGGTCGGTCTGGATCTCGGCGAGCAGAATGCCGTCGGTCATCAGCTTGACGTGGGTGTCCTGCCCCACCTGATCGGTGAAGCGGACCTTCCAGCCCACGGACTCGCCCAGCGGCGACCGCAACTCCTCGGCGATGCGCTCGGCCACCGTGCGGGCGGCGATACGGCGCGGCTGCGTATGGCCGATAAGTCCCTTGACGCCGCGCCCCAGCTCCAGACAGATCTTCGGAATCTGGGTGGTCTTCCCGGAGCCGGTCTCACCTGCGACGATCACCACCTGGTGATCGCGGACGGCCTCCAGGATCGCGTCCTTCTTCTGGCTGACCGGCAGCTCTTGCGGATAGGTGATGGCCGGCACGGCGGCGCGGCGATCCGCGACCCGCAGCTCGGCACGCGTGATCTCCTCGGTGATCTCACCGAGCACGGCCGCTCGGGCCTCGGGTTTACGGATCCGGCGCGCACCGTCGAGCCGGCGTCCCAGCCGCTGCTGGTCGCGCAGCATCAGCTCGGGCAGCCGCTCCAGCAGGGCGGGCAGGGCGGGGGCAGGCGTGGTGGACATACGGACCCCAGGATCTCACCTCGGCAAAACGACTGGCGAACCATTTCCGCCGGGTGTTGTCCAGGCCACGTCGTGCGGTATGCCGGGATTGTCCGTTCTAGCGTGGCCGCATGGCGGACGACGAAAGCGGCGCAGGCGCGGGCGGGGGCGACGCGAGTGAGGGCGCGGGCGGGGGCGGGGGCGACGCGAGTGAAGGCAAGGGCGACGCGAGTGAAGGCAAGGGCGACGCGAGTGAGGGCGGGGGCGACGCAAGCGGGGGCAGGAGCGCGACCGGCGCGGACGCGGGCAGGAGCGCGACCGGCGCGGACGCGGGCGGGGGCGGGGCGGACCGGCTCTCCCCCTGGGCCCGCTTCAAGCGCACCGCCTTCTTCCCCGCGACCGTCATCGTGCTGCTCATCTCCGCGGGCGCGGGGCTCTTCGCGGGCTCGTACACCTTCGCCTTCGCCAATCCCACCCCCCGGAACATTCCCACCGCCGTCGTGATCACCGATGACGACTCCGCCGTGCGGAACCGGTTCCTCGCCGGGATGGAGAAGGCCCTGAACGCGTCCCTCAAGCTGCACCCCTACCCCAGCTATGCGAAGGCCCGCTGGTCCCTGGAGGAGCAGCGGGTCTTCGCGATCCTGCGGGCGCGCGGCCATGGCGTCGAGCTGGATGTCGCGGGCGCGGCGGGGGCGACCGTGGCCCAGGTGCTCAGCCAGGCCGCCGGCAAGGTGGGCCGGGCCTCCGGGGTGCCCGTCACGGTGAGGGATCTGAAACCGCTACAGCCCGGCGATCCGCGTGGACTCGCGGTCTTCTACATCTCCCTGGCCGCGACGATCATCGGCTTCCTCGGCGCCATCCAGCTCAGTGTCAATGCCGCCGAGCTCAACCCGGCCGAGCGGATCACCTTCAACCTCGCGTACGCCCTCCTCGGGGCCTTCTCGATCGCGGCGATCGTCGACTGGGGGCTGAACTCGCTCCGGCTCCCCTTCGCGGAGTCGTGGGCGATCCTGGCGTTGACGATGCTCACCTCGGGGCTGGTGTTCTCCATGTTCAACGTCCTCTTCGGGCGCTGGGCGCTCCTCCCCACCTGGGGCTTGATGGTCATCCTCGGCAACCCGTCCTCCGGCGGCGCCGTCTCCTGGCCCCTGCTCCCCTCCCTTCTGGGCACCGTAGGCCGCTGGCTCCCGCCGGGTGCCTCGGTCAACGCCCAGCACACCGCGATCTACTTCCCCCACCACCAGCACGCTTTCCCCTTCCTGGTGCTGGGGGGCTGGTGTGTGGTGTCCGCCGTGGTCTTCTGGACCTGGCGGCACCGCCACCCGGGCGGGCGGCCGCCGAAGGCGACGCCGACGCGGTGCTGAGGGGGCGGTGCGATGAGGCGGTGCGATGGGGCGCGGTCCGGCGCTGGCGCGTCCGGCGGGGTGCGTCCGGCGCGGTGCGTCCGGCGCGGTGCGGGCATACGAAAAAGTCCCTCCCCCGAAGACCGGGGGAGGGACTTTCCAAGGAGCGCCGAGCAGGCCTTGCACCTACATCCCTCGTTTGGAGACGAGTGTCTTTCCTTAGACGACCGACGCATCAACTCCCGCCCCGTTGGGGCGGCGTTGCGAGATCAACTATAGCCCATCCGGGCGATCACAGCCGCCACAGCGGGGCGTCGTACCGCTCCGGCTGAGTCCCGATCAGCAGGGCCCGCAGATCAGCGCGTTGGACACCGCTCAGGCCGAGGGCCTCGGTGAGGTGGCGGAAGGTGGTGTGGCTCACCCCGCGGGCGCGGGCCTCCTCCGCGAAGCGGGCGACCCCGGCCAGTACGGCCCTGGGCCGGAAGGGGCCCTCGGGCGCCGCCCCGGACCGCGCGGCCTTCTCCCGCTCGTAGTCGATCTCCGAGTATCCGCAGATGTCCCGGCAGTGCCGCTCGGCCTCGGCGAGGCCGGTCGTGTCGGCGATGGCCCCGGCGAGCCGGTTGCGGCGGAACGCGGCGTCGAGATCCGCCTGATGGACCACTGGCCCGTCGTCCGTCAGCGGAATGGTGAGCCCCGCGTCCCGTACCTCGCACAGCCCGCGCACACCGCGCGCCGTGGCCGTGAGCATGCCGGTGGCCTCCGACGGATGCCACTCCATGACGGGGCCGATGGGTGCGACGTCCTCGGCGGTCAGTGTATGGATCAGCGGCCCCAGCCGTTCGCGCAGCACCTCGACCGGGATCTCCCCGTCCAGCCCCGGTCCGGCGACCAACAGCCGGATCTCCGCGCTCACCTGCGCACACGCGGCGAGCGACAGCGCGTCCCCGAGCGGGCTGCGCAGCGTCGGCTCATCGCCTCGCGCGAGGATGTCGCCGCCCACGTCCAGCAGGTCGATGGAGGCAGGGGCCAGGTGCTCGATCAGCTCTTCGAGCTGCCGGACCATGCCCTCCACCCCGTGGTGGGGGTCGAGCAGCGCGAAGGTATGCGGCAGTTCGGCGGCCAGCCGGGGCAGGGTGGACCCGGCCGGCGCCACCGGCCTCGCGTCCTTGGGCACGGCGTACACGCTCGGCGTGAGCGCCCGCAGTCCGGTGAAGTCGGCCGCTGTCCGGGGCCCGGGCACGGGGTCGACGAGCAGCCGGTCCCAGGCGTACGTCAGGACCACCGCCCGGTCGTCGGCCGTCCCGTGCCCGTACAGAGCCTGGTCGATCACCGCGGCGGCAACGGCGTCCCCGCCACCTCCCCCCGCCACGATCAACCGCGTCATCAGGCCAGCCTACGGCCGGAACGGCAGATACCGTCGTACTTCGGGCGCTTCCGAAGTACGACGGTATCGCCCAGCCGTCGCCCAGCAGTCGCCCCGCCCCGTCCGCGATGGCGGCGGGCGGGGCAGGGCGCGACCGGTTATGAAGGCCGATTATGGAGGCCGGTTATGAAGGAACCGGCGATGAATCGGACGGTTTGGGCTTCTCCTCCGCCCCGGCCTCCCGCGGGGCCTTGCCGTCCCCGATGACATTCGGGTTGGTCTCGGGAGCGGCCGCCACGGCGAAGACGGTGACCAGGCCCATGACGATGAGGAACAGCGCGATCGGCCAGGACGCGCCCGACCAGGCGAGCAGCGCGGTGGCGACGATGGGGGAGAACCCGCCGACGATCATCGACGCCAGCTCATGCCCCAGGGCGAGCCCGCTGTAGGCCACCCGGCTGGCGAAGAGTTCGGTGAAGAACGCCGGCTGGGTGCCGATCATCGCCCCGTGGCCGATCACGACCGCCACGAAGATCGCCACGAAGATCAGCACCGGATTGCGCGAGTCGAACAACGCGAAGAACGGATACGCCCAGACGATCACCGCGATCGCGCCCCCGATATACACCGGTCGGCGTCCGACGCGGTCGGAGAGCGCCCCGAACATCGGCATCGCGAACGACTCGAACAGCATCCCCATCACGAGCGCGGCCAGCACCACGCCCTTGCCCACCCCGATCTCGGACGCGTAGGAGAGGCTGAAGGTGAGGAAGAGATAGCTCGCACCGGTTTCGGCCACCCGCGCGCCGAAGGCGATCAGGATGGACTTGGGGTGGGTGCGGATGACGTCGAGAAGCGGCGGGGCGGACTTCTTCGGCTCCGACTCCTTCTCCTTCTCCTGGAATGCGGGTGTCTCCATGATCCGGAGCCGGATCAGCAGTCCGACGGCGGTGAGCAGGATGCCGACCACGAACGGAATGCGCCATCCCCAGGCGAGGAAGGACTCCTTGGTGGTCACCTCCTGGGCCAGCGCGTAGGCGGCGGCGGAGAGGACGAACCCGAGCCCCACGCCGGTCTGGCTCCAGGCCGAGTAGAAGCCGCGGCGGTGGCTCGGCGCGTGTTCGCTGACGATCAGCACCCCGCCGCCCCATTCGCCGCCGACCGCGATGCCCTGCACGATCCGCAGCGTCACCAGCAGCACCGGCGCCCAGACCCCGACGGTGGCGTAGGTGGGCAGCAGGCCGATCAGACAGGTCGCGACGCCCATGATCACCAGGGTGGTCACCAGCATCGACTTTCGGCCGATCCGGTCCCCGAAGTGCCCGAAGATGACGCCGCCCAACGGCCGGGCGAGGAACCCCACCGCGTTGGTGCCGAAGGCGGCGATCGTCCCCACCAGCGGATTGAAGGTCGGGAAGAAGAGGGTGTTGAAGACGAGCGCGGCGGCCGTGCCGTAGAGGAAGAAGTCGTACCACTCCAATGCGCTACCGAACAAACTTGCGATCGCTGCCTTGCGTACTTCGCTCGGGGTGCCCTTCACGTCTGCCATGTCGGCTCTCCAATGGCCGCTTCGGATGGGATCAAGACCTGCGGCTCGGTTGTGTTCGGGGATTGTTCGCCGCTGGTTCTCGTGGCGGGAATGGCGACGTTCCGCTCACCGGGACGCGGGCGGGAACCGGCGACCCGCCGCCCTTCAGGCGCGCTGCACCCGTACGCTCCTCACGCTTCCCTCGTTCGTGCGATCTTCGTACTTATCGGTCTTGCGTTCCGCTCGGCCTGGTCACGCTCTTCACGGTGTCGGTCCCGCCCAGGGACCCGCGTACGGAAGGTAGACACACATGCGTGGAAGGCTCGTCATCGCTGCCGCCGCACTGACCATGGCTCTGACGCCAGGCGCCGCGTGGGCAGCACAGGACGGCGGCGACCAGACGACCGGTTCCCACCGCCCCGAGGCGTCAGTTCCCCCTGAGGCCCGCCCCGAGGCGTCAGTTTCCCCTGAGGCCCCCCGGCCCGGCGAGGGGGTGCCCGGATACGAGCTGGTCACCCTGCCCAATCAGAACGTCCCGAACTTCCAGCGGCGCACGGTGTACTGCCCCGAGGGCAAGAAGGCCATCGGCGGCGGCGCCGAGGCCCGGGGCAACGAGGCCATCCTCGTCGGCAGCTTCCCCACCGACGACGGCACCGGCTGGATCGGCCTGGGCCGCCAGACCACCACCGACAACGTGGGCATCAGCGTCTTCGTCATCTGCGCCTACGTCTGATCGACACAGGACCCAGCGGGGCCACGGCGACGCACCGGCCACCCCGACGAAGAAGCCCCCTCCGGACGAACCGGGAGGGGGCTATGCCCTGGTGAGGGCGGTGGTGGCCGGGACCGGGACCGGGGCCGGGGCCGGGGCCGGGGTCGGGGCCGGGGCCGGGGTCGGGGTCGGGGTCGAACAGAGAACCGATCGGCCTACTCGGCTGTGCCGCTGGTCGCCCACCATGCGAGCGTGAGAAGAGGAGGGCGGCGCAAGGTCGGGCGGCCATGCGCCTGGACGGTCGGCCCCTCAAAAAGCACCTGCTCCTGCGGGACGTCGATCGATGCCCTCTGTACGCCCCGCACGTACCACCGTGCAGGAGGAGAGCCATGAACCGGCGTGTCGTCCACACCCGTGGCGGGTCGCCCGCCGACGTCCTGACCGTCATCGAGGAGCCCGAGCCGGCGGCACCCGGGCGTGGCCAGGTCCTCATCCGCACCACGGCCTTCCCGGTACACCCTGGTGATCTCCAGGCCATCGAGGCATACCCGACGGAGGCCGCGGATCCCGTGACGCCGGGCATCGAGGCCACCGGGGTGGTGGAGACGATCGGCCCGGGCGCGCGGCTGGCGCCGGGTGTCGAGGTGGGGGGCCGCGTGACGGTATTCCCCCAGCAAGGGGCATGGTCCCAGTGGCTGGTGGCGGATGCCGAGGCGGTAGTCGCCGTTCCGGAGACGTTGCCGGACGCGGTCGCCGCACAAATGCTGACGAACCCGCTCACCGCGGTGATGCTACGCCGTGCGGCGCAGGAGCACCTGGCCTTCGGCTACGACGGTGTTCTGGTGCAGACCGCCGCGGGTTCGTCGGTCGGGCGGCTGATGACGGGTGTGTCGCGGTTCCACAACTTCGGGCTCATCAACGTCGTCCGCAGTGAGCGCGGTGCGGCCGAGCTGCGCAAGCGGTTCCCGGACGTGCAGGTCGTGGCGACAGAACAGCCGGGCTGGGCAGATGACGTCCGCAAGGCCGCCGGTGGCCGGCCGGTGAGCGTGGCCCTGGACCCGATCGGGGGAGAGATGTCGAGGAGCCTCGTGGAACTGCTGGCGCCGGGCGGGAAGCTGGTCAGCTACGGAATGATCGCCGAGGAGCCCATCTCGGTGCATGCATCGACGCTGGTCAGCAAGTCCCTGACGCTGTGCGGGAAGAACGTCATCAGCGAGTGGTCGGCTGAGTCATCCCCTGAGCGGCGGTCGTCCGACATCGCCACGGCCAAGCAGATCGCCCTGGCACTCACGGAACAGTTCGACGTGGCCGCCACATACGGCCTCGACGAGCTGGCCAGCGCCGTGGAGCACGCGGTACGCCCCGGCAAGGTCGGCACCGTCCTGATCCGCCCCTGACCGCGCAGACCATGCACGCCACAACGAAGAAGCCCCCTCCGGACGGACCGGGAGGGGGCTTTGCCCTGGTAGGGGCTGCGGTGGCTGGGGCCGGGGTCGAACCGGCGACCTTCCGCTTTTCAGGCGGGGTGGGACGGCTGCCGGGGGCCGTTTCGCCTGGCTCGGCGGTCCACTGACGTCCGCTGCTGGCGTCGGCGTACGCGGCCGTTGGCGTCACGGCTGGCGTCAGTT
>NZ_JAHLEM010000197.1 GCF_018883605.1 Streptomyces niphimycinicus | reverse complement strand
TGGCTGGGGCCGGGGTCGAACCGGCGACCTTCCGCTTTTCAGGCGGGGTGGGACGGCTGCCGGGGGCCGTTTCGCCTGGCTCGGCGGTCCACTGACGTCCGCTGCTGGCGTCGGCGTACGCGGCCGTTGGCGTCACGGCTGGCGTCAGTTGACCTCTTCGTCTAGGCCGCCGAGGGCAGTTGCCGAGGTCTCCTCGGCTGGCCAACCGAGTGTCTGCGAACTGCCTTCCTGTGCTCAGCAGTTGACAGTCGGGTAGCATGTTGCGCACCGATTTTTCCTCTGCCTGTTCGGAGACTTCATTGACGTCCTCGTCAGACGCGTTCCTACCAGCGTCCCGCTGGTTGCGGGCTCCATAGCCCGCTACGCACGACTGAATTAGGCACCCGCTCACCTAGGTGACGTGTGCCCGAATTCAGCCGACGAGTGAACAATTCAATGGAGGAACGGTGTCGACCAACTCGGCCCATCAGACGTGCAACCACCCGGCCCGGGACGTCACGATCGTCGCCCTCGGCGCCACCGTGGTGGCTCTTGTCGCCGTTATCGCCGTGAACGCGCTGGACGGCGGCCCTCTGGCTGCTCTTGCCAGCGGTGGCAGCGCCTTTGCGGCTGCGTTCAGTGTGGGCATGGGCGTCCTGGCACACCTCAAGCGCACTGCCTAAAGCGTCACACCGGGGCGGCCCGTCACCAGGGCCGCCCCGTCCTCATCCTGGTTGACCCAGAAACGGCCCGAGGTGGTTCGGCGGGTCCCTGCGCCATGGGGGACCGCATGGACTTTTCTGCGCCTGCGGGCTATCGGGCGCGGTATGTCAGTACCAGCGGCGATAACGATTGCTTGATCACCGTCAGTCCATCTTGCCTTGCGAGCTGGGTGGTGTCCTTGTTGTCGATGACTTGAGGTCGGTGGAGCGGCTTTGGGCTGGAGCTGCTTTGGGGCGAGTGATCATGGCCCCGTAAGCTTGCGGCGCGTCGGGCAGTCTGTGGACCTGCCCGGTAAAGCACGACGTTGGGGCCATGATCTTAGAAGCTCGCCCCAAAGTGGCTGCCTAAAGCCGTGGAGCCGACCGCCTCAGCCACGATGTACCCCTTCTCTGGCATCAGGCGGCTGATTGCTCTATGCGCGGCACGGACGGCGGCCGGGCCGCGCACGGTGAGCGGAGCGAGCCGCCTTGAACCCGTAAAGAAGGTTGTAACTCAGTAGCCGTTGGCCTGACGCTTTCATGATCTGCGCCACACCTGCATCACGATCTTGGCGTTCCCGTGCGCGTCGTCCAGCAGATCGCCGGGCACAGCGATTATGGCTTGACGATGCAGGTCCATACCCACGCCTCGCTCGATGAGCAGCGGAAGGCGCTCGGCCTCCTGGAGATCGGCTGGCGTAGATCCTGCGCCGTTCGCGTCAGCCGTAGGTGTCACAGGCAATGAAGAAGCCCCCTCCGGATGGACCCGGAGGGGGCTTTGCCCTGGTAGGGGCGGTGGTGGCTGGGGCCGGGGTCGAGCCGGTGACCTTCCGCTTTTCAGGTCGTGCCGGAGCTTGGTCGCGAGGTGCCTGGGGGCTCGGTTGACCGTGGTCTGCCGAAGGGGCGAGTCTCCGGTGACTAGAGCGCCATCTCCACCAACCAACCGGGTGGTACCGCAACGGAGCCTGCGGCCGTCTCCAACTCCCGGTACGCGGTGACCGGGAGCCGGGCGGCATCGGCTCTGCCGGGACTCATCAGGAGACGATGGACAAGGAATGGAGCGGCGATCAGCTCATGCACGGGTGTCCTCCTCCGGAGTGAGGAGAGCCAGGCGGGCCCAGACGGTTTTGCCGATGGGGTTGCGGGCGCGGTGCCCCATCTCCTTGGCAAGTGCGGAGACGAGTTGGAGCCCTCGGCCGTGCTCGTCCTCGTCGCTGGTCTCCATGAGGCGAGGCAATCGACGGCTGAGGGCGTCGGAGACCTCGACAAGGCACGTGGCGCCTTCGCCGCTGAGGCGGACTTCGAAGCGGTGACCGCGCCGGTGGCCGTGCTGCACGGCATTGGTCGTCAACTCGCTGCAGACCAGGACCGTACGGTCGATGTCTTCTCGTCCGTAGCCCCAGCTCAGCAGGGTTTTGTCGACCAGGCTCCGGACGAGACGGACGCACCTGGGCGTGGAGGTGAACTGCATCGCCCATCGCTGGGCGGTGATCTGCTGCTGGTTGTCGTTGGTCATCGGGAGCATCGCGTCCCCTCGTCGTGGGTGGTTCCAGGGGGCCAGCTCATCGCAGCGGTCGTAACCGAAACAGGTCATGTTGATTACCCAACGTGGGTAAAATCATGGTCGCTTGACCGCCCGGACAGCCCGCTTCCGTGGGACGAGGGAGAGGGGCAAGAGTGCCCGCACCGCAGCCTCAGGGGGCGCTGCCACCAGCCTTGTTGGCCAGCCCTGAGTGGCAGGACGCATGCCAGAAGCGCGACTTCACCTGCATTTTCCAGATGGTCAAGCTCAAAGCAGGGATCTATCCCTCGCGTATCGCCGCCCTTTGCGGCATGACGCCCAGCAGAGTCGGCGAGATCATGGCTGGACGTCGTGGTCTGGCCCATATCGACGTAATCGAGAGAGTCGCCGATGGGCTGCGCATCCCCGGCGCGATGCTGGGTCTGGCGCACCGGCCCTGGGAGATTCCCGCGTCGGCTCCGGAGAACGAGCGGAGCCCGGCCCCTGAGTCACGGCTTGCGCACGGGGCAGCGGCTACCGGTTCTGTCGCCGGGGAGAGCCTGGATCACCTACTTCCCTTGGCCGACTCGCAGGTCACTCGCTCCACGCTCGCCGCGCTGCGCTCCTCCGTAGAGGACTACTGGCGTCGGGACGACCAGCACGGTGGCGCGCCCCTGCGGCCTGCGGTCGTCGGCAACCTCACCTACGTCACACAGGTGATGCGGCATGCCGGGGAGGCTCTGGGCCGGGACCTTCGATCCCTCGCCGCAGAGTTGGCCCGCCTCGCGGGCTGGGCCTATTTCGATGCCTGTCAGTACAGCACGGCACGTGTTTACTTCAGCCAAGCCCTGGGCCTCTCGCTGGGGCAGGAAGATCGCCTCTTCATGGCCAATGTGCTCTCCTGCATGAGCTTGCAAGCCACCTATGACGGCAATCCAGCAGAGGCCATCGCTCTCGCCTGTAAGGCACAGGACGTCGCCCGGGGGATCGGCGACCAGCCTCTGGTGATGTCCATGCTGCACCTGCGCGAAGCGTTCGCCCATGCCTCTCTTCGCGACGCCTCCGCCTGCCACCAGGCCATCGACCGTTCTCGCGACTTCTTCGAACGTGCACGCGGCCGGACGGACGAGGCACCCTCCTGGGTGCGCTATTTCGACGAGACCAAGCTCATCATCGACAGCGGAATCGCCCTGGCCCGTCTTGGTGAGGCACGACGAGCCGAACCTCTCATCGCCGAGGGACTGCGCCGTGAAGCGTCCGCACAGCAGCGCGGACGGGCCCTCCACGCCTTCTGGCTCGCCAGCACCCAGCTCGAGCAGGGCAAGCTCGGCGACGCGTGCCACAGCGCTGGACTGGCACTCGATCTAAGTGCCGTGATCGACTCACCTCGGGTCGCCGGGCATATCCACGAATTCCATCGCCGTCTGGCTCCATATGCCCGCGAGGCGCCGGTGATCAGGTTCGAGCAGCGGATGCGAGAGTCACTTGGCTAGCCGGCGCTCTTGGTCCCTTCGTCCAGCAGCAGATACAGCAGGCCGACCAGGCTGCCGCTGCTGACGATCTCGCGGTGGTCGATCATCCCCCTTATCTCCGAGAGGGGGATCCACTCGATCCGGTCCGATTCGTTCCGCTCTGTCGGCGGCCCGATGTAGGTGGCTCCGTCGGCTCGGAAGACATGGTGCTCGGAGTCGGTGATCCCGTTCGCGGGCTGTGCGTACACCAGGGGCTTCATCGCCTCGACCCGCCAGCCGGTCTCTTCTTCGACCTCGCGGGCGGCGGCCTGCTCCGGGGTCTCGCCGGGTTCGATGAGTCCCATGGGCAGTTCCCAGCCCCAGGCGTCGGTGATGAACCGGTGGCGCCACATCATCAGGACGCGCTTGTGATCATCGACCACGGCGGCGACGGCGAGGTGCCGCATGCGTACGACGTGGTGTTCCCAGCGGCGGCCGTCGGGCTGCTGTACGTCGACCAGCCACAGGTTGACCCAAGGGTTGCTGTAGATCTGCCGTTCGCCATGGACGGTCCACCGCATGAGGCCACTCCCCTTCGTCGATGCGATGCCCAGCATTTCACTCCCTGGGCCCGCGCTCTTACGGTGCGTACCAGAGCTGTAAGGCATCGCCGCTACGCCAACGAAGAAGCCCCCTCCGGACGGACCGGGAGGGGGCTTTGCCCTGGTGAGGGCTGCGGTGGCTGGGGCCGGGGTCGAACCGGCGACCTTCCGCTTTTCAGGCGGACGCTCGTACCAACTGAGCTACCCAGCCGCAGCGGTCCTGACGGGATTTGAACCCGCGGCCTCCACCTTGACAGGGTGGCGAGCACTCCAAACTGCTCCACAGGACCTTGCGTGTACGAGCACGAGTCTCGCACATGTGGGGTGCGGCCCCAACGGAATTTCTCGCCGTGGATTCGCACTCCTCGCGATTTCGAACCGGGCCTTGATTTTTCTCCGCCGCGTCGTTGTCGCTGGATCAGCGTATCAGACCTCTGACCGTGTTCTGACCGCTCACCGAGGGGTCGGAACACGGCTGGCGTCGGCCTGCGTCATGGGTGGCCGCCGCGCTCCAGGGGGATTCGCTCACCCGCCTCGATCGCGACCGGGAGCCGGTTCTCGGTGGGCGGCAGGGGGCAGGTCGCGAGGTCGGTGTAGGCGCAGGGGAGGTTGGCGGCGCGGTTGAAGTCGAGGGTGACCCGGCCGGCCTCGTCGGGGGCGTGGATCTGGAGGGAGCGGTTCGCGGCGTAGGTGGTCACGCCCGAGGTCGCGTCGGTGAGGAGGGCCATCAGGCTGCCGGGCCGCTTGCCGTTGAAGGCGGTGAGCCGGAACGTCTCGCCGTCCGCCAGCTCGAACTCGACCTGCCCGGGTGCGTCGTAGACGTGCTCCAGTCCCTCCGCCACGGCGCCCACGGTGATCGCGCGCGGCTCGTCGAAGGGGAGGTAACGGCCGCGGCGGACCCAGCGGGGGTCGGGGGCGTAGGCGGGGGTGTGGGTGAAGGCGGTGCGGAGGGGGTTGCCGGGGTGGCGGGGGCGGACGATGTCGTGGCCGCCGCGCTTGGCGATCTCGATCACGCGTCTCCGTACTCCGCGTACAGGCTGTCCCGCTCGGCGATCGCCCCGAAGACGTACCGCCCGTGCACCGCCGTGCCGTCGACCGTCAGCTCCTCGCCGTCGGCCAGCTCGACCGCCACGCCCTCCGGGCCGCTGGACCAGGCCCCGGGGGCGTCCTCGAAGCGGGTCGGCTCCGGGCTCAGCCAGCGCAGGCTGGTGATCGCGAGAAAGCCGTGGGGGTCGGCGAGTGCCTGCTCATGGGCGCGGTGCCACCGCTCCCACTCCTCGGCGAAGCTCATCCGGTCGACGTCCTGGACGGTCATCTGCGCTCCCTCGCGTGCGTGGGGTCTGCGGCGGGTCCGTCGCGTACAACCCCGTGGGGGAGGAAGTCATTCCGGGAGTTCCGGGAGTTCCGGGAGTTTTGGGCGTTCTGGGAGTTCCGGGGTGCCGGGGCTTCCGCGGGTGCCGCGGGGTTTCGGAGCGTGTGTGCGCATAAAAAAGTCACCGCCAGGTACGTTTCGACCTGCGGTGACCAAAAGAAAGTGGTGCCCCCAACGGGATTCGAACCCGTGCTACCGCCTTGAAAGGGCGGCGTCCTGGGCCACTAGACGATGAGGGCCGATGGCCCACCTGGGCGCCTTGCGGCGCTTTCGGGGACGCGAGAAGCATATGGGATGCCGGTGAGGTTCGCCAAAACGGTTTACGGAGTGGTGGGGCTCGGTGTCGCGCCCGGGCGGTTCTCGGCGGGCAGATGACGGCTGACCTCGGCCTTCGCCAGGCCCAGACCGCCCAGATCGATCTCGTCCCACGCCTGGAGCCGTCGCGTGTCCCGGTCCAGGTAGAGAACCGACGCCTGCACCGTGTCCGGTGTGCCGTCGTCCACCGCCCGCAGCCCGCTGCCGCCCGTCGACCCCTCCGTCATCAGCCGGGTGCCGCCGGGGAGCACCTCCGTACGGCGGTGATGGACATGGCCGGTGAGGGCGAGCGGCACCGTGCCGTCGGTCTCCCGGGCGGCGATCGGGTTGTGGGCGAGGGCGATGTCGACCGGGGCGCCGGTGGCCTTACGGTCCCGGATCGCCTCGGCCAGCCGCCGCCCGGCGCTGTGCTCGGCCGCGTCACCGGCGGCCGCGCTGGAACGGTCGGGGGTGAACTGCGGATCGCCGATACCCGCGATCCGCAGCCCCGCGACGTTGATCACCTCGCCGTGGTCCACCACATGCGCCCCCTTGCGCCGGGCGAGGTAGCGCTGGGTCGAGGCCGAGTCGTGGTTGCCGCGCACCCAGACATAGGGGGCGCCGAGGTCGGAGACGGGGTCGAGGAAGCCGTTCTCGGCGGCGGTGCCGTGGTCCATCGTGTCGCCCGTGTCGATGATCACGCTGACCTTGTACTGCCGCACCAGCGATTCCACGATGTGCCAGGCGGCCGGATTGAGATGGACGTCCGAGATGTGCAGCACCCGCATGGTCGTCGGATCGGGCTGATACGCGGGGAGCGTCGAGGTCGCCTCGTAGAGCTGGGTGACATTGGTCACCAGCCGGGCCAACTCCCGCTGATACACGTCGAAGTCGCTCACGATGCTGCGCGCGTTGCCGACCACCGAGGGGGCGCTGGAGAGCAGCCCGGAGTAGCGCGGCTCCAAGACGGAATTGGGGTTCCAGGTCGCGTATACGGCGCCGCCGGAGGCGATCAGCAGCGTGAGCGCGAGCCCCCCGGCGGCCAGCGCCCGGCGCGGACGGCCGTAGACCGCCAGGCCAAGCGCGGTGGCGCCGAAGACGACGGCGACGCAGGAGCGGAACGCGAGGCCGAGGGTGCCGCGGGTGACATCGGTCGCGACCTCGTCCTGAAGTCCGGAGAGCCGCTCGGGGTGGTCGACGAGGGCCTGGGACCGTATGGGGTCGAGCCGGTCCACATCCACGTCCAGGCGGAGCGGGGCGTGGTGGCTGTTCAGCTCGAGCGAGCCGAGCGGGGCCACGTTGATCTCGGTGCCGCCGGTGAGGGACGGCCGCAACGCCATCCGCGTGTCCATGGGACCCACGGAGATATGGACGCTGCCGACCACCAGCAGGCCGATCCAGGCGCCGAGGACGGTCACGGCGGTCAGCCCGGCGGCGCGGACGAGGGGGCGGGGGCGCGCGGTGGGGTCGAGCGCCGAGGGGTCGAACGCCGCGGCTTTGGGGGAGGCGGCGGGGGAGCGGGGACGCGAGGGGCGGCGGAAGCGGCGAATGGGGGAGACGGCCGCGGTACGTGCGCGCTGGGCGGTGGCACGGAGCAGCCGGAGCGGTTCGCGGGCCATTGCTCCCGTATGCCCGGCCGTACGGGGGCGTATGCCTGGGCGTACGCCTGGGCGGGTGCGGGTGCGGGTGCGGGTGCGGGTGCGGGTGCGGGTGCGGGTGCGGGTGCGGGTGCGGGTGCGGGTGCGGGTGCGGGTGCGGGTGCGGGTGCGGGTGCGGGTGCGGGTGCGGGTGCGGGTGCGGGCGGTGCGGTGTGGCTGATGCCCTGATGCCCTGATGCCCTGGTGTCCGTGCGGTGGGGGCGCGCCAGGTGCCTGTCCTGCGTCCGGCGCGGATGCCTTGGCGCGGACCGCTCCTTTTCCGGGCCCGGCTGCCTGACAATGGCCTCGTGCTGGAGATGACGCGCGAGGAGTTCGAGGAACTGGTCGCCGAGGCCCTGGACCGGATTCCGCCGGAGCTGACACGCCTCATGGACAACGTCGCCGTGTTCGTGGAGGACGAGCCATCGGCGGAGGATCCCGAGCTGCTCGGGCTCTACGAGGGGACGCCGCTCACCGATCGGGGTGAGTGGTACGCGGGCGTCCTGCCGGACCGGATCACGGTCTACCGGGGTCCGACGCTGCGGATGAGCGAGACGCGGGAGGACGTCGTCCAGGAGACCGAGGTGACCGTGGTCCATGAGATCGCGCACCACTTCGGGATCGACGACGACCGGCTGCACGCGCTCGGCTACGGCTGATCCCGGCCCTGGGCTGAACCCGGCCTGGGCTGAACCCGGCCTTCGGCTGAACCCGGCCTTCGGCTGATCACGGCCTTGGGCTGATCACGGCCTTGGGCTGATCGCGGGCAGCAGCCGACCCCGGCTTTCGCCGCCCCGGCCCGTAGCCGATTTCGGTCTCCGGTCGCCCCCCGCCTACGACCGACGCCGGACGCGCGGTCTACGCGATGGGCCCGGGTCCGCGCCGTATGCGTGTCCTGGGTGGGGCGGGGCCAGTTGGGCAGGGCGTCACATCCCTGCCGTCTGGAGGTGTCCCGCGCATGCCTGGATTCCCCGTGCCCGGATCCCCCGCTCCTCGCACCGCCCGTTCCCCCCGGACGTCCCGTTCCCCCCGGACGTCCCGTTCCCCCCGGACGTCCCGCTCCCCCCGGACGTCCCGCTCCCCCCGGACGTTCCGGCCCTCCTGCCGGGCGCCCCGTCCCGCCGCGCGCGGGGCGGCGCTCGCGGCGCTCGTGGCCGTCACGATGGCGCTGGGCGGCTGCATGAGCATCGCCGACGACCCCGAGCGGCCGGACAAGCACCGCGGCTCCCACCAGAAGGGCGACGCGGCGGACACGGGCGGCGCCGTGGTGCGGTCGGACGGCAGGGGGCGTGCGTACGAGGACTCCGACCGGGACAAGAAGGACGGGAAGGGGAAGAAGGGCGAGAAGCGGAAGGACGGCGAGGACCGGTCGGCCTCGGCCTCCGCGACCGACCCCGGGGCCGATCCCTCGGCCCCGCCCGGTAAGCACGGGGCCCCGCACCATGGACCGGAGCCCTCTGCCCCGCCGCAGCCGGGCGGCGCCACCCCGTCCGACGCGCCACCCGCGCCCCGGCC
>NZ_JAHLEM010000196.1 GCF_018883605.1 Streptomyces niphimycinicus | reverse complement strand
GGCGGAGGCGCCCTCGGCCGGGTCCGTGGCGGAGGCGGTCGGGGCGCTGTGCCGTCTGCCCCGGTCGTCCGTCTTGCCGTCGAGCGCCTTCTGGCGGCCCGCGTCGCCCGCCCGCCAGCCCGCGTCCGCGAGCAGCGACTGCGCGGCGTTGGTGTCCGGGTCGCCGAGCGCGCCGCTGTGGTCCTTGTAGCCCGGCTGGCCCGCCATGAGCAGATGGTTGCCGAGCGGCTCGGACGGCAGCCCCATCGGCTTCAGCACCAGCTTCGCCAGGGCCTTCCGGTCGATCGCGCGGGCCACCGCGCGGCGCACCCGCTCATCGGCGAGCGGGCCCTTGGTGCCGTTGAGGGCGAGCTGGGTGTAGGCGGAGTCCAGCGCCTTGCGCAGGGTGAACCTGCTCAGCGCCCGGGTCTGCGACCGGTTCTTGTCGGTGTCGCCGGTGGCCTGGCCGGTGTCGCCGGTGGCCCCTCCCTGGGCTCCGGCCGTCTCCCGGCCGGAGCCGAGGGAGGGCTCCGGCGCGCCCGCCTTGCCCGGGGCCGAGGAGCCCTGCCTGGTGCCCGCGGCCTGCTTGTCCGGGGCGGTGGCCCGGATGCGCCGGGCGGTGGCCCGGTCCACCTCGGCCAGATCGAGCTGTCCGTCGATCAGGGCCTCGTCGCGCTTGTCGGCGGGCACCGTCCGGAAGACCAGTCGGCTCAGCCGCGCCCGGTTGCCCCACCAGCGGGGGTTGCGGACCAGGGTGACGGAGTCGTCCGAGACCTCGCGGACCATGAAGGGCCCGGCACCGACGGCGAGCCCCTTGGCCGCCGGTGCGGTGAAGACCGCCGGGTTGCCCATCACGCTCTTCGGGTACAGCGGGGTGAACAGCGAGCGCCAGTCGGTGTACGGCTTGGCGAAGGTGACCTTGACCTCGTGTTCCTTGTCCCCGGGTTCGATCTTGGCGATCCGGTCGTAGCCGGCGTTGCGCGCCGTTCCGTACGCCTCGTCGGTGCCGCGCAGCGCCCGCCACTGGGCCTGGAAGTCCTCCGCGCCGATCGGGCGGCCGTCGCTCCACACCGCCTTGGGGTTGAGCTTGTAGACCACGACCTGCTTGGGGTCGGACGAGGTGACGTCGGCGGCGGTCAGATAGTCGCCGTTGCGCTGGGGCCTGCCCCGGGCGTCGAGGGTGTAGAGGGAGGGCAGCACGGCGCCCGCGATCCGCTGGGTGCCCGTGTCCGCGGTCTTCTGGAACGCGTTGAGGGTGGTGGGTGCCGCGTCCAGGGCCCAGCGCAGGGTGCCGGTACCGGAGGTCGCGCTGCGCGGCGCGGAGGCGATATCCCAGGCGGCGCGCGGCGGCGGGCCGTCGTCGTCCGAGCTACAGCCGGTCAGTACGGGCAGCGGCAGCATCACCCCCGCGGCGAGCAGCATGGCGCGGCGGCGCTTGGTGAGGGGCATGGCTCGTACCTCCGCAGGGTGACGGATATATGCGCATTTGGCATAGTGTGACGCTGATCGCATATACTCGTCACTCAAAGCGACGGTTCATGGGACAGCACGCCGAGAAGGCCATGGAGACGGCCATGAGGGGAAAGGATCACCCGTCCGGATCAATGCGGCGGGCGCGCACTCCGGCGCGCGGCGGCGGAATCGCGCCGGTGGCGCCGCCAATCCCGACAGATCCCTTCACAACCACGACCGTGGCGCGTAACACTCGCTGTCGCATGAGCGTCGCCAACCGCAACCGCGGAAGTGAGGGCAAGTCATGTCCTTGAACGACGACTTGACGGCCGTCCAGCGCTGTCTCGATGACCTGGTCCGTTCCGTCTCCCGGCTGGAGCAGCGGGTGGGCGCCGGCGGGCTGGAGATACGCCGTGTCCGCACCGACGCGGACCACCTCCGCGAGAGCCTCGCCCTCCTGCGCGAGACCGCGCCCGAGGAGCGACCACGCCCCGAGATGGTTCCGGTCCCCGACGCGCCGTACAACAGTGCGCTGTGGTCGGACGTCGACGACGAGGGCCTCGGCGCGCGCGATCGCCACGCGCCCTAGGGACGGCTCGGCGCGCCTCCCGTCGTCGGGGCGCCCCCCATCGTCCCCCCATACCACTCCACCGCGGAGTTCCCCTTGGCCACAGGCACCGACCCCCAAGCCACCACCCCCGCGCCCGCAGGCGGCGGGACGGCCCCGCACGGCGTGCACGGCGCCACCCGCGCCGCCATCCCCGCCCGCCATCTGCGCAGTGACCGCTGGTGGCTCTCCCCGGCGATCACCGCCGCCGGGCTGTTCGCGTTCATCGTCTACTCCACCTGGCGGGCCTTCTCCGGGGACGACTACTACGCAGAGCCGTATGTCTCCCCCTTCTACTCGCCCTGCGTCGCCCAGAACTGCGTGCCCATGAAGGGCGGCGCCAACTGGGAGATCTTCGGCGCCTGGTGGGGCCTGTCCCCCGCACTGCTGATCCTGATCTTCCCGCTGGGCTTCCGGCTGACCTGCTACTACTACCGCAAGGCGTATTACCGGGGCTTCTGGGCCTCGCCGCCCGCCTGCGCCGTCGCCGAGCCGCGCGCCAAGTACACCGGCGAGACCCGCTTCCCGCTGATCCTTCAGAACATCCACCGCTACTTCTTCTACTTCGCGGTGATCGTCGCGGGGATCCTCACCTATGACACCGTGCTCGGCTTCCGGGACGAGCACGGCCGCTGGGGCCATATGGGCCTGGGCACCCTGGTGCTGCTCGCCAACATCGCGCTGATCTGGGCGTACACCCTCTCCTGCCACTCCTGCCGCCATATCGTCGGCGGCCGGATGAAGCACTTCTCCCGGCATCCGGTGCGCTATCGGCTCTGGGGCTGGGTGAGCGGGCTCAACGCCCGCCATATGCAGTTGGCCTGGGCCTCTCTCATCAGCGTCGCCGTCGCGGACTTCTACGTCTATCTGGTGGCGAGCGGTGCCTTCGACGATCCCCGCTTTTTCTAGGAGAGGTGCTCATCGATGACGCAAGTCGAGCGGCAGGCGTGGGACGTGGTCGTGATCGGCGCGGGCGGCGCCGGGCTGCGGGCCGCGATCGAGGCCCGCGAGCAGGGCATGCGCTGCGCCGTCATCTGCAAGTCGCTCTTCGGCAAGGCCCATACCGTGATGGCCGAGGGCGGCATCGCCGCCAGCATGGGCAATGTCAACGAGCGCGACAACTGGCAGGTGCACTTCCGCGACACCATGCGCGGGGGCAAGTTCCTCAACCACTGGCGGATGGCCGAGCTGCACGCCCAGGAGGCCCCGGACCGGGTCTGGGAGCTGGAGACCTGGGGCGCGCTCTTCGACCGCACCCCGGAGGGCAAGATCTCCCAGCGGAACTTCGGCGGCCATGAGTACCCCCGCCTCGCCCATGTCGGGGACCGCACCGGCCTGGAGCTGATCCGCACCCTCCAGCAGAAGATCGTCTCCCTCCAGCAGGAGGACAAGGCCGCGACCGGCGACTACGAGTCCCGGCTGAAGGTCTTCCAGGAGTGCACGGTCACCCGGATCGTCAAGGACGGCGACCGGGTCGCCGGGGTCTTCGGCTACGAGCGCGAGTCGGGGCGTTTCTTCGCGATCGAGGCCCCGGCCGTGGTGCTGGCCACCGGCGGTATCGGCAAGTCCTTCAAGGTGACCTCCAACTCCTGGGAGTACACCGGCGACGGCCATGCGCTGGCGCTGCTCGCGGGCGCCCCGCTGATCAACATGGAGTTCGTGCAGTTCCATCCGACCGGTATGGTCTGGCCGCCCTCGGTGAAGGGGATCCTGGTCACCGAGTCGGTGCGCGGCGACGGCGGGGTGCTGCGCAACAGCGAGGGCAAGCGCTTCATGTTCGACTACATCCCGGACGTCTTCAAGGAGAAGTACGCCCAGTCCGAGGGCGAGGCCGACCGCTGGTACGAGGATCCGGACCACAACCGCCGCCCGCCCGAGCTGCTCCCCCGCGACGAGGTGGCCCGCGCCATCAACGCCGAGGTGAAAGCGGGCCGGGGCTCCCCGCACGGCGGGGTCTTCCTCGATGTGTCCACCCGGATGCCCGCCGAGGTCATCAAGCGGCGGCTGCCCTCCATGCACCACCAGTTCAAGGAGCTGGCGGACGTCGACATCACCGCCGAGCCCATGGAGGTGGGCCCGACCTGTCACTACGTGATGGGCGGGGTGGACGTCGACCCGGACACCGCGGCCGCGACCGGGGTGCCCGGTCTGTTCGCCGCGGGCGAGGTCGCGGGCGGAATGCACGGCTCCAACCGGCTCGGCGGCAACTCCCTCTCCGATCTGCTGGTCTTCGGGCGCCGCGCCGGGCTCCACGCGGCCCGCTACGCCCAGCAGACCGCGACCTCCGGCACCCGCCCGGTGCCGGACGAGACCCAGCTCGACCTGGCGGCGGCCGAGGCGCTGCGCCCGTTCAGCGCCGAGGCCGGTGAGCCGGACGAGAGCGCGGGTCCGGCCGGGCCGCCGGAGAACCCGTACACCCTCCACCAGGAGCTTCAGCAGTCGATGAACGACCTGGTGGGGATCATCCGGAGGGCCGGGGAGATGGAGGAGGCGCTGCACCGGCTGGCCAGTCTGCGGGTCCGGGCGCGCCGCGCCGGGGTCGAGGGACACCGGCAGTTCAACCCCGGCTGGCATCTGGCGATCGATCTGCGCAACATGCTGCTGGTCAGCGAGTGCGTGGCCCGTGCCGCGCTGGAGCGCACCGAGAGCCGCGGCGGGCACACCCGCGACGACTGCCCGGAGATGGACCGCGACTGGCGGCGGCTCAATCTGGTCTGCCGGCTCTCCGACCCCTCGGGCGGGCTGGCGGCACCCGACAACGGACACGGCCAGATCCGGCTGGAGCGGCGCGAGATGCCGCCCATCCGGCCCGATCTGCTGAACCTGTTCGAGAAGGACGAGCTGGTGAAGTACCTGACGGACGAGGAGCTGACCCAGTGAGTGCGTACGAGGCCCACTTCCGGGTGTGGCGGGGCGACCAGGACGGCGGCGGTCTGAAGGACTTCCACGTCGAGGTCAACGACGGCGAGGTCGTGCTCGACATCGTCCACCGGCTTCAGGCGACCCAGGCCCCCGATCTGGCGGTCCGCTGGAACTGCAAGGCGGGCAAATGCGGTTCGTGCAGCGCCGAGGTCAACGGCCGCCCCCGGCTGCTGTGCATGACCCGGATGTCGGTGTTCGACCGGGCCGAGACGATCACCATCACCCCGCTGCGGGCCTTCCCGGTGGTGCGGGATCTGGTGACGGACGTGTCGTTCAACTACACCAAGGCCCGCGAGGTGCCGTCCTTCGTCCCCCCGGAGGGGGTGGGGCCGGGCGAGTACCGGATGTGGCAGGAGGACGTGGGGCGGTCGCAGGAGTTCCGCAAGTGCATCGAATGCTTCCTGTGCCAGGACACCTGCCATGTGGTGCGGGACTTCGAGGAGAACAAGGAGGCATTCGCCGGGCCGCGGTTCCTGATGCGGGTCGCCGAGCTGGATATGCATCCGCTGGACGCGGCGGCGGAGACCGGGCTGGACCGCAAGCGCACCGCCCAGGAGGAGCACGGACTGGGCTACTGCAACATCACCAAGTGCTGTACGGAGGTCTGCCCCGAGCAGATCAAGATCACCGACAATGCGCTGATCCCGCTCAAGGAGCGGGCGGTGGACCGTAAGTACGATCCGCTGGTCTGGCTCGGCAACAAGATCCGGCGCCGGGGGCAGTGACGCCTGCGGCGGGCTGACCCCATCCCTGCCCCTGCCCATAGCGCCAATACGCGGCTCCGGCGCGTGGCAGGGGCTCCACCCCTGCACCCCGGGGGTCTGGGGCGAAGCCCCGCCACGCGGCGGAGCCGCATATCGATGCCGCGGGAAGGGGCGAAGCCCCGGAATCGGGAAGGGGCGGGGAGGGGAAAGCGTCGATATGCGGCTCCGCCGCGTGGCCCGCCCGAGCCGGTGTTCGCCCTCCGCTTCGTGTCGCGGGCCCGTCGGCGTGCCGGGCCGTCAACACGTCAACACGTCAACACGTCACCAGAGGCTGAGCAGCGCCTCCACCGAGTCCGGCCCCGCGGACCGGCCGTCCGGCAGCGCCAGCTCGAACCAGACGGTCTTGCCGAGCGGGGTCCGCCGGCTCCCCCAGCCCGCGCTGAGCAGCCCGACGAGCTGGAGCCCGCGCCCGCCCTCGTCGGTGTCCCGGGCGCGCCGCCGCCGGGGCTGGACCAGTCCGCCGTCCCAGACCTCGCAGACCAGCGTGCGGTCCAGCAGCAGCCGTAGCCTGATCTCGCCCTCGCCGTACCGCAGGGCGTTGGTCACCAGCTCGCTGACCAGCAGCTCGGTGGTGTCCACCAGACCGTCAAGACCCCAGGACTCGAGCTGCTCCCGGGCCAGTTCGCGGGCCCGGCCCACGGACTGCGGGGCGCTGGGCAGGTGCCAGTCGCCGACCGACTCGGCCGACAGGCCCTGCACCCGGGCCATCAGCAGGGCGATGTCGTCCTCGCCGTGGTGGGTGTCGAGGGTGCTCAGGACGTGGTCGCAGACGTCCTCGAGGGATCCGGCCGCGGCGTTTCCGCCATCGGCGCCGTCGGGGGTGTCGAGGGCCGCGCGCAGGGCCTGGAGTCCCTCGTCGAGGGTGTGGTCGCGGGATTCGACCAGACCGTCCGTGTAGAGGGCCAGCAGTGCGCCGTCGGGCAGCTCGACCTCGATCTCCTCGAACGGCTCGCCGCCGACGCCGAGCGGCATGCCCGGCGGGACCTCCATCAGCAGGGCGTTCTCCCCCGGTTCCACCACGACGGGGGGCGGATGCCCGGCGTTGGCGAAGGTACAGCGGCGGGTGACCGGGTCGTAGACGGCGTAGACGCAGGTGGCGAGGTAGACCTCGGTCAGATCGGAGGGGTCGTCGGCGGTCTGGCGGCCGCGGGCGCGCGATCCCGCCCGCGCGCCGGCGTGCGAGCCGCCCGGTGTGCCGAGGCCGAGGGCGATCTCGTCCAGCGCGGAGAGCACCTCGGCGGGCTCCAGATCGAGCAGGGCGAGGGTGCGTACGGCGGTGCGCAGTTCGCCCATGGCCACGGCGGCGCGCAGCCCCCGCCCCATCACATCGCCGACCACCAGCGCGGTGCGGTGGCCGGGCAGCTCGATCACATCGAACCAGTCGCCGCCCACCTCGGTCGCCGCGTTCCCCGGCAGATAGCGGCAGGCGATGTCGAGCCCGGCGGCCTCCGGGTCGCCGGGCGGGAGCAGGCTGCGCTGGAGTATCAGCGCGCGTTCATGTT
Source organism: Streptomyces niphimycinicus (assembly GCF_018883605.1). Lineage (GTDB taxonomy): Bacteria > Actinomycetota > Actinomycetes > Streptomycetales > Streptomycetaceae > Streptomyces > Streptomyces niphimycinicus. Next base: position 30,446 of record NZ_JAHLEM010000196.1, on the reverse strand, counting down.
CTCTGCGGTACAACCGGGCGTTGTCGATGCTGACGGCGGCGCGGGCGGCCAGCTCCACGGCGAGCGCGCGGTCCCGTTCGCCGAAGGGCTCACTGCCCTTGGTACGGGAGAACTGGGCCAGGCCCACGACGGTGTCGCGGGCGACCATCGGCACCACGAGGGTGGACTGGAGCATGGCGCCGAACTCCAGGCTCTCACTGCCGTCCCGGCCGGGGACGACCCGCACCTGGGCGGTGCGCAGGGCGTGGGCGCACAGGGAGTTGAAGGGGTAGCGGTGGACCTCGCCGACCTGGATGGGCTTGGGATCCTCGGCGGTGTTGACGCGGCAGATGTCGCCGAAGGCGACCGGGCCGTCGGAGACCGCGCTGGCGAAGGCGACACGGCGCAACTCGGCGCTGCCATCCGCGAGTCCGGGCGGGGTCTCGTCGCCGGAGAGCAGCCCCTGGTAGAGGTCGACGGAGGCCAGATCGCAGAACTGCGGCACGGCCACGTCCAGCAGTTCCCGGGCGGTGGTCTCCAGATCGAGCGAGGTGCCTATTCGGGCCCCGGCCTCGTTCAGCAGCGCCAGATTGCGCCGTACGCCCGCGGCCTCCTGTTCGGCGCGGCGGCGGCCGGTGACGTCCGTGGCCAGTCCGGCGATGCCGATGGGGCGGCCGGAGCCGCTGTGCAGCCGGTAGAGCGAGACCGACCAGCGGCGGCGGTCGGCGCTGCCCGGGGTCTGGCCCATGAGCGGCATATCGGTCAGTGCCTGGCCGGAGTCCAGGACCTGGCGCAGGGCGGCGGCCAGCCGGTCGGCCTCGCCGCGCGGCAGCAGATCGTGCGGGGTCACCCCGCGGTATTCCTCGGTGGGGCGGCCGAAAACCCTCGCAAAACGCTCATTGACCCGGAGCATCCGCAGATCGGTCCCGAAGAGGAAGAAACCGAGCGGAGATTGACCGAAAACGGCCTGTGAAGAAGCGAGATCGGTTTCCAGGCCGCGCAACGCACTGACGTCCACCGCGATACAGAGCGCGGCCCGCTTCCCGTCCTCATCCTGGGCGGGCATCACATAGACCTCGGCGATGCCATGTCCGTTCGGCGCCTGGGGGCTACGGTAGGGGACCAGCCCGGTCCACTCCCGGCCGTCCAGGATGTCGGCGACCGCGCGATGGCCGGTCTCCTGGTACTCGGGCGGTACGAACGCCTCCACCGGGTCCTTGCCGATGGCCTGGTGTGCCGTCAGCCCCAGCAGTTCCGCGGCCCGTTCGCTCCACTGCGCGATCCGGCCGTCGGACCCCAGTGCGAAGGAAGCGACCTGGATGTAGTCATAGATCGAGCCGGGCGGGCTGCTCTGCCACACCGCCGACATCGAGGACATGGGCGACATGTCCGGCACCGAAGACCCTTGCGACACCGGCGACACCTGCGAACCAACCGTCTCCTCGGGCATCTCAGCCCCCGCTGGCTTCTCGCTCATGCGCCCGTCCCCTCCGGCTCAGGTGCTCCGACCGGCTCCAGATAGCCGAGTATCCAGCACTTCGGCCATCCCGAGTACGGTCTTCACGATCACAGCACTATCTCAGCCCGCCATCGGTTTCCGTCCCGGCTTTTGGTGAAGCGCTCATGATCAGCGCTCCCCCTCACTCCTAACCAGGTGGAGGCGGCTCGAATCCCATGGATTTTCCCTGTACGAGACCTCGAACGGGCCCGCGCGGGCCGGTCTCAAGGGGTGCGCGGAGGGGCACCCTCGGCGCCCCGCTCTGCGCCTTGCCCAGTGCCCTGTTCGGGGCCTTGCCCGGCGGCCTGCCCGGCATCACGCCCGGCGCTCCGCTCGGCGCCCTCGGCCGCGCGCAGCAGACGCACCGCCTCGGCCACCGCGGGACGGTCCTCGTCCAGCCAGTCGACCTCGTCCACCCGGTCCGGGGAAAGCCAGCGCAGTTCGTCGTGGTCCTCCAGCGGGCGCGGCTCACCGGAGCGCAGGGCCGCGGTCCACACCCGCAGCACATAGCCGGGCTTCAAGGGCCACTCCCCCGGCAGCGGTTCGAGCGGCTCGATCTCGACCCCGAGTTCCTCGCGCAGTTCGCGGACGAGCGTCTGCGGCGGGGTCTCCCCCGGCTCGGCCTTGCCGCCGGGCAGCTCCCAGCGGCCCGCGAGCTCGGGCGGGGCGCTGCGCCGCGCGGCCAGCAGCCGCCCCCGGTCGAACACCGCTCCACCCACCACCACACGCACGCTCATGCGCCGCACCTTAGCCTGCCTGGCCTGCGCCGATACACACCAGGGCCCCGGGGCGGACGCCCCGGGGCCTGGGAAGATATGCGTATTCCCGCGGGCTGACCGGATTCCCGCGGGCTGACCGGATTCCCGCGGTCTAGCCGGACTGACGGGTCGCCGCGGTCCGCTCGACCACGTACAACTGCTCCTGGCCCTGGCCCTCCAGGCGGTCGGCCACCTCCTGGGCCTCCGTCCTCGTGGCGTAGCGCCCGACGCGGTAGCGGTTGCCGTTGGTGTCCTGGCGGATCACGAGCCAGGGCAGCACAGCGTTCCCGTCACTCATCTCCCCGCCCTCTCCGCTGTGGCCCGCCCGGGCGTACGCCCCCGCGGCACCATGAAGGAAATCCCGATCCGCATATGCCCGAGCCTACGCCCTACCTTCACGCAGCGGATACGAGTTCTTACAACGAGGCACTCATCCGGCCATGTCTCAGACGTATGTCCTCAGGCGTATGTCCTCAGGCGTATGCCTCAGACGCGCGCGTCGGCCTTCGCGCGGTCGTCGTCCCCGCCGTCCTCGCTGCCCTGGCCGTCCTCGCTGCCCTCGCCGTCCCCGCCGTCCTCACCGGCCGGGGCGGTGCCCAGCTCGCGCTCGGCCTCCAGCAGCGTCGGATTGCGCCACGCACTGCGTACGCCCCAGACGTAGAAGGCCAGCCCGATCAGGGCGACGACCAGGATGTCCCAGCCGCCCGGCAGATAGCCGCGGCCGCCGAACTCCTTGCCACCGGCCCATGACACCGCCGCCATGACCAGCAGATACGTGACCATCCAGGCACCGGCGGCCAGATGCGGCCGAAGCTGTGCCCACGGCTTGCGCAGCTCGTACCAGGCCCAGATCGGCAGCCCGATCGCCATGATGAAGATGACCTTGCCGGTGAGCGGCCAGCGGGCCCAGTACAGCACCAGCGAGCCGAAGACCATCGCGATCGGCGCGATCACCGGCATCGCGCGCAGCTTCACCGGACGCGGCAGATCCGGGGAGAGGCGGCGCAGCGACATCACGGCGACCGGACCGGTGATGTACGAGATCACGGTCGCGACGGAGACGATCTCGGCCAGCGAGCCCCAGCCGCGGAAGACCGCGAGGAAGATGAAGGCGATCCCCAGGTTGAGCAGCAGCGCGGGGCGCGGAATGCCGGTCTTGGGGTCGACCTTGCCGAAGATGCTCGGCAGATGGCCGTTCTCCTGGACGCCCTGGATCATGCGGGAGGTGGTGGCCGCGTAGATCATGCCGGTGCCGGACGGGGAGATGAAGGCGTCGGCGTACAGCAGCATCGCCAGCCAGTTCAGGCCCCAGGCCAGGGACAGATCGGCGAGCGGGGAGTTGTAGGAGAGCCCGGACCAGCCGCCGTGCGCCAGATCCGCGGCGGGGACGGCGGTCAGGAAGGCGATCTGGAGCGCGACGTAGATCACCAGCGAGATGAGGATCGAGCCGATGACGGCCTTGGGCAGCGACTTCCCGGGGTTACGGGCCTCACCGGCCATGTTGAGCGGCGACTGGAAGCCGTTGTAGGCCCAGACGATGCCGGAGACGGCGACCGCGGTGAACACGGAGCTCCAGCCGTTGGGGGTGAAGCCGCCGTGGCCGGTGACATTGCCGGTGTCGAAGTGCGACAGCAGCAGGGCCCCGGCGGTCAGGGTCGGCACCACCACCTTGAAGACGGTGATCGCGGTGTTGGTCTTCGCGAAGAGGGTGATCGCGAACCAGTTGAGGAAGAAGTAGAAGAGCAGCAGCACGGACGCGAGCGCGACACCGCTGCCGGTCAGCTCCTTCCCGTCGTACAGCGCCTTGGCCCAGCCGAAGTCCCAGGAGCTCATGTACTGCACGGAGGCGGTGGCCTCACCGGGGATCACCGAGACAATGGCGATCCAGTTGGCCCAGGCGGCCAGATATCCGGCCAGCGAGCCGTGGGAGTACTGGCCGTACCGGACCATGCCGCCGGCCTTGGGGAACATCGAACCCAGCTCGGAGTAGGTCAGGGCGATGGTCAGGGCGACGGCGGCGCCGATCACCCAGGCCAGGATGGCGGCGGGTCCGGCCAGCGAGGCGGCGCGTTCGGCGCCGAAGAGCCAGCCGGAACCGATGATCGACCCGAGACCCACGGCGGTGAGGGCCACCGGTCCGAGTGACCTTCGATAATGCGAGTGGGAACCGTGCTCCGTGCTCAACGTTCCTGGCACTCCCTTCGCCCCCCGACGATCCGGACACAAACCGGTCCATCGTAAGAGCGAAATGGATGATCGCCTTCCAGTAACCCCTTTCACCTGCGCCGATGTGAGTTTTGCAACAGCGGACGCTGGAACCGCGCGCAGGCGCCGTGGGCGGGGTCGGGGGTCAGGTGCCGGTGGCCGACCCCGTACGCACAGTGGGCAGCGGCATCAGCACCGGCTCCCCCGTGGGCGCCTTACGGCAGACATCCCCGCACTCGGCGTCCAGCGAGCAGCACAGCGAGCACACGGCCCCCGCCCGCACCGGGCAGTCGGCGATGTCCGGCAGCTCGTACGCCGTCTCGCAGGAGGCACAGAGGTGGGTGGCGGACGGCGGCGGTGCGGCATTGCCGGGCCGTTACGGCGGCGGGGAGGCGGTTAACTCGCGGTAGGACGCGCCGGGAAGGGCCGCCCGACTATCGGTGCGCGCCGGCGGGAGCGGCGAACGGTGACAGGGCAGTGAGCACCCAGGGGCCGAACAGGAAATCACTTCACCGGCAGCCGATAGGTGACCCGATAACGCTCGGCGAGCACCACCACATCGGCGGTCTCGACCGGACGGCCGCCCGCGAAGTACGTACGCGAGGTGACCAGCACCCAGTGCCCCGGCACCCCGCCGAGCGCCAGCACCTCCTCGGCCCGGCCGGGCCGCGCGCCGACCTCCTCCGCCACGTTGTCCACCACCAGATCGAGGGCGGCCATCCGGTCGACGACCCCGCGCCCGGCCAGGGGCCCCTCCTCGGGCAGCATCACGGGCGTACGACCGGTGACGGCGAGCGGCTCCCAGGAGGTGGAGAGCATGACCGCCTCCCCCTGCGACTGGAACACATAGCGGGTGCGCATCACCCGCTCCCCCACGCCGATCCCCAGCCGCCCGGCGATCTCCGCCCCGGCCTCATCCTGCTCACTGTGGGCGTCCCAGCTCCCGATGACCCGCTCATCGGCCTGCTCCTGCCGGAACGGCGTGGCCTCCCCAGCGGTATGAAACCCACCCCGCACCACCCGCCGAGGCACCGGCTGGGCCCGCACATACGTCCCCGACCCCGACCGCCCCTCGACCAGCCCCTCGGCCATCAGCACCTTGCGGGCCTCGAGGGCAACGGTGTCCGAAACCCCGTACTCCTCACGGATTCTGGCCTGAGAGGGGAGACGCGCATGCGGTGGCAGCTCACCCCCGGCGATCTTCTTCCGCAGATCGTCGGCGACGCGGAGGTATGCGGGCTGGTCACCAAAGGCCACGTGCACTCCCTGGGTTGACAGTCAGCCACAGCTTGGCAACCCAGCGTTGTCGATTGCAACTCAAGGCCATAGCTTCACTAGAAGTGGTGAACCGCAGCTCAGAGACGTTTAACTCGCCCAAAGCCCGCTGAGCTGCCCAACCCCACCCACCACCCCGCCCTTTGCGACCGCGACGCGCAGCCGCCCCGTCAGCTCACACTCCTCTCGATCGCCTCGAAGAGCATCGGAACACTGATCGTGCGTGCGGCGCGGGGCCGGTCCTGATGGCCGCCGGGCGGGCCCCGGATCTGCGCCGGGCGGGCCCCGGTGCCCGCTAGTCTCCTGAGCAGCAGCAGCCGCCGAAGCGTAGGGACCACGATGGACGACGAACCGCACGCCTCGGAACCCCAACGCGTGGCGCCCAGGCCCCCTCGCCGCATCTCGCGGGTGCTGCCCGGCGTGCTGTTCATGGCACTGTGCGTAGCGGGCTGCACCGGTGGCTCCGGGGCGCAGGACGCGGCCGGGGCGTCCGGGGCCAGGGCGGGCGCGGCGGGGGTCGGCGACGCGCTCTTCCCGCGGCTCGGCAACGGCGGCTACGACGTACGGGGCTACCGCCTGGCCCTCGACTACACGCCCGGCTCCCGCCACCTGAAGGGCACCGCCCGGATCACCGCCCGCGCCACCCGCGCCCTGAGCTCCTTCCACCTCGACCTCGCCGGGCTGACGGTGCGGAAGACCACGGTGAACGGCCGCCCCGCCAAGGCCGCGCGCAGCGGCACCGAGCTGATCCTCACCCCCGCCTCGGCCCTCCCCAAGGGGCGCACGTTCACGGCCACCGTCGTCTACGACGGCAAGCCGAAGACCCTCACCGGCGAGGACACCGGGAAGGAGGGATGGATCCGCACCGACGACGGCGCCGTGGCGCTCGGTGAGCCGACCGGCTCCATGACCTGGTTCCCCGGCAACAACCACCCCTCCGACAAGGCCGCCTACGACATCGCCGTCACCGTTCCCGAGGGCTACACCGCCGTCTCCAACGGAGAGCTGAAGGGCCGGCAGACCCGCGACCGCCGCACCACCTTCCGGTGGCACATGGGCGAGCCGATGGCAAGCTATCTGGCCACCGTGGCCATCGGCCGCTTCGACGTCCGCACCACGACCACCGGCAAGGGCCTGCCCGTCCACGTAGCCGTCGACCCCACCGAGGCCGACGGCGCGAAGGACATCGCCGACCAGGTCGACGACGTCATCACCTGGGAAACCCGCACCTTCGGCCCGTACCCCTTCTCCTCCACCGGCGCGGTCGTCGACCACCTCCCCGGTCTCGGCTACGCCCTGGAGACCCAGCCCATGCCGTACTACGACGCGGCCCCGGAGAAGGCGCTCGTCGTGCATGAGCTCGCCCACCAGTGGTTCGGCGACTCGGTCACCCCACGGGTCTGGAAGGACATGTGGCTCAACGAGGGCTTCGCGACCTACGCCGAGTGGCTGTGGGAGGAGGACCACGACGGCCGCACCGCCCAGCAGATCTTCGACGACTTCTACGACGGCACCGACGACGAGAGCGAGGGCATCTGGGACTTCCCGCCCGCCAGCCCCCCGAGCGTCGCCGGCGTCTCCGACCCACCCGTCTACGGCCGCGGCGCGATGGTGCTCCACCAGCTCCGCCGGGCCGTCGGCGACAAGACCTTCTTCGCCATCCTCCGCACCTGGCTCAAGGACCACCGGCACGGCAACGCCGATACGAAGCAGTTCATCGACCTGTGCGAACGCAAGTCCGGCAAGGACCTGACCCGGCTCTTCGACGTCTGGCTGTACGGCAAGGGCAAGCCGAAGAAGCCCTGACGGCCGCGGGCGGCCCGTGACCGATGTCCTTCCACGTGGCTACGGTCGAGCCATGACCACCCCGCCCGCTTGGATGCGGCCAGCCCGGCCGGGACTCCAGTCAGTAGTGGTAGCGAGCCGCGAGGATCACGATCTCCTTGTCCGTGACCAGGTAGACAAGGCGGTGCTCGTCGTCGATCCGCCTCGACCACGCTCCAGGCAAGTGGTACTTGAGCGGCTCAGGCTTGCCGATCCCCGCGAAGGGGTCGCGCTTGACGTCCTCGATGAGCCTGTTGATCCGAGCCAGCATCTTGCGATCGTTCTTGAGCCAGGACGTGTAGTCCTCCCAGCCCTGATCCTCGAAGACAAGCCTCACGCAGCACCCTCACCGGCCGCGTCCGGCGAGTCGGGGTCGATCAGCTCGCGCTCCGACACATTGATGTTGCCCAGCGCGTTCTCGTACGCCTTGAGCAGTCGTCGTGCGTTCGCCGGCGAGCGCAACAGGTACGAGCCCTCGCGCAGCGCCGCGTAGTCCTCGGCCGAGACGAGCACGGCGTTGCCATGCTTGGAGACGATCTCGATTGCCTCGTGATCGTCGTTGACCTTCTTGATCAGCGGAAAGAGAGCCTTGCGGGCTTCGCTCGCAGTTATGGACATGACCTGACCCCTTCCGAGAGTGGTACTGAATAACGTACCACTCTCATCCCGGCGCCGTCCCAGCACGCTGGCGGCATCCCTGTAAGGGGGCTCAGACGCCCCCTCCGCCCGACGTCAACGACACCCCCGCCGCATCGGCCCCGACCAGACCGCCCATTCCGGGCGGAACCCTCAGCGCCGCCGCCACGAACGAGGCGAGCAGCGGGCGGCGGTCCTGTTCGTTCCAGGCGAGCACGAGGCGGCTGGGCGGTGCGTCGGATACCGGTACGCCGACCAGGCCGGGCGGGAGCGGTTCGACCAGCGAGCGGGGAAGGACCCCGATCATCCGGCTCACTTTGATCATCTGGAGAAGCTGGACCACGTCGGCGACCTCCGGGCCGGTCCCGTCGCCCCCGGGCACGCCCTTCCAGCGCGGCAGTGTCTCACCCTCCAGATCGGCCATCCGCACCGAAGCGAGCCCGGCCAGGCGGTGTGCGGAGGGGACGATGGCCACCCGCTCCTCGGCGTGGAGCGTCTCGTGGTCCAGGCCGTCGAGATCGTCGAACGGTACGTAGAGCAGGCCGACGTCGGCCCGCCCGTCGAGCAGGAAGTCGGTGCGGTCGGCGGGGCCGCTGAAGAGGATGTCGACCCGGCGGGCATCGGGCTGGTGGGCGTACTCGGCCAGGATCCCGGACAGCAGCCCGGCATCGCCGCCCGGCTTGAGTACGAGCCGCAGGTGAGCCTGGGTGTCGACGGCACGCCGGGCGCTGCGGACGGCGGCGGCGACCGCGTTGAGCGCATGCCGTCCGTGCTCCTGCAACGCTTCCCCGGCCGGTGTGAGCTCGACGTGCCGACTGGAGCGGAGGAACAGCGCGACGCCGAGCCGGGTCTCGATCCGCCGGATCGCCTTCGACAGCGCCGGCTGGGCGATCGAGAGCCGGGCGGCGGCCCGGCCGAAGTGCAGCTCGTCGGCGACTGCGACGAAGTACTCGAGCTCGCGGGTCTCCAGTTCAACCATGCCTGTAGGTTATCGCCGAATTCTCTATCGATCTTGGACACTTAGGGCAGGTGCTCGCAAGAATCGCCACATGATTCAGCACACGATGATCGTCTCCTTCGATCAGCCTCTGCCCGACACGGAACTCGACCAATACCTCGGAGATATCGAACGGGCCATGCTCGACACCGGCCTCGCGGAGTCGGTCGTCGCCCGCCGCCACATTCCCGTCCCCGGGGAGGAGGCCATTCCGGCGCTCATCGCGACCGCGATCGTGCAGTTCGCCGTGGCCGACATCGACGCTCTGGCGAAGGGGTTCGCCGCGCCCGCCCTGCACGAGGTCATCCACCACTGGCAGTCGAGGCACCCGTACAAGGCCGCCTGGGCGAACCACGAGCCGCTGGCATGAGCGCCGCGACCCGGAAGGCGGGACTGGTCACCGGCGCGGGCAGTGGGATCGGCCGCGCGGCGGCGCTGGAGTTCGCCCAAAGTGGCGCCGCGGTCGCCGTGCTCGACATCGACGAGAACACGGCCGCCGAGACCACCGAGATGATCAGGGAGAACGGTGGGGAGGCGCTGGCCATCCCCGTCGACATCGGCGACGAAGGCTCCGTGCGGGCGGCCGTCGAGCGTACGGTCGCGGAGTACGGGGGCCTCGACTTCGCCGTGAACAACGCCGGCCTGGACTCCCATCACCGGCAGCTCGAGCAGATGACACTGGACGAGTTCGAGCGCGTGGTTCATGTCAATCTGGCCGGAACCTTCCTGTGCATGAAGTACGAACTGCCCGCACTGCGACGCCGCCAGGGCGGCGCGATCGTCAACATCGCCTCCAACGGCGGCTTGTACGCGATCCCGACCGCCCCCGCCTATGTGGCCGCCAAGCACGGCATCGTCGGGCTCACCAAGGTCGCGGCGGTCGACTACGCGCCGGACCGCATCCGGGTCAACGCCGTCTGCCCCGGCCCGACCCGTACGCCCGGGTTCGAGCGGGTGGCGGCCGGTACCGACCTGATCGCCATGCAGGAGGCGATCACGCCGCTCGGCCGGATGGCCGACCCGGAGGAGGCCGCGGCCGCCGCCGTCTGGCTCTGCTCGGACGCGGCGTCCTACGTCACCGGCATCGCGCTGTCGGTCGACGGCGGACGCCGGGCCTGAGGAATCCGCCGCGCCCCGGCACCGGACCCTCCTGAGGCCACCTGGCCCCCGGCACCCCCGGCACCCCCGGCACCCGCACTCTCCGTCGCCCGCGCTCCTGAGGAGCCGGGTGCGGAGGGGCCGGGTGCGGAGGGAGCCGGGCCGTCGGGGCTCGAGTCGGCGAATCGCGCTCGGGCCCCGGCGCTCAGACGAACGGAATCGGATCATTGAGCACCCCCGCGTTCCCCCGCACGGGCGGGAAACCGTCCCGGAGCCCGTCCACGCCGACCGGCGCCGCACTCGCCGTCGGCCTGGCGGTGATGACACTGGAAGGCTTCGACCTCGTCGCGTTCGGCGCGACCACACCCCTGCTGCTCGACTACCGGCCCTGGGACCTCACCGTCGCCACGGTCGGCCTGCTGGGCAGCCTCACGCCCATCGGGATGCTTCTCGGCTCCCTGCTGGTCGGCCAGTTCACCGACCGGTTCGGCCGGCGCCGGACAACCCTGGTCAGTGCCGCGCTCGTCAGCGCCGGAATGTTCGCCTGCGCCGCGGCACCCCTGCCGGCCCTGTTCGGTGCGGGCCGTTTCGTCGTCGGGCTCGGCGCCGGTGCGATCTACCCGGCGATGGCCCCGCTGATCTTCGAACTGGCCCCTGACGGACGGAAGAATCTGTACTCGGGGATCGTGCAGTGCGGAACGCCCATCGGCGGCGCGTTCGCGGCCCTCGCCGCCAACACGTTGCTGAGCGGCCACAGCTTTCATGCGGAGTACCTGGTCGGCGGGTTCGCCGGGCTGCTCGTGCTGCCCATGGCCTACGCCTGGCTGCCCGAGTCCACGGAATACCAGCGGGCGGTGACCACATCGGCCCCGGCCCCCGGCAGCCGCGGTGTACGGCTGGTGCTGAAACCGCCGTACCTCACCAGCACCCTGCTGTTCAGCGCCATGGCGGCCCTTTCGTTCCTGCTCATCTTCGGCATGAACACCTGGCTGCCGGAGCTGATGAGGACCGCGGACTATCCGCTGCGGTCCTCGCAGACCTTCCTCATCCTGCTGAATCTGGGCGCCACCGTCGGCGGACTCGCCATGGCACTGCTGGCCGACCGCGCCGGATCGAAGGGAACGGTCACCGCCAGTTTCGCCCTCGGAGCCGCCGCGATCGTCGGCATGAGCGCCCAACTGCCGCTGCCGGTGCTCTACGGCATCGTGATCCTCGGCGGCTGCGGCGCGGTCGGCGTCCAAGGGCTGCTCAATGTGTACATCTCCCGCGCCTATCCGGTGACAGCGCGGGCCAGCGCGGTGGGCGTCGCGCTCGGAGTGGGCCGCATCGGCGCGATCGCCGGCCCCACGCTCGGCGGCCGGCTCCTCGCGGCCGACCTGGCCCCCCGGTGGAACTTCATCCTCTTCGCCGCCCCGGCCGTCCTCGGCGCGCTCCTCGCCCAGGCCGCCGGCGGACGAACGCCAGGCGACGACCGCGGCCGAACACCCCGCGCCCGCCGACAAACACCCCGCGCCCAGGACCGCCCCGCTCCCGCGCCGCGCGCCCAGGAGTCAACGACCGGACATACACCATGAACCGGACAGACCCGGGGCACCGGCGTGGCGGCGGTCAGACGTTGAAGCGGAACTCCACCACGTCCCCGTCCTGCATCACATACTCCTTGCCCTCCATGCGGGCCTTGCCCGCCGCGCGGGCCTCGGCCACCGAGCCGGTGGTGACGAGGTCCTCGTAGGAGATGACCTCGGCCTTGATGAAGCCCTTCTGGAAGTCGGTGTGGATCACACCGGCCGCCTCGGGGGCCGTGGCGCCCTTCTTGATGGTCCAGGCGCGGGATTCCTTGGGGCCGGCAGTGAGGTAGGTCTGGAGGCCCAGGGTGTCGAAGCCGACGTGGGCGAGGGTGGCGAGGCCGGGTTCTTCCTGGCCTACGGACTGGAGGAGCTCCAGGGCCTCGTCCTCGTCCAGCTCGGCGAGGTCGGCCTCCAGCTTGGCGTTGAGGAAGATCGCCTCGGCGGGGGCGACGAGGGCGCGCTGCTCGGCCTTGAAGGACTCGTCGGTGAGCTCGTCCTCGTCGACGTTGAAGACGTAGAGGAAGGGCTTGGTGGTGAGCAGGTGCAGCTCGTGGAGGAGGGCGGCGCGGTCGCTGCCCTGGACGATGCCTGCGGAGAAGAGGGTGCGGCCCTCTTCGAGGATGGCCTGGGCCTCCTCGACGGCCTTGACCTGGGGCTGCTTGTCCTTCTTGATCCGGGATTCCTTGACCAGGCGCGGCAGCACCTTCTCGATGGTCTGGAGGTCGGCGAGGATCAGCTCGGTGTTGATCGTCTCGATGTCGCTCTTCGGCGAGATCTTGCCGTCGACGTGGACGACGTTCTCGTCCTTGAAGGCGCGGATGACCTGGCAGATGGCGTCGGACTCACGGATGTTCGCCAGGAACTTGTTGCCCAGGCCCTCGCCCTCCGAGGCGCCCTTGACGATGCCCGCGATGTCGACGAAGTCGACGGTGGCGGGGAGCTTGCGGGCCGAGCCGAAGATCTCGGCGAGCTTGTCCAGGCGGGGGTCGGGGACGCCGACCACGCCGACGTTGGGCTCGATGGTGGCGAACGGGTAGTTGGCCGCCAGCACGTCGTTCTTGGTCAGGGCGTTGAAAAGGGTCGACTTGCCGACATTCGGCAGACCGACGATTCCGATCGTGAGCGACACGTTGGCGACTTCCCGTAACTTCCCGTGGTCGGGATGTGAGGACAGAGGACGGACCCCGGCGGGGCCGGTCCACCAGTCTACGGGGCCGCCTCCGATCGCCCGGCCGATCGCCGGCCGATCACCCGGCCGGGCCGACAATCGGTCGAACACACTGCCAAGGTCCTGCGAAGGGCGTGTCCAAGACCGGATTCTCGCCCTCCGTCGACCTACGTTGGTCGGGTGGAGCATTACAGCACGCGTACGCCCCGCCGCGCGGCGGCACCACCGCCCCGTCCGGCCGCGGACGACACATATCCGGGACGCGGCAGAAGCACGGGTCAAGGCCGGGGGCAGCCCGGCGGCGCGCCCCGGGCGCCTCGGCCTGCCGCACGCCGTACGGGGCCGTCCGGTCCGGCCGCGGCACTGCCCGCCGTGCTGCGGCGGGCCCGGGGGCTGTCCCTCCCGGACCCCCGGCTGACCGGGCTGGGCGCGGGGCTGCTGACCGCGCTCACGATGCTGGGCATCGGCTGCCTGGACGCGCTGCTGTTCTCCGGCTCGCCCACCGTCTACAGCATGCTCTTCCTGCCCGCCTGCGCGGCCTGCGGGCTGTGGGTGCGCCCGGCCGATCTGCTGGCGGCGCCGGTGACGGCGCCGCTGGCCTATACGGTCGGGCTGCTGCCCATCAACGACGGTTCGGCCGGGTTCAGCGGACAGGCGGTGGGGGTGTTCACCGCGCTGTCGCTACAGGCCGGCTGGCTCTACGCGGGGACGCTGCTGACCGTGGTGATCGTGCTCGTACGGCGGGCCGTACTGGTCACCCGGCGTCGCCGGCAGCAGCGGCCGCGGCCATCGCGGCCCCCACGATCCCCGCATTATTCTGGAGCTGCGCAGGCACGATCTCGGCCCTGACGCCCTCGATCAGCGGCAGGAACTTGTCCGCCTTACGGCTCACTCCGCCGCCCAGCACGAACAGCTCCGGTGAGAACAGCATCTCCAGGTGATGGAGGTACTTCTGCACCCGGCGCGCCCAGTGCGACCAGCTCAGCTCGTGATCGTCCTTGGCCTTGGTCGAGGCCCGCTTCTCCGCCTCATGGCCGTCCAGCTCCAGATGGCCCAGCTCGGTGTTGGTGAGCAGATGCCCGTCGGTGAAGAGCGCGCTGCCGATGCCGGTGCCGAGGGTGAGCACGATCACGGTGCCCTTGACGCCGCGGGCGGCGCCGAAGGCCACCTCCGCGACCCCGGCCGCGTCCGCGTCGTTCAGCACCGTGACGGGGCAGTCCAGCCGCTCGCCGAGCTGTGACGCCAGATCGGTGCCGATCCAGCTCTTGTCGACATTCGCGGCGGTAAGGGTGACACCGCTCTTCACCACGCCCGGGAAGGTCACCCCGACCGGCCGCCCGGACCAGTCGAAATGCCGGACGACCTCGACCACACCGTCCAGAACCGCCTCGGGCGTGGACGGCTGCGGGGTGAGCACCTTATGGCGCTCCGCCGCCAGCTCGCCCCGGTCCAGGTCCACCGGGGCGCCCTTGATGCCCGAACCGCCGATGTCGATGCCGAACACCTTCGCCGCAGACGCCCCCGTGGCCCCCTGGTTCTGCGTCACCGCTGGGATCCCTCCGCCTCGGCGGCGACCGCCGCGGCCTCCGGCTCTCCGGCGAGCGCAGCGGCCTCCGGCTCACCCGAGGACGTCGCAGCCCCCAGCTCGCCCGCGGACGTCGCGGCCGCGGCCGCCTCCGCCCGCAGATCCCGGCGCAGCTCCTTGGGGAGCGAGAAGGTCAGGGACTCCTGCATCGGCTGGACGACCTCGACATCGCCGAAGCCGCGCTCGGCCAGCCACTCCAGGACGCCCTCGACGAGCACGTCCGGCACGGAGGCGCCCGAGGTCACACCGACCGTGGTGACGCCCTCCAGCCATGCCTCGTCGATCTCGCTCGCGTAGTCGACCAGATGGCCGTCCTTGGCGCCCGCGCCGATGGCGACCTCCACCAGCCGCACCGAGTTGGAGGAGTTCTTGGAGCCGACCACGATGACCAGGTCGGACTCGGCGGCCACCTGCTTGACGGCGATCTGGCGGTTCTGGGTGGCGTAGCAGATGTCGTCGCTGGGCGGGCTGATGAGCCGCGGGAAGCGCTCCTTGAGCGCGTCCACGGTCTCCATGGTCTCGTCGACCGAGAGGGTGGTCTGGGAGAGCCAGACGACCTTGGACTCGTCGCGCACGTCGACGTTCTTCACATCGTCGGGGCCGTCGACCAGGGTGATGTGGTCCGGGGCCTCACCGCTGGTGCCGATGACCTCCTCATGGCCCTCATGACCGATCAGGAGGATGTCGTAGTCCTCCTTGGCGAACCGGACTGCTTCCTTGTGGACCTTGGTCACCAGGGGACAGGTGGCGTCGATGGTGGCCAGCTTGCGCTCGGCGGCCTCCTCGTGGACCACCGGCGCGACACCGTGCGCCGAGAAGATCACGATGGAGCCCTCGGGCACCTCCTCCGTCTCGTCGACGAAGATGGCGCCCTTCTTCTCCAGGGTCCGGACGACGTACTTGTTGTGGACGATCTCCTTGCGCACATAGATCGGCGCGCCGTACTGCTCCAGGGCCTTCTCGACGGCGATCACGGCACGGTCGACACCGGCACAGTAGCCACGGGGGGCCGCGAGCAGGACCCGGCGGGCGGAGGTTGCAGTCATGTCCCCCATGGTAGGGGCGATGACCCCGGGGTCTGTCGGTGGTGACAGCTACCCTCGCGGTCATGGCTGTCAACACGTCCGCGGAGGCGCCGATCCCGGTCGGCGAGGTGTCCCGGCTGATCGGAAGCTGGATCGACCGGCTCGGCGCGGTGTGGGTCGAGGGGCAGATCACCCAGCTTTCCCGGCGCCCGGGCGCCGGTGTGGTGTTTCTGACCCTGCGCGACCCCAGTTACGACATCTCGCTGACCGTCACCTGCTTCCGCGCCGTCTTCGACCGAATCGCGGACACGGTCACCGAGGGCGCGCGGGTCGTGGTGCACGCCAAGCCGGAGTGGTACGCGCCGCGGGGCCAGCTCTCCCTGCGGGCCGCCGAGATCCGCCCGGTGGGGGTGGGCGAACTGCTCGCGCGGCTCGAGCAGTTGAAGAAGGCGCTGGCGGCGGAGGGGCTGTTCGCGGCCGACCGTAAGAAGGCGCTGCCCTTTCTGCCGCAGCTCATAGGGCTGGTCTGCGGGCGCGCCTCGGCCGCCGAGCGCGATGTGCTGGAGAACGCACGGCTGCGCTGGCCCGCCGTCCGCTTCGAGGTGCGCAATGTGGCGGTGCAGGGGGTGCACGCGGTGCCGCAGGTGATCGAGGCGGTCAAGGAGCTCGACGCGCTGCCGGAAGTGGATGTGATCGTGGTGGCGCGCGGCGGCGGCAGTGTGGAGGATCTGCTGCCGTTCTCCGATGAGCAGCTCGTGCGGGCGGTGGCCGCGTGCCGTACGCCGGTGGTCTCCGCGATCGGCCACGAGCCGGACTCACCGCTGCTGGACCTGGTCGCCGATCTGCGCGCCTCCACGCCCACCGACGCGGCGAAGAAGGTCGTGCCGGATGTGGGCGAGGAGCTGCTGCGCGTCCAGCAGTTGCGGGAGCGCGCACTGCGCAGTGTGCACGGGCTGCTGGACCGGGAGGAGCGAGGGCTGGCCGCCGCCCTGGCCCGGCCGTGCATGCGGGAGCCGCACCGCATGGTGGACGAGCGCGAGGAGCGGATCACGGCGGTGCTGGAGCGCGCCCGGCGCTGCCTGGGCCATCTGCTGGACCGGGCCGACTCCGAGCTGGCCCACACCCAGGCGCGGGTGGTGGCCCTCTCCCCCGCCGCGACGCTGCGACGGGGCTATGCGGTGCTCCAGCACCCCGACGGCTCGGTGGTGCGGGCGGCCGACGAGGTCACCGACGGCGAGGAGCTGCGGGCGCGGGTCGCCGAGGGCGAGTTCCGGGCGCGGGTCGCTGTCGGTCCGGCTGAATAGGGTGAGGGGCATGGCGAAGACGGACGAGCAGGCCCAGCAGAGCGCGCGGGGCGCGCAGAGCGCACCGCGGGCGGAGACCACGCTCGGCTATGAGCAGGCACGGGACGAGCTGGTCGAGGTGGTCCGCCGTCTGGAGGCGGGCGGCACCAGCCTGGAGGAGTCGCTCGCGCTATGGGAGCGGGGCGAGGAGCTGGCGAAGGTCTGCCGCCGCTGGCTGGAGGGCGCACGGGCGCGGCTGGACGCGGCGCTGGCGGACGAGACGGACGAGGACGAAGTCGGGGACGGGAACGGCGGGGGCGCCGAAGACGCGGAGCGCGGCGCGGCGGAGGGATGACCGTCAGCGGTTTATCGCTCGCCCCTTTATCGCTCGCCACCGACCACCCCACCGGCCGCGGTCGGGGATCACCCGCCGTCGCGCGGCCGCCCTCGATCCACCGCGCCCCACCCAGGCGCGCCGCGCACTGTGATTCGGAGCACCTTCCGCACCCTGCGCCAACTTTTTAGTTGAACATTAATCTAAACGCCGTACAGTGGAGGCAGTCAGCGATATCCCCGCTTATGCAGAGGTTTCTTCCATGGCACTCGTACTCGACTCCGCCGCTCAGGACCTGCTCTTCCGTGAGGCCCGCACCGCGAACACCTTCACCGACGAGCCGGTGACCGAGGAGCAGGTGCAGGCGATCTACGACCTGATCAAGTACGCGCCGACCGCGTTCAACCAGTCGCCGCTGCGCGTTGTGCTGGTCCGTTCCCCCGAGGCCCGTGAGCGTCTGGTGCAGCACATGGCCGAGGGCAACCAGGCCAAGACCTCCACCGCCCCGCTGGTCGCGATCCTCGCCGCGGACAACGAGTTCCACGAGGAGCTGCCCGCGCTCTTCCCGCACTTCCCGCAGGCCAAGGACGTCTTCTTTTCCGAGCGCGCCGCCCGCGAGCAGGCCGCCGGGCTGAACGCCTCGTTGCAGGCCGGTTACTTCATCCTGGGCATCCGCGCCGCCGGTCTCGCCGCCGGCCCGATGACCGGTTTCGACGCCGCCGGGATCCAGAAGGAGTTCCTGGACGAGGACCACACCCCGCTGATGGTCATCAACATCGGCAAGCCGGGCGAGGACGCCTGGTTCCCCCGTGGCCCGCGCCTGGACTACGACCAGGTCATCACCACGGTCTGAGCCACCACAGACCACACACCGAAGGGCGTGTCCCGGACCGCTGGTCCGGGCCACGCCCTTCGGTCGTCGCGCTCAGCCCTTCTTCTCGGTGAGCGCGGCGGCCACCTTCGTCAACTGCCCGTACGACGCCGTCCCGGTGACCACCGTGGTCACGCCCGGCTCCTGGCGCACCAGCGCGTCGTACTTGTCACCCTCGTAGCGGACCCACTCCTCGCCGTCGATCCGCTGTGTGTGCTTCGTCTCCCGCGCCTGCTGTGTGACCTCTTCCACGAACGGCTCGGGCTTGCCGTCGCTCTGCTCGACCGCGACGTACTCCTGGTCCTGGTCGAGGAAGCCGAGGTGCCAGAGCGCGCCGTCCGGCTCGGCGGCCGGGCGGTAGGTCACCGATGTCGCGCGCCAGCCCTTGGGCAGGCTCCCGGGCTCGGGGGCGGCCACCGGGTACGGCGCGGCGCGGCGGGCCGTGTCCAGCTCCACGCGGTAGTCCACCGTCTTCACCCCGGAGCCCTTGGCGCCCTCGTCGTGCGGGATACCGAAGAGGTAGATGCCCGCCGCGACGACGCCGATCGCCGCCAGCGACAGCACCATGTCCCGGACCGTCTCTTTGCCACGCATACCTGCCACGCCCCCTATCGTCCCTCATCCGGTCCTCGCACCCCGCAACAGGGCCGTGCTCATGCGTGGGGCTGTCTGCTCACTTAGCCAATCAGCGGATAAGGTCATGAACACCCTCACCCTCCCAGCCCCTCGCGGGGCGGAGGGACCTCCCGGTCCGTCGCCGTACAGAAAGGTGCGCTCCGATGACCGAGCATCATCTCCCCTCCCAGCTCGAGGTCAGCCCCGAGGCTCCCGACCGCAACCTCGCCCTGGAACTCGTCCGGGTCACCGAGGCGGGTGCCATGGCCTCCGGCCGCTGGGTGGGCCGCGGCGACAAGAACGGCGCCGACGGCGCCGCCGTGAAGGCCATGCGCTCCCTCGTGCACACCGTCTCGATGAACGGCGTCGTCGTCATCGGAGAGGGGGAGAAGGACGAGGCGCCGATGCTCTTCAACGGTGAGCGCGTGGGCGACGGCACCGGCCCGGAGTGCGACGTGGCCGTGGACCCGGTGGACGGCACCACGCTCACCGCCAAGGGCATGGCCAACGCCGTCTCCGTGCTCGCGGTCGCCGAGCGCGGCACCATGTTCGACCCGTCGGCCGTCTTCTACATGGACAAGCTGGTCACCGGCCCCGAGGCGGCCGAGTTCGTCGACATCACCGCGCCCCCCGGGGTGAACATCCGCCGGATCGCCAAGGCCAAGAAGTCCAGCCCCGAGGACGTCACCGTGGTGGTCCTCGACCGCCCCCGCCACGAGGGCATCGTCAAGGAGATCCGGGAGGCGGGCGCCCGGATCAAGTTCATCTCCGACGGCGATGTGGCCGGCGCGATCATGGCCGCGCGCGAGAGCACCGGTGTGGACCTGCTGCTGGGCGTCGGCGGTACGCCGGAGGGCATCATCGCGGCCTGCGCGATCAAGTGCCTCGGCGGCACCATCCAGGCCAAGCTGTGGCCCAAGGACGACGAGGAGCGGCAGCGCGCCCTCGACGCGGGCCACGACCTGGACCAGGTCCTCGAGACCAACGACCTGGTCAGCGGCGACAACGTGTTCTTCGTCGCGACCGGCATCACGGACGGGGATCTGCTGCGCGGGGTGCGGTACCGCGCGGAGACCGCCACCACCCAGTCGCTGGTCATGCGGTCCAAGTCCGGCACCATCCGGCAGATCGACTCCACCCACCGGCTGGCCAAGCTGCGCGCCTACGCCGCCGTCGACTTCGAACGGCCGAGCTGAGCGCGCGACCGCAGGTAACCCGGACGGCACATGACGAGGGCCGGGTCCCGCCTCCCGGCGGGGCCCGGCCCAGGTCCCGAAGAGTTCAGCCGGCTGCGGCGACCCGCACCGCGCGCTGTAGCTCCGCCTCCCGGCGCCGGCGGCGGGCCAGCACGACCCGGCGCTCGGCCGCGGTCAGCCCGCCCCATACGCCGTACGGCTCGGGCTGAAGCAGTGCGTGCTCCCGGCACTCGACCATGACCGGGCAGCGCGCACAGACGCGCTTGGCGGCCTCTTCCCGCGACAGCCTGGCAGCCGTGGGCTCCTTGGAAGGGGCGAAGAACAGCCCGGCCTCGTCCCGTCGGCACACCGCCTCCGAGTGCCAGGGGCCGGCCTGATCGCGCGCGGGAACGCGCTGCGGGGGCACGGCGGCTTCCAGCAGGGGCTGATGCGGTTGCAGCACGGTCTACTCCTGACGACGGCTCCGGTGGTCACCCTTGCCCGCCTCGAGGTGTACGGCCCCGTGAGCACCCCCATCAGCCGTACGAGAGACGATGCACCAAGCCTTACCCGCTGTGCGCGCGCTTATGCACACCGTTGTCCCACCCGGAACTTCCCCCGCGCATGCTCGTTCTTCAGGGCTTATGCCCGCAGGTTCTTCAGCCGCTTGCCCCGCTTGGGCTTGGCCTCGACACCGCCGAAGACCGCGAACCCGGTGACATGGATCACCGGTGCGTCGGGGTCCTGTGCCTCGTACGTCCTGACGTCGAAGCCGCCGAGGATGCCCGCGCCCGAGCCGCGCAGCGAGACGTTCTCCGGGACCTTGATGTCCACTCCGCCGAAGGCGGCCACGACATTGATGACGATCTCCCGGTGCTCGAAGACCGCCTCGGTCAGATCGATTTCGACGCCGCCGAAGACCGCCAGGGCGTTCGTCCGGCGCCTGACCCGCCAGCGGCCCTTGCGCGTCGAACCGCCGAAGACCGCCACCAGGTTCTCCGACTCGGGCACGGCGCGCGCCCAGTCCGGCTCCGCGTCGTGCGCCGGGGCCGGGCCGGTGCCGCGGGCCGGGGCGACGGGCAGATCGCGCACCAGGGGCTCCAGCTCGCCGAGGGTCTTGGCGCGATAGACCGCGTCGATCCGCTCGGCGTGCTCCTCGGGCTGGAGCCGCCCCTCGGCGAGGGCCTCCCGCAGGATGTCCGCGATCCGGTCACGGTCGGCGTCGGACGCGCGGAGCTCCGCCTCCGCGACGGGCGCGGACGCCGGGGCCGGGGCCGGGGTCGGAGCCGAAGCGGCCACGGGGGCGGCCGCGGGGGCGGATTTGGTCAGGGGCACGGGCTGCTGCTCATCCACGGACACAGAGTATCCAGTCGCGATAGATCGCGACTAGGGGACGATCCCTGACGCATCCCTGATCCTTCCCCCACCGGCCCGGTCCCCGCGCCCGCTACTGAGCCTTACCTCACAGGTCCCGTTCCACCGCCCCGTTCTACGCTTATCAACGCGCTGTCGACGAAGTCAGCCGAAGCCCCGTCGAGTGAGGAATGTCCGCGATGCCCCCCGTCTCCCGTCCCAACCACCCAGCGTTCGCCTATTCGGACCTGCTGCCCCTGGGAGAGGACACCACGCCCTACCGCCTGGTGACCTCCGACGGCGTGAGCACCTTCGAGGCCGACGGACGCACCTTCCTGAAGGTCGAGCCGGAGGCGCTGCGGAAGCTCGCGGCCGAGGCGATGCACGACATCTCGCACTATCTGCGCCCGGCCCACCTCGCCCAGTTGCGCCGGATCCTCGACGACCCGGAGGCCAGCGCCAACGACCGCTTCGTCGCGCTGGACCTGCTGAAGAACGCCAATATCGCGGCGGCCGGGGTGCTCCCGATGTGCCAGGACACCGGCACCGCGATCGTCATGGGCAAGCGCGGGCAGCACGTGCTGACCGAGGGCGGCGACGAGGAGGCCCTGTCGCGGGGCGTCTTCGACGCGTACACCAAGCTCAATCTGCGCTACTCCCAGATGGCCCCGCTGACCATGTGGGAGGAGAAGAACACCGGCTCCAACCTGCCCGCGCAGATCGAGCTGTACGCGACCGACGGCGGCGCCTACAAGTTCCTCTTCATGGCCAAGGGCGGCGGCTCGGCCAACAAGTCCTTCCTCTACCAGGAGACGAAGGCGGTGCTGAACGAGGCATCGATGATGAAGTTCCTGGAGGAGAAGATCCGCTCGCTGGGCACGGCCGCCTGTCCGCCGTACCACCTGGCGATCGTGGTCGGCGGCACCAGCGCCGAGTACGCGCTCAAGACCGCGAAGTACGCCTCCGCACACTATCTGGACGAGCTGCCCGCCGAGGGCTCCCCGACCGGGCACGGCTTCCGCGACAAGCAACTGGAGGAGAAGGTCTTCGAGCTGACGCAGAAGATCGGGATCGGTGCGCAGTTCGGCGGCAAGTACTTCTGCCATGACGTGCGGGTGGTGCGGCTGCCGCGCCACGGCGCCTCCTGCCCGGTCGCCATCGCGGTCTCGTGCTCCGCCGACCGCCAGGCGCTCGCCAAGATCACGCCGGAGGGCGTCTTCCTGGAGCAGCTCGAGACCGACCCGGCGCGCTTCCTGCCGGAGACGACGGAGGAGGAGCTGACCGAGGGCGCGGGCCCGGACCTGGACGCGGTCGCCATCGACCTCAACCGGCCGATGGACGATGTCCTGGCCGAGCTGACCAGGCACCCGGTCAAGACCCGGCTCTCGCTCACCGGCACGCTGGTCGTGGCCCGGGACATCGCGCACGCGAAGATCAAGGAGCGGCTGGACGCGGGCGAGGAGATGCCCGAGTACCTGAAGAACCACCCGGTCTACTACGCGGGCCCGGCCAAGACGCCCGAGGGCTACGCCTCCGGTTCGTTCGGCCCGACGACGGCGGGCCGGATGGACGCGTACGTCGAGCAGTTCCAGGCCGCCGGCGGCTCGAAGGTCATGCTGGCCAAGGGCAACCGCTCCAAGCAGGTCACCGACGCGTGTGCCGCGCACGGCGGCTTCTATCTGGGCTCGATCGGGGGTCCGGCGGCGCGGCTGGCCCAGGACTGCATCAAGAAGGTCGAGGTCCTGGAGTACGAGGAGCTGGGCATGGAGGCGGTCTGGAAGATCGAGGTCGAGAACTTCCCGGCGTTCATCGTGGTGGACGACAAGGGGAACGACTTCTTCAGTCCGCAAGAACTCTCTCAGCCGACCTTCACCAGCATCCCGGTGCGCGCCCCCGGGCAGGCGTAGCCGCCTGCCTCGCGCCCGCTGGCCTTCGATCGCAGCTCGGCGACCGACACTGACACAGCAGACACAGAGAGAGCCCCTGGTGACCGCCAGGGGCTCTTGTCATTCAAGTTGGCCCGACCCCGGTCACGCAACGCTGATCTCCTGCGGCAGTGTCCGTTCTGGAATCCTGGTATGACCGCCCCGTGACCGGCCGCATGATAGCTGATCAATTCGGCGTGTCCGAGAGGACCGATCGAACGTACCGTGCACTGACCGCATGACCGTAGCCCCGTACCCGCTGCCTTATCGGTGGCCGGTGTGGGGCTCTCTACGATTCAGCCCACTGCATCAATGGCCGCTGTGATGAGCGAACGGGCTTCCGCTCCGTAGGCGGCAATTTCCTTCAAGTTCCCAAACGCTTTGAGGTACAGCGCAACGTCGCTCGGCTGAGTCTCCTTGATGGCCGCTGACAGGGTTTCCACATGGACACGCTGACGGTCAAAGATAGTGAACGTTTCCAGCGGCCACGCTTGCCGGGGCGCCGTGAACGGAATTATACCCAGCGAGATTGACGGTAGCGCCATCACGGACAGCAGATGGCCTAGTTGAGCGGCCATGACTTCGGCGCCGCCTATCCGGTACCGCAACACCGATTCCTCAACCAGAACGGCAAATCGGTGGTCACCTTCGTGGATGACGTGTGATCGGTCCATCCGCGCTTTCACAGCGTCCGACACATCATCCGGTGTTTCGCGAAACCGTGCGATGGAAGTCAGCAAGGCGGACGCGTAGCCGGGGGTTTGAAAGAAGCCGGGCACTACGTTGGAACAGTAGACATGGAATTGCCGTGTCTGTTCGTAGAGAGGTACGCCTGACTCCTGTAGCCGCCTGAGCCCCGTTCGCTGTAGCCGCTTCCACTGGACGTACATGGAATCCGCTTGACGGTTGGCAGCAATCAAGTCATCAGCTTGCTCCGATGCGCCGCACGCTGTGCACCAGGCTCTTATGTCTGCATCGCTGGGTGGCGTCTTGGCGTGCTCAATGCGCGATGACTTGGACTCACTCCACCCGCACCTGACAGCCAACTCACGCCCCGTAATTCCTGCGTCAAGCCTCATTTCCCGCAGTCGACCGGCTACGGCTTCCCTGGCTTCTTGGGCTTTGGACGAAGGAGATGACATAAGTTGGCTGTCCGGTTGCACTCAGATGATGTATTCGCTGTGCGGGGTTGCTCGCTGCCAGATGCTCTCAAACGCGTCAGCGCAGAGTTTCACCGTCTCGACATCCCCGCTGAGCTCATCCGTGACGTGGCTTCCATCCCCCGCGAAGTGATGTAGGCGGAGAAGGTTTCCGTCGAACAACCAGAAGTCGTTAGCGGGTACCAGGAAGCCCACTGCCTGACTCCGTGGGAGCCACCGGACTTCTTCCCCAGCGGCAATGTTGCCTTGCGTCGCGTCGTGCTCCCAGCGGATGTATTCGCTGACAGGCTCCGACACCACGCGTGCCCGCCGAATACCCACGCCCCGGGCAACAGCGTCCGCAATGGCTTGGTGGAACGGGTGCCACCAGGATTCGCGGTCGCTCCAATCAACACGTTCGCCGCGCTGCCATGCTTCTAGTCGCGAGTTAGTGCCATAGTCATCCCGCATTTCCAGATGAATGGCGGATTCGCGGGTGTTGGCCAGTAGCTCACTGAACGGCGGAAGGCTCAACTGCATCGCACGCTTTCCGGATAATCGGCACCATACGCGCCGGGATCCTGATGATTTCTTCGCTGTCCGGGATCGTTCCGTTGGCCGGAGTGTCCGACTCACAGGCTGCGCGGAGTTCAGGGCTTGCCTTCCAGCCCTGGATTACCAGTTCTCCCGCTTCTTCGTCAGCCCAGACGGTAGGGCAGTGGTCATGATCGGTGTTCGGGTCAATCCCGACGAACCGTAGCGCCATGTCAGCCTCTTTCCGTGCATGGTTTGCCTGACCTTGCACAGCCATCCTCCCGCTACAGCGTGGGCAGTCAAGACCACCTGCCATGAATCGGCGTGCAAGTTCGTGCAAACCTGTAGAGCGGAGCGCACTGACAGTCGTTGACTGCTCATCTGACAGGAAGCGATGCAGGGGGTTGGACGTGAGCGAAGCGAAGACCTACCCGAGTGACCCGGTGCAACTTCCGTTGAAGACTGACGAGTTGGAGCCCGCGCCGGTTGAGGGCTGCCCCGGCTGCACAGAGCTTGCCAACGTGCGTGACCGTGCCCGCGCGGGTGGCGACATGACCACCGTGACCGATTGCAACGTCTACATGCGTCGGCACCCGGAAGGGCACCAGTGACTACGCGCGCTGTCTATCGGTTCGTGAACCACACAATCCGGCATGACCCTGAGGGCGGAGTGACCTTCGAAGCCTTCTGCGCAACGCCCGGCTGCGATGAGGAATCGGGCCCTCAGGAAGACCCGGAAGCGGCTCAGGAATGGTGCCTTCGCCATACCGGCCGTACGGGTCATGACCTCTTCCGGCGCTTCGTGACCGACCATGCCCGCGTCACCCGCGCGGAGCCGCTACACAGTGAGCAGTCATGAGGGCCGGGCATGGTCGCATGACCATTCGCGTGTCACGGTTCCATCCGGCCGTTTACGTGGCGTGCTCCGCGCTCATCACGCTCGCTGCCACGGGGAAGATCTGAGAGGGGAATCAGTGGCGAAAGAGATCCGGCTGAGCAAGCGTCCCGGACAGGTGAGCGCTCCCGAAGGGAGCGGAGGCGCAGCCGGAGGCCCCTAAGCACCACCCACGAACTCCCGCCCCGGCGGTTGGAAACCCCGGACAGGTCCAGCCGCCGGAACGGGTGACCAATCCGCAGCGGAATCCCCCTGCGGACCACAGGCCATGCCATCGACGGTACGGCGGCATGGCCCTGCGCGAAAGAGGAGACTGGCAGATGAATTCTGCGGCCGTCGACAAGTACGAGACACGCGTGCCCGACGCCGAAGGCTGGCGTGGAATTCCGTTCCGGCACCCGCGTGACCTGGTAACCGTTCAGGCAGATGGTGGGAAGCACGACGGAGGCCCAATGCCTCCGGAGGCTCCCCGAGAGCCCACCCCACAGGAAGGTGACGGCAAGTGAACCCATGACAGCCCCAGCGGTTGGCTGAATCGGGCCCTGTCGTCTGCTTCCCCCGGTGACAGATGGCAGGGGCCGCACCGTCTGGGACGAGTTTCCTTCGCAGTCACGAGAAGGCATGCCACACGCTGGGCGGGTGCAGTGTCGTGGAATGCGCGCCGGACCGGTGGAGAACGCAACGGCCCCCGCCGAGTGGCCGGGGCCGTAATTCTGATGTTTCGTCAGGGACGATCAGGCTGCTGGCAACTGCCCGCTCTTAACTGCCGATATGAACGATGACCAGGACGACACCGGGAAGTTCAACGCCGGACCCTGCGGGTCCTTACTATCCCGTACGGGAACGATGCCAGCAGACGCGAGGCTAGGTGCCCACACGACACAACTACCGCCCCCGTTGCCACTGTAGCTGGATTTCACCCACTCGGTACCGGATCGGTCAGGTATGGCACTCATCGGATACTACCTCCATAAGGGATCGGATGAAAGTCGACGTGTCACTCGGCGACAGAGCGCTGGCTCTCAGCAGATCATAGGCCCGCTGCCGCGCCGAGACCGCTGCAAGGTCCTCCAGTAACGTCCCCGTAGAAATGCTCTCCTCGTAGGCTACGCGAGCACCGTTGTCGAGAGTCATCAACGTCAGCGTTCCACCTACCAGAGCATGTCCACCATGTTCGAACGGTAGAATCTGAACCACGCTCGTGGGAGTCAACGTCAGGTCAACCAGACGAGAAAGCTGCGCGTGCATCACGGTCGGCCCGCCAAATGGCCGTCTTAGGACTGCCTCATCAAGGATCAGTGAGATATCGGGCGGAGAATCAGTGCTCAATAAAGTTTGCCGACTCATTCGAGCGGTAACCAACTCCTCGATCTTTTCCGGCGCGGCTTTGGGGTCGAACGTTTCGAACAGGGCGCGGGCGTAGCCCTCGGTCTGCACAAGCCCCGGCACAATTTGACCGCCGTACTCCTCGATGAGCCGCGCTTGCGCCTCAAGTTCCATCCGCCGCCGAAACTGGTCGGGATGGACCTCTCGGCGGACAAGCCCGTACAGCTCTTCAAAGATCCCGTCCGTGCCAAAGGCGGCGTCCAGCCGCTTGGGCAGGTCGGGCGGGGGCATGGCGTCGGCCGTCTCGATGCGGGACAGGTGGCTTGTGCTCACCATCACGACATCCTTCAACCGCTCAAGACTCATGTCCGCACGCTCTCGGTGGGCACGCATCTTCGCCCCGAACAAGTGTCGGGCGGATCGGTCAGGCGTGAGTTCGCGTGGCCGTGCCGCCATGTGCCGTCCCCATTTCCCCAAATGAACCTCGGGATATGAACCTCACCTGAGCGTACGTGAGTTGCGCCACGCTTGTGTCAGAAAGGCAGACCCCCGCGACGTGGCTGCGTCCGGGGGCGTGGCCCAACAGCCTCACAGGAGCTGATGAACAATGAACAACCCTATCCATTGGTTCTCCGCATGGGTGAGTGCGTTTCTCGCCTTACGGCCGCGCGGCCGTCATCGGTCCGGGGCGATGCCTCTCGCGCCGCGCGCGGGCATCTCGCGGCCCGAGGCGGGAGACATGGACTCCGCCGCCAGGGCCCAACCGGTGGCTGCAAGCCCGAACAGCGACTTGCCCCCTCCCGAATTGTGTACAGCGGCCCCGCCGCTGTACGACCAGGAACCCTCCTCAGTACGGCCCTACGTGGTGGCCCATGAGCAACGGCACGAACAGCGGCGGGTCGGCGTCATCCCCCGCGTGGAGTTGGTGTGTGCCCCGCACGGCATGGTGGTCATCCGGTGATCGTCAATACCCGGACCGCGCCCTCACCTTCCCCCCTGGGGCCCGGGTGCGCTCTGTGTGCCACCCCCGGGGTTTTCGGGCCCCATGACCCCGCCGACCCGCACTCGGGTCTGTGCCCTGCCTGCGTCACGGCCGGTAAGCCCACCCGTGAGGGCCTTGAGAGCGCGGTGGTGATCGTGGCCGGACAGACCCTGGCAGGGGCCGAATCACTCCAACTGAGCACCGCCGCGCCGGAAGAGTTGGCCTACCACCTGGGGGCGGTGAAACGGAGCCTGCGCAGCGTGCTCCAGCTCCTCGCGCCGGCTGAAGGAAAGCGCGCTCGGTGAACGCCGATAACCCACCCGACCGGGGCGAACGGCCGACGATGACCATGCGCGTCTACACCATGGCGCGCGATGGAATCGTCACAGCACGGCACGCGATGGTGACCGTCCTGGTCGGGGAGAAGAGCGATACCTACGGGCTGGGGCAGGCATGGCCACCATGCCAGTGCCCTCGCCACCGTGAACACAACAACCCGAACCGATTCAAGCGCTCCTGAGAGGGCCGCTCGCCCCGGAGGGCGAGGGACGGGCGGTCCCCCAGCGACTCCGGTCGTCGTGCCCTGACACAGCCTTGAGCAGGGGCCGGGGCGGCATCTTGCCGCCCCGGCCCCTACGCGTTCACGGAGCCCCTCACCCCCTCAGCGCCGCCTCGAAGGCGCCGGGGCGTTGGGTGACGCCGCTGCAACGGGTGTTGGGGACGACGCTCTCGGTCGTCCCGGGGCCCGCGGCACCGTCGGTGGGGGCCGTGGGGGTGGCGGACCGGGTCATTTCCGGGGTGCACGGCTGGTCGCGTTCGGCGGACCACATCGACAGCCGTCCGATCCCCTTCTCCGCGGCGAACCGCGCCAGCCTGGACGCGTCCTCCAGCGTGAAGGTCTCGCCGGTGACGTCGTTGACCCCGATCATCGGTGTCACCGCGAGCACCTTCCAGGCGGCGGCGTCGGACATGCCGAGCACCTCGCGGATCCGGGCCTGCGCGGCGGTGGCCGCCTGGACGGCGTAGTCGCCCATGTCGCCCGTATGGTCCCCGCTGTAGTTCATCGCCATGATGTTGATGGTCGAGAGGATGACCCCCTCCTGTTTGGCGGCCTCCAACTGGGCGACGCTCTCGGCGGTCGGCCCGTCGGGCATGGCGGGCAGGGTGAAGGAGATGTTCAGGCCCTCGTGGGTGCGCTGGATCAGCGCGAGCGCCTGGGCGCGGCGGGCCGCCGCCTCGGTGTTGGCGAGCGCCTCGCCCTCGAGGTCGAAGTCGATCCGGTGCGCCTGGTATCGCTCGATCACCTCGGCGTAGGCGGAGGCGAGTTCGGGGACGTCGGTGCAGACGGTGGCCAGCTCGGTGCCCTCGGCGCCGCCGAAGGAGATCCGTACGTCGCCGCCCGCCCGGCGGACGCCCTCGACCCGGGCCTCCAGCGCCTCGTCGTCGAGCGAGGTGCCGCCGTCCCACGCCGGGGTGCAGCCGTCGCCCGCGACGACGAAGCCCAGGGTGAACTCCTTGACCCCGCGCCCGGCCGCGGCGGCCATGTCGTACCCCGAGTCCGACCAGGCGTTGACGTACGGCACGAACTCGGCGGGCGACCGTGCCGCCGCTGAGGGCTGCGACGCCTGCGGCTGTGAGGGCGCTGCGTGCGGCTCGGGCGGCTGCTTGTGGTGTCCCGCCCATACGGCGATGGTGGCGCAGACCACCGCGCCGGCCACGGCGATTCCGCTCATGCGGGGGCTGGCCCTCATGGCTCTGGCTCCTTCTTGCGGTCCGGTACGAGGCGCCGGGGGCTGCGCCGCCCGAGCCGTTCTCCTCGCCAAACCTCGCATATTCCGTGAAGCCTACTGAACTATGACACACCGCATGTTTGACTTATATGTCGCATGTCGTATTTTCTGCATTAGCCTCTTCCGTATGGATCCTCAGTCAGATGTGGCCGAGCGCGCGCCTTCGCGTCCCCTCCGCGCTGACGTGGCCCGGAAGGGGCCCGTGTTCGTGGACCTCTCCGGGCGCCGTGGCCGATTCGTACGTCATGTGGGCGTAGTCGCGGGGGCCGCCTGCCTCGGCTATTCGGCGGTCCTGGGATTGGGCTACGCGGGCGGTACGCCGTTCGC
Organism: Streptomyces niphimycinicus; assembly: GCF_018883605.1. Taxonomy (GTDB): domain Bacteria; phylum Actinomycetota; class Actinomycetes; order Streptomycetales; family Streptomycetaceae; genus Streptomyces; species Streptomyces niphimycinicus. The sequence continues at coordinate 281 of NZ_JAHLEM010000196.1, read as the reverse complement.
GCCGCAGACGCTGATCCCCGGGCATCCCGTCGCCACCGAGGCGTTCGGCCGGCAGCCGAAGCACACGCCGGAGGGGCGTTCGGGGCCCTCCGGATCGCATGAGCGGCGCGACGACGCGTACGAGTACGGGTACGGGTACGAGTACGCGCCGACCCACCGTCAGCACCAGCGCCACCGGCACGACTCCGAGCGTTCGGCGCCCCGGTCCGCCCGGCAGCCCGTCGCCCTGCCCCCCATCACCACCCGGCCGCGGCCCGCGCCCCCGCAGCCCGCCCCGCCGG
>NZ_JAHLEM010000195.1 GCF_018883605.1 Streptomyces niphimycinicus | reverse complement strand
CGTCGTGGTCGCGCTGGCGGCCGCCACGGGCGCCGGGGTCGGGGCCGGGCAGCTCACCGGAACGGGCACCTCCACCGCCGCCCTGCTCGGGTTCGCGGCCGGGGCGTGCGCGCTGATCGGCCACCGGGTCGCCAGCTACGACTACCCCTCGCGGTTCGTCCATATGACGGCCGGCGTGGCGCTTCCACTGGCGGCCGCGGCCCCCGTGGTCTATGTGATCGGCCGCGCACTGGGCTGACTCCCCGGCTCCCGCTCAGCCGCTCCGGATAGGCTCGCAGCCTCAGGCGAGGGCCTGAGCACGAGCCTGAGGGACCCACGCATATGCGCGCACTACGCATCACCTTGATCGTCGTCGTGATACTCGGCGGCCTCTTCGTGGCCGCCGACCGCATCGCGGTGTACATCGCGGAGTCGAAGGCCGCGGACAAGATCAAGAGTTCGCAGGGCCTGACGACCACGCCCAATGTCTCGATCAAGGGCTTCCCCTTCCTCACCCAGGTCGCGGGCAAGGAGCTGGACGAGGTCGACGTCGGTGTGGACGGGCTGACCACGGCCACCGGGGACGGCCGCAGCGTCCGGGTCACCGAGCTCGACGCGAAGCTGCACAACGTCCGCATCTCGGGCAGCTTCTCCTCGGCCAGCGCAGACCGCGCCACCGGCTCGGCCCACATCAGCTACGCGGACCTCTCACAGGCCGCCGGTCCTGGGGTGACCGTCGGCTACGACTCGTCGGGGAGCAACAAGGTCAAGATCACCGGCAGTCTGCTGGGCCTCAGCCTCACCGCCCACTCCCAGGTCACCATCGTGAACGGGACCACCATCCGGCTGCACGCCGAGTCCATCCCGGGCGGCAGCATCCCCCAGTGGGAGGACAAGGTGCGGGAGAAGGCCGACTTCGAGCGGAAGATCGAGGGACTGCCCACCGGTATGCGGCTGGACAAGGTGGAGGCCACCAAGGACGGCATAGACGTCTCGGTCACGGGTAACAACGTCCAACTGACGGGCTGACCCGATCAGCACCCAGGGGCGTCCGATCTCGTCCCTGGTCCATTCACTGAGACGATCTCGTCCGCATACATGACCGCCCGTGGCCCTCGCATGCCCGGGCGGCCCCGCCCCCGGGACGTTCAACCCTCACTCATCTCATTCTCCGGACGATATCGTCTCATCATTCGACACGCCGGTGACATGCCCGCCTGTCCGTCCCTACGATCGGACGCATGAAGCGACAGGCGGATCTCACGAAGCGGCGGGCAGTCGACCTGTGCCGCGTCGCCGCCATGCTCTGTCGCCCCGTCTGAAACGGGACGCGGTCCGGCACGCCTCGGACCGGCCCCCTCCTCGGCCCGTCAGCCGGGCCTTCCCGCACTTTCGCTCGTACGCTCGCCGCACGCCCCGCGCGGCGCCGCGTCGCGAGCGTGCCCGTACCGCCGCAACTGCCCCGGAGGAGAGAACATGAGCCGCAGTGACGTCCTGGTGGACGCCGAGTGGGTCCAGGCCCGGATCGACGACCCCAAGACGGTCATCGTCGAGGTGGACGAGGACACGTCGGCCTACGACAAGAACCACATCAAGAACGCCGTACGGATCGACTGGAAGCAGGACCTCCAGGACCCGGTGCGCCGTGACTTCGTCGACCAGGCCGGCTTCGAGAAGCTCCTGTCGGAGAAGGGCATCGCCAACGACGACACGGTCGTCCTCTACGGCGGCAACAACAACTGGTTCGCGGCGTACGCCTACTGGTACTTCAAGCTCTACGGCCACCAGGACGTCAAGCTGCTCGACGGCGGCCGCAAGAAGTGGGAGCTCGACTCCCGCGACCTGGTCGCCGAGGTCCCGGCCCGCGCGGCGACCGAGTACCAGGCCAAGCCGCAGGACGCCTCCATCCGCGCCTTCCGCGACGAGGTCGTCGACGCCATCGGCTCGCTGAACCTCGTCGACGTGCGCTCCCCCGACGAGTTCTCCGGCAAGCTGCTCGCCCCGGCCCACCTCCCCCAGGAGCAGTCGCAGCGTCCGGGCCATGTGCCGAGCGCCCGCAACATCCCCTGGTCGAAGTCGGCCAACGACGACGGCACCTTCCGGTCCGACGACGAGCTCAAGGAGATCTACGAGAGCGCGGGCGTCGACCTGGCGAAGGACACCATCGCCTACTGCCGCATCGGTGAGCGCTCCGCTCACACCTGGTTCGTCCTGCACGAGCTCCTGGGCCAGACCAACGTCAAGAACTACGACGGCTCCTGGACCGAGTACGGCTCGCTGGTCGGCGTGCCGGTCGAGCTCGGCGCCGGAAGCTGACCCTTCTCCCCCGAACGCGCCCCCGAACGCGCCCCCGAACGTAAGGACAGACATCCATGTGTGGAGCCAAGGCAGGCGGCCCCGACGCCTCGACGATCAAGCCCGGTGAGACCACCATCCAGGGTTCGGTGACCCGCGACGGCGAGCCCGTCACCGGCTACGTCCGGCTGCTGGACAGCACCGGCGAGTTCACCGCCGAGGTCCCCACCTCCGCGACCGGACAGTTCCGCTTCTACGCCGCGGAGGGCACCTGGACGCTGCGTGCCCTGGTTCCCGGCGGCACCGCGGACCGCACGGTCGTCGCCCAGAAGGGCGGGCTGGCGGAGGTCGCCATCGCCGTCTGACGCGTGACGGCACGTCGTGCCATACGGCCGGAGGGCCGCACCCCGGGGTTGGACGCCTCGGCGGGGTGCGGCCCTCCGTCCGTCCGCGCGGGTCTCCAGGTCCGTGGGCGCCGGTGTCCTTCATCTGTCGGCGCGGCGGCCTCGGACGTACGCTGGAGACATGTACGCGCGACGCCGCCACGCATATTTTTTCCTGATGGGCGCGTGTCTGACGCTCTTCATCTCGGCGTGGGCCTTTGTGCGCCTGTGGTCCGTACCCGCCGCGGTCGCGATGTGCATCGTCGCCATGGTGATCCCGCCCCTGGCCGCCATAGTGGCCAATCGCCGGGGCCCGGAGGACCGGTGGTGGGATGAGTCGGGGGACGAGGAATCCGACCGGTGGTGGCGGGAGCTGGACGAGCACAACCACCGGCATTGACCACCAGCACAACCGCCCCGGCCGATCGGGGCCCGGCAGGGGCCACTGACCGGGCCCCGGCCGGGGCGTTCAGGACCGGCCTGGCAGCCGAGGTGTCGAGGACCGCCCTGGGAGCCGGGGTGTTCAGAACCGCCCTGGGAGCCGGGGCGTTCAGGGCCGCCCTAAGAGCTGGCATGTTCAGGGCCGCCCTAGGAGCCAGGGCGTTCAGAACCACCCTAGTAGACGAGCGCCTGGACGCCGTCCGGCATGATCTCGCTCACGAAGACCTGAGCGCCCGCGATCCGGGCACCCTCGATCAGATCCTTCTCCTCGATCTCGCGGCGCGCCGCGCACTGGGTGCACACCGTGATCGTGCCGCCGCCCGTAAGGATGCCGTCGATCAGATCCGGAAGCGGCGCCGCATGCGGCAGCTCGAACTCCGCCGCCCGGCCCGGCAGCGCGAACCACGTCGACTCCCCGGTCAGCCAGAGCGAGACCTCGACCCCGCTCGCCGCGGCCACCGCCGCCACCGTGAACGCCTGGGAGCACCGCTCGGGAGCGTCCACGCCCGCCGTCACCTTGATCACCAGCTTCTTCGCCATACGCCAACCTTAGGTCGGCACGGTGGACCGGGCGCCGCACGGCGACCTGTCTCCACCGGCCGTCCCGGCGCCGACTAGACTCGGTGCCGTCCGTCATCTGTTCCGAGGAGCGCGCTCGTGCTTGAGGCTTTCTTCACCACCCTGATGATCCTGGTCGCCGTGGCCACGCTCGGCTTCGCCGCACTGACCTGGAAGAAGCTGTACCAGGGCCAGCGCTGACCCCCTCCCGCCCGGCCGCCACGGCTCGACTCTCGACAGATCGCCTGAATTCATGATCCAGATTCCGTCCGACCTCCACCCGGACCTCGTACCGCTCGCCTTCCTCCTGGGCAACTGGGAAGGCGCGGGCGTATCGGACTTCCCCGGGGCCGAGAAGTGCAACTTCGGCCAGGAGGCGACCTTCACGCACGACGGCCGCGACTTCATCGAGTACGTCTCCCACACCTGGGTGCTGGACTCCGAGGGCAAGAAGGTGCGCCCCCTGGAGACCGAGTCCGGCTACTGGCGGATCGACAAGGACCGCAAGGTCGAGGTCGTGATGAGCCGGGACCAGGGCATCGTCGAGGTCTGGTACGGCGAGCTGGCGGACGGCAAGCCGCAGATCGACCTGGCGACGGACGCGGTGGCGCGCACCGCGCACGCGGCCCCGTACGCGGGCGGCAAGCGGCTGTACGGCTACGTCAACAGCGATCTGATGTGGGTCGGCGAGAAGGCCACCCCCGAGGTCGAGCTGCGTCCGTACATGTCCGCGCATCTGAAGAAGGTCGTCGACCCCCGGGAGTGGGCCAAGGACCTCAAGGATCTGCCGGACGACGGGATCGCCTTCTTCCGCTGAGTGCTCCCCGGCCGTTCGGCCTTGGAGCCTGTCCGGGCCGTTCCACCTGCCGCCGAGCCCCGCTCTTCCCTGCCGCGGCCGGTTCTGCCCTGCGCGTCCGGCCGGTGACCGCGTGCCCGCCTACACTTGCACCGTGGCGACCACCGACTGGAAGAGCGATCTGCGGGAGCGCGGCTACCGGCTGACCCCGCAGCGCCAGCTCGTGCTCGAAGCCGTCGATCATCTGGAGCACGCCACTCCGGACGAGATCCTCACCGAGGTGCGCCGCACCGCGAGCGGCGTCAACATCTCCACCGTCTACCGCACGCTGGAGCTGCTGGAGGAGCTTGGCCTGGTCAGCCATGCCCATCTCGGCCACGGCGCCCCCACGTACCACCTGGCCGACCGGCACCATCACATCCATATGGTGTGCCGCGACTGCACGGATGTGATCGAGGCCGATGTCTCCGTGGCCGACTCCTTCACCCGGCAGCTCCGGGCGGACTTCGGCTTCGAGACCGATCTGAAGCACTTCGCGATCTTCGGCCGGTGTGCCAGGTGCTCCGCCGGACAGCGCCGTGGCGACGACGGCCAGAACGGCTCCGGTGAGGGCCGAGCCCGCAGGTCGTAGGCTGAGTCCATGAAGAGCCCTTTGCTGTCGCTGCCCGGCGCCGTCCCCGGCGAGGGCGCCGACGAAGGCGTCGCCGCCCACTATGGCGACCTGTTCCGCGAGCAGCGCGCGCTCGCCGACGGCACCGGCTTCGTGGACCTCTCGCACCGCGGAGTGGTCACGGTCAGCGGTGCCGACCGGCTGAGCTGGCTGCATCTGCTGATCACCCAGCACGTCAGCGAGCTCCCGCCGGGCCAGGCCACCGAAGCCCTGATCCTCTCCGCCCACGGCCATATCGAACACGCGCTCTATCTCGTCGACGACGGCGAAACGACCTGGGCCCATGTGGAGCCCGACAGCCAGGGCGATCTGATCGCCTACCTGGAGAGCATGAAGTTCTTCTACCGGGTCGACATCGCGGACCGCACCGACGACTACGCGGTCGTCCACCTCCCGGCGGGCAGCATCACCGAGGCCCCCGAGGACACCGTCGTCCGCGAGACCCCGCACGGCCGGGACCTCTTCCTGCCGCGTGCGCGGCTCACCGACTTCGCCGAGGCGAGCGGACCGGCGATCGGAGTGCTGGCGTACGAGGCGCTGCGGGTCGAGGCCCACCGGCCGCGGGTCGGCCTGGAGACCGACCACCGCACCATCCCGCATGAGCTGGGGTGGATCGGCTCCGCCGTCCATCTGCAGAAGGGCTGCTATCGCGGCCAGGAGACCGTCGCCCGGGTGCAGAACCTGGGCAAGCCACCGCGCCGGCTCGTCTTCCTCCACCTCGACGGCAGCGAGGTGACGCTGCCCTCCCACGGCGCGCCCATACGGCTGGCCTCGGAGGGCGAGGAGGGCCGCCAACTGGGGTTCATCACCTCCTCGGCCCGCCACCACGAGCTGGGACCGATCGCGCTCGCGCTGGTCAAGCGCAATGTGCCGGTGGACGCGGAGCTGATCGCCGACTCCACGGCCGCCGCTCAGGAGACGGTCGTGGAGCCGTGAGCCCGGTGCGCCAGACCTTGAGGTGAGGTCGCACCAGACCTCAAGGCGAGGTCGCGCTGGACCTCAAGGCGAGGTCGCGCTGGACCTCAAGGTGAGGTGGCGCGGGACCTCAAGGTGAGGTGGCGCGGGACCACAAGGTGAGGTCGCACCAGACCTCAAGGCGAGGTGGCGCTAGACCTCGATCAACACCGTGAACGGGCCGTCGTTCGTGAGCGAGACCTTCATGTCCGCTCCGAACCGGCCCGTTTCCACCTGCGCGCCCAGCTTCCGCAACTGGGCCACCACCTCGTCGACGAGCGGTTCGGCGACCCCGCCGGGCGCCGCCGCGTTCCAGGTGGGACGGCGCCCCTTACGGGCGTCGCCGTAGAGCGTGAACTGGCTGATGACCAGCAGCGGGGCGGCCGTGTCCGAGCAGGACTTCTCGCCCTGGAGGATCCTTACGGACCACAGCTTGCGGGCGAGCTGGGCCGCCTTCTGCGGAGTGTCGTCATGCGTCACCCCGACCAGTACGCACAGCCCCTGGCCGACGATCTCGCCGACCGTCTCGCCGTCCACGACGACGCTTGCCCCGTTCACTCTCTGTACCACAGCACGCATACCGACCATCATGCCGTGCATCCATCCGGGGCCGATCGGGTGGAGAGCCGCTGCACAGGGAGCATCACTGGTGGCACGATGCGTGCAGGCGGTGCAAGCGGGCAGGAACTGCGGGAATGACGCATCGCTGGAGGGGACGGACACCAATGACCACACCGGGCACCGGCCAGCCCATGGCCACCGAGGGCCTGCTGCCGCCACGGCCGCCGAGCCAGCGCGGCGGGCGGCTGGCCGACTCCGCCGCCGTGACGGCGCCGGCCATGGCTCCCACGTCCGCGGCGGCGAGCGGACTGCACGCACTGCGACTGCCGGAGCTGCGGGCGCTGCGCCGCGCGGCACAGGGCGAGGAGGCGGATCTGAGCTATCTGCGCAGACTGCTCCAGGGCCGGATCGACATCCTCCGCGCCGAGCTGGGCCATCGCCGTGACCCGGCGCCCGCGGCGGCCGCGGCACAGCCGTCCGCCGCGCTGGTGGACCGGCTGCCGGAGATCCTCGCGGACCTCCCCTCACGGCATCGCTCCTCGGCCCGCCATGTCACGCTCGGGACGCCGCAGGGCGCCGAGTACGAGCGGCTGGCCGAGGAGATGCTGGCCGAGGTGGGCCTCTCCGATCTGCGGGCCCGTACGGACGAGGAGCTGCGCGGCGCGATGGCCCGCCTCGTCGGCCATGAGCAGCAGGTGTCGCGGCGGCGGCAGGAGCTTCAGCGGACGGCGGACGGTTGCAGTGCGGAGATCGCCCGCCGGTACCGCGAGGGAGAGGCGCAGGTGGACGACCTGCTGGCGTAGGCGTCCGCGGGTGCTCGGAGGGTGCGCGGGGAGCCGTCCACAGGGTGCGGTGTGATGAAAAGACCTGGTCCACAGGCTGGGGAAATCGGCGTGCGGCCGGTGGCGGCGGGAGCCTAGCGTGTGCGCATGGCCGTCGAACTCCGCACCTCGCTCTCCGATTCCGATCTGACCAACTGGACCATCGCGCTCAACACCGGCTTTCTGCGTCCTCCGGAGGCGCCGAAGGAGGAGGTGGAGCTGCGGCGGGAGCACATGGACCTGTCCCGTACGCAGGGGGTCTTCGACGGAGACCGTTGCGTCGCCACCTTCCGCAGCTTCGCCCAGCGGCTGACGGCGGTCGGCGGGGCAGACGTGGCCGCCGACGCGGTCAGCAATGTCGCGGTGTCGCCCACCCACCGCCGCCGGGGGTTGCTCAGCCGGATGATGGAGCACGATCTGCGCGCCGCCAAGGAGCGGGGCGACGCGGTGGCCACCCTGATCGCGGCCGAGTACCCGATCTATGGGCGGTACGGCTTCGGACCGGCCACCTGGATCACCGAATGGCAGGTGGACGTTCCGCGCGCCGGTCTCGACCCGCGCCACTCGGCTCCGGTGGACGGCGGCCGGGTCGACTTCGCCGACGCCGACGAGGTGCGGAAGCTGGGCCCCGCCCTGCATGAGCGGCTGCGCGCCGAGCAGCACGGCGCCATTGACCGCCCGGAGAGCTGGTGGCAGATCAGCACCGGCCGGCGGCGATACCCCAACCGCCCCTGGACCGAGCCGTTCTATGTCCTCTACCGCTCCCCCGACGGCTCGGTGGACGGGCTGCTCGCCTATACGGCGGACGACCGCTGGGAGGGCAACAAGCGGCCGCACAACACGGCCACCGTGCTCGAGCTGACCGGAGTCACCCCGGCCGCCGAGCGGGCCCTGTGGCACTTCCTGCTCTCGGTCGACTGGGTGACCCGGGTCAACACCGGCCGGCGCGCCCCGGACGATCTGCTTCCGCTGCTGCTCGGCGACCCCCGCGCCGCCCAGGTCGCCCAGCACGCCGACTGGCTGTGGCTGCGCCCGCTGGATGTGCCCCAGTTGCTGGAGACCCGTACGTACCCGGTCGAGGGCTCGCTGGTGCTCGAGCTGCACGACAGCGCCGGGCTGGCCGGTGGCCGCTATTTCCTGGAGGCGGGCCCCGACGGCGCGGCGTGCGCGACCACGAGCCGCCCGGCCGATCTGACCATGGACATCGGCGAGTTGGGCACCCTGTGGCTGGGCGACGAGTCGGTGGTCCGGCTCGCCTCACTGGGCCGGATAGCCGAGGAGCGCCCGGGCGCCGCGGCCCTGGCGGACCGGCTGCTCCGCACCCCACGCCGCCCGTGGTGCCCCGACAGCTTCTGAGCTGGCGGGGGCCTGTCCGGGCACGGCGGCGGGCAGCCGCCCGATCGGCACCCGCCCGATCGGCGCTGGGCGGTCGGCCTCAGCAGCAGGACTTGAGCAGTCGGCGCGCGCCCGCGCCCTGCTCACCGAGCCTGTCGTACGGGTTGGCCAGCGCGCATTTGTCGATCGACAGACAGCCGCAGCCAATGCAGTCGGTGAGGTGGTCGCGGAGGTTCTCGAGCTGTTCGATGCGCTCGGTGATGTCCGCGTGCCAGCACTCCGAGATCCGGGCCCAGTCCTCCTTGGTGAGGACGTGATCCTCGGGGAAGAGCCCCAGCACCTCCCGGATTCTCCCCAGCGGGATGCCGACGCGCTGCGAGGAGCGGACGAAGGCGACCCGGCGGAGCGTGTCGCGGGTGTAGCGGCGCTGATTGCCGGAGGTGCGGCGGCTGTGGATCAGCCCCTCGCGCTCATAGAAGCGGAGCGCGGAGGCGGGGACTCCGCTCCGCTGCGAGAGTTCGCCGACCGTGAGCTCATGGGTCTTCCAGGTCAATTGCGTCATGGGGCCGAGAGTAGCTTGACTTCAACCTTTGTTTAAGTCTGAGGCTCTTCCCATGGCTCCTGACACCGCCGTCTCCACGGCCGCAGCCCCTACCGACACCGATTCCCCCATCCGGCTCGCCGTCATCGTCGGCAGCACCCGCGACGGCCGCTTCGGGCCGAAGGTCGCGGAGTGGTTCGCCGCCCATGCGACGCTCCGCTCCGATATGACTGTCGATGTCATCGACCTCGCCGAGACCCCGCTGCCCTTGGACCTCACCCACCGGCCCGGCCCCGATGACCTCGCGGCCCTGGAGGCCGTGACGCCCCGGCTGGACGCGGCCGACGCGTTCGCCGTGGTCACGCCCGAGTACAACCACAGCTACCCCGCCGCCCTGAAGAACGCGATCGACTGGCACTTCACCCAGTGGCAGGCCAAGCCGATCGGCTTCGTCTCCTACGGCGGCATCTCCGGGGGCCTGCGCGCGGTCGAGCATCTGCGACCGGTCTTCGCCGAGGTCCACGCCGTGACCGTCCGGGACACGGTCAGCTTCCACAACGCACACGGGCTCTTCGAGGAGGACGGCCGGCTGAAGGACTCCAAGGGCCCGGACACCGCCGCCGGGGCGATGCTCAACCAGCTCGCCTGGTGGGCACGGGCCCTGCGCACGGCCCGCACCACCCACCCCTACGGCACCTGAGCCCACCGGCGACGCCGCCCCCGGTCGCGCCGCCGCCGGTGCCGTGGCTCAGGCGGTGCGGCGGCGGAAGAGCGCCCCCGACGCCCCGGCCGCCACCACCAGGATTCCGCCGCACCACACCAGGGCCTGCCAGGCGCTGTCGCCGACCGGCCGGTCCAGCAGCAGCCCCCGCAGCGCCTCGATGACCGGGGTCACCGGCTGGTGCTCCGCGAACCCATGCAGCCAGCCCGGCATGGTGTCGATCGGCACGAACGCGCTGCTGGGATACGGCAGGAACATCATCAGGAACGTGAACCCGCCCGCCGCCTCCGGTGACCTGGCGATCAGACCGAAGCAGGCCGACAGCCAGGAGATCGCGAGGATGAACATCAGCAGGATGCCCGCCACGGCCAGCCAGTCGAACGGACCGGCGTGCGGCCGGAAGCCGATGAGGAAGGCCACGCCGAAGACGATCGCGGTCGCGACCGTGTTGCGCAGCACGCTCGCGGCCACATGGCCCGCCAGGATCGGAGTGCCGCCGATGTCCAGCGACCGGAAGCGGTCGACGATGCCGCCGGTCATGTCATGGATGACGGTGACCGCCGTGTTGGCCGAGCCGAAGCCCGCGCACAGCAGCATCACCCCGGGCACGACATAGGTGACGTACTCGGTGCCGGTGTGGATGGCGCCGCCGAAGAAGTAGACGAAGACCAGCATCAGCATGACCGGCAGCAGCATGGCGGTGAGCACCGCGTCGAGATTGCGCCTGGTCAGCCGGATCGTGCGGCCGGTCAGAACGATCGCGTCAGACACCGGCCGCCTCCTTCGCTCCCTCGGCGGCGCTCTCGCCCGTGGCGTTACGGCTCTCGCCCCGCGCGGTGTGGCCGGTCAGGGCCATGAAGACGTCGTCGAGCGTGGCGCTGTGCACGGTGAAGCGGTCCACGGCGCGGCGCTCGGGGTCGATCTCGTCGAGCAGGGCCCGCACATGGGCGGCGCCGCCGTCCGTCGCGACGCCCAGCGTCAACCGGTCGGCGTCGCTCCATACGAGCCGTACGCCCAGTTGGCGCACGGCCCTCTCGTACCCGGCGACGTCGCAGAGCACCAGGTCCAGCCGCCGCCCGGCGACGCGCTCCTTGAGTTCGGCCGGGGTGCCCTCGGCCACCACCCGGCCGCCGTCCACCACGGCGATGCGATCGGCGAGCTGGTCGGCCTCGTCCAGGTACTGGGTGGTGAGGAAGACCGTCACCCCGTCCGTCACCAGCCCCTTGACCACGTCCCACATGGCCTGCCGGCTGCGCGGGTCGAGGCCGGTGGTCGGCTCGTCGAGGAAGATCACCTCGGGGTGGCCGACCAGGCCCGCGGCGAGGTCGAGCCGGCGGCGCATCCCGCCGGAGTAGGTGCCCACGGCGCGGCGGGCGGCGCCGGTGAGGTCGAAGCGCTCCAGCAGCTCCCGTGCGCGGCCGCGGGCCTCGGTGCGGCCGAGCCGGGTCAGCCGCCCCATCATCAGCAGGTTCTCCTCGCCGGTCTGCATCTCGTCCACCGCGGCGTACTGACCGGTGAGGCTGATGGCGCGGCGGACATGGCGGCGGTCGGTGATGACGTCGAAGCCCGCGACGCGGGCCCGCCCGGCGTCCGGCGGCGTCAGCGTGGACAGGATCCGCACGGTCGTGGTCTTGCCCGCCCCGTTCGGGCCGAGCAGCGCGAAGACGCTGCCGCGTGCGACCGACAGGTCGACGCCCCGGAGCACCTTCACCGCCCCGTAGGACTTCTCGAGGCCGCTTGCCTCGATGGCGGCTGATCGATGGGCCATGGTTCCCCCCGCTCCCTCTTCTGCGTATGCCATACGCTCTACTGCGTAGGGTATACACATCTCTAGGATGGCGGTCAACCGAACGGACATGAGCACGCACGCATGGAGGTCCCGAGGCATGGCCACCGAGGAGAACGGCACCGGCCTGCCGGCGAGCATCGAGGCCGCCTGGGGACTGCGGGAACGCCCGGGCAAGGGGCCCCGCCCCGGGCTGACCCTGGGCCGGATCGTCGACGCCGCCGTCGGGATCGCCTCGGCGGACGGCCTCGGCGCGGTCTCCATGAGCCGGGTCGCGGCCGAACTCGGTGTTTCCACGATGTCCCTGTACCGCTATGTCTCGGCCAAGAACGAACTGCTGGTACTGATGGAGGACGCGGCCTACGGCCCACCGCCGCCCGGTGACCCGGCGGAGGACTGGCGAGCCGGGTTCACCGACTGGGCCTGGGGGCTGCGCAGCGCCCTCGCCCGTCACCCCTGGGTGGTGCGCATCCCGATCAGCACCCCGCCCTCGACACCCAACTCGGTGGCCTGGATGGAGCGCGGACTGGCCTGCCTCCGCCGCACCAGCCTCAGTGAAGGCGAGAAGGTCTCCGTACTGATGCTGGTCAGCGGCTTCGTCCGCAACGAGGCACGGCTGACCACCGACCTCCAGGCAGCCAACCGACGCACCGGAGACAGCCTCGAAACCTCGATGGCGGCCTGGGCCCGGCTGCTGGAGAGGGTGACCGACGCCGAGCGCTTCCCCGCGGTGACGGCGGCGCTGCGGACGGGGGAGTTCGACGCACCGGGCGGCCCGGACGACGAGTTCGTCTTTGGCCTGGAGCGGATTCTCGACGGGGTGGAGGCGCTGGTCAGCGCGCGGAGCTGACCGTCCGGCGCTTGGAGCCCCGCACCCGCGCCGCACCGGCCGCCGGCCTCTGGCCGGCGGAGCCTGGCCAGATATTTGCACATCCTGGCCATCCGGCCACTCGTCGGCCCGGGGCCCGTTTTCCAGCATGGTGGTCATGAATGTGCTGTGGATTTTCGCCCACCCCGAACAGCGGTCCCTCAGTGGGGCGTTGCGCGACGAAGGTCTGCGCGCCCTGCGGGAGGCGGGCCATGACCACCGGCTGTCCGATCTCTACGCGATGCGCTGGAACCCCGTGGTCGACGGCGCCGACTTCCGCCATGACGCGAGCGAACGCCTCATCGTCGGGGCCGCCTCGCGGCGTGCCTATGACGCGGGGACGCTGAGCGAGGACATCCGTGCCGAACAGGAGAAGATCGCCTGGGCCGACGCACTGATCGTGCAGTTCCCGCTCTGGTGGTACGGCATGCCCGCCATCCTCAAGGGCTGGTTCGACCGCGTCTTCGTCAAGGGCTTCGCCTACGGAGTCACAGGGCCGGACGGACGCACCCTGCGCTACGGGGACGGCAAGCTGGCCGGTAAGCGGGCCATGGTGGTCCTGACCGCGGGGGCGCCCGAGGACACCATGGGGCCGCGCGGTGTCAACGGCGACATCGGCGATCTGCTGTTCCCGCTGCACCACGGCATCTTCTGGTACAGCGGGATGTCCGTGCTGCCGCCGCATGTGGTCTACGGCGCGGACCGGGTACCGGAGGAGGCGTACGACGCCCATGCCGCCGCGCTGCGGAAGCGGCTGGCCGCCCTGCCGACGGAGGAGCCGGTCCCGTTCCGCCGCCAGAACGGCGGGGACTACGACGAGCGCCTGGTGCTCCGGCCCGATGTCCTGCCGGGCCGGACCGGCCTCTCCGTGCACTACGCATGGCCCCAGACCCAGCGCGCCCAGGGCGCCTTGAGCGACTAGGAGGGCGAGCGCAGCTCCAGCCGCCAGTCGTTGCACCGCATCAGCGTCCCCAGCGGGTACTCGACCTCGCACTCCCCGACCAGGGTGAACCCGGCCTTACGGCACACCCCGCACCCGCGTTCCGTTCATTCGACCACGAGGGTACGACAACGGCGCCGCGCCCAGGTCCGGACCCGGCCCGCCCTGCCCGCCCGGCCCGGCGTCAGTCCGTCACCGGCTCCAGCAGCGCCAAGTCGTCCTCGTCGAGGGCGATCCGTGCCGCCGCCATGTTCTCCTCGAGGTGGGCCAGTGAGCTGGTGCCGGGGATCTGGATGATCGCGGGCGAGCGGGCGAGCCCCCAGGCGAGGGCGATCTGGTGCGCGGTCGCGCCGTGCCGCTCCGCGACCGTCCGCAGGTTTCCGCTCGCCAGGTCGGTGTGGCCGCCGCCCAGCGCGAAGAACGGCATATAGGCGATCCCGGCCCCGGCGCACTCGTCCACCAGCGCCCCGTCGGCCTGATCGAGCACCCCGAACCGGTTCTGCACCGCCGCGACGGGCGCGATCGCGCGGGCCTCGGCCAACTGCTCGGCGCTCACATTGCTCACCCCGAGCCGCCGCACCAGCCCTTCCTCCCGCAGCGCGGCCAGCGCGGCGAACCGCTCCCCGAGCGGGACCCCGCCCACCGCCTTGAGCCGCCCCACCCGCAGGTAGACCAGGTCGAGCGCGTCGACGCCCAACTGCCGCAGGTTCTCCTCGACCAGACCCCGCAACTGCTCCGGCCGCGCCTCCGCGTACATCTCGCCGGTCGCGGTGCGCAGCGGCCCGACCTTGGTGGCGATGGTGACGTCCTCGGGGTACGGGTGCAGGGCCTCGCGCAGGATGTCGTTGGCCCGCTCGGTGGCGGAGAAGTAGAAGGCCGCGGTGTCGATATGACGGGCGCCCAGCTCCACGGCGCGCCGTGCGACCGCCACGGCCGTCGCACGCTCGACGGCGGGACCGGCCCACCGGCCCGGCAACTGCATCGCGCCGAAACCGAGCCGATCGGCCGGTGATGAGAGATGGGAGAACAAGGACGGAGCTGAGGAGGATGCGGAGGATGAGTTCATGGGGCAGCATGCGCACCTTTTCGCACCGACCACAACATCGGACCGCCCCGACCCACAAGATCGGACCGCCCCGACCCACGAGATCGGATCAGCCCGACGACCGCTCCAGGAGCAGCGCCCGCTCACGGGCGTTACCCGTCAGGGCCGCCGCCCGGGCGAACTCCGCCCGGGCCTCCGCATGCCGCCCCAGGCGCTCCAGCAGATCCCCGCGGACGCTCGGCAGCAGGTGGTAGTCCTTGAGCGCCGGTTCCTCCGCCAGCGCCTCGACCAGCTTCAGACCGGCCGCGGGCCCCTCCGCCATCGCGACGGCGACCGCCCGGTTGAGCTCCACCACCGGGGACGGGGCCAGCGCCATCAGCCGACCGTAGAGGGCGGCGATGGCCGTCCAGTCGGTGTCCTCGTAGCGGATCGCCCGTGCGTGGCAGGCGGCGATGGCGGCCTGGAGGGAGTACGGGCCGTGGCCCGCGCGCTCCAGGGCCTCGACGCCCCGGCGGATGAGCAGCCGGTTCCACTTGGTGCGGTTCTGGTCGGCGAGCAGTACCGGCTCACCGCCGGGGCCGGTGCGTGCCGCGATACGGGAGGACTGGAACTCCAGCAGCGCGGCCAGTCCATGGACTTCGGGCTCCTGGGGCAGCAGTCCGGCCAGGACCCGGGCCAGCCGCAGCGCGTCCTCGCACAGGGCCGGGCGCACCAGATCGTCGCCCGTGGTCGCGGAGTAGCCCTCGTTGAAGACGAGGTAGATGACCTCCAGGACCGAGGAGAGCCGGGCGGTCCGATCGTCGCCGTACGGCACTTCGAAGGGGACGTCGGCCTGGGCGAGCGTCCGTTTGGCCCGGACGATGCGCTGGGCGACCGTGGGCTCCGGGACCAGGAACGCGCGGGCGATCTCCTCCGTCGTCAGCCCGCCCAGCAGCCGCAGGGTGAGCGCGACCCGGGCCTGGGTCGACAGCACGGGATGGCAGGCGGTGAAGATCAGCCGCAGCAGATCGTCGTCGATGTCCTCGGCGGTCCGGGCGAGATCCGCCGGATCGGGCGGTGAGACGTCCTCCAGGGCGCGCCCGACCTCCGCCAGCTTGCGGGCGTAGGTCTCCTTACGGCGTACGAGATCGATCGCACGGTGCTTGGCGGTGGCCATGAGCCAGGCGCCCGGATTGTCCGGCACTCCCGACTCCGGCCACCGCTCCAGCGCGGTGACCAGGGCGTCCTGCGCGAGTTCCTCGGCCAGCCCGACGTCCCGCACGATGCGGGCGACGCCTGCGATGATCCGCGCGGACTCGATCCTGAAGACCGTTTCGACCGTTTCGACCGCTGCGGCGATTTCGGCGGTTCCCCCCGCTTCACCCGCTCTATCCGCCTTATGCGCCTTATTCGCGTTCGCCGCATCGGCCGGGCTTGCTGCCGTCACGACCCCTATCAGAGCAGCCGTACGGGGACGGAGCAAGCACGGCCGACTCAGCCCGTGACGATCTCGCGGACCTCGACGGTGATGGTCCAGAACTCCTCATGGGTCCGCAGGAACCGCTTGGTCCACTCCACGGCCTCGGCCTTGTCCTTGGCCTGGACGATGGAGTAGCCGCCGATGACCTCCTTGCTCTCGGTGAACGGGCCGTCGGTGCAGCTCATCTTCCCGCCGGACCAGGTGACGCGGGTGCCCTCGGAGGTCGGGGTGAGCCCGGCCGTGTCCAGCATGACCCCGGCCTTGGTCATCTCCTCGATCAGCGCACCCATGCGCTCCATGAGCTCGGGGCTGGGGCCCTCGGCGGGGGCGTTCTGCTCATCGACGCGGATCATCGTCAGATAGCGCGGCATGGTGACTCCTCATTCGACTCATTCGCCATACGAAGCGGGATTCGGGACGGAGGCCGGGCGTCTCCCCTGCCTCTCACCTGTGCGTCGAACGGGCACCGCCCGGATCGACAGACCTCACGAGATTTTTTCGCCGAGGCCGTACCGCCCGGCCCCGCCATGACACGCGCCACTATTGCAAGCAAATGCTTGCAATAGTTAGCACTCCTGTTGCAGCATCGAGGTATGGCATCACTCAACGTCGGCAACCTCGGCGAGTTCCTGCGCGAACAGCGGCGCAGTGCGCAGTTGTCACTGCGGCAGCTCGCCGATGCGGCCGGGGTGTCCAATCCGTACCTCAGCCAGATCGAGCGCGGTCTGCGCAAGCCGAGCGCCGAGATCCTTCAGCAGCTCGCGAAGGCACTGCGGATATCCGCCGAGACCCTGTACGTACAGGCGGGGATCCTCGACGAGCGGGACCGCGAGGAGACCGAGGTGCGCAGCGTGATACTCGCCGACCCCTCGATCAACGAGCGGCAGAAGCAGGTACTGCTTCAGATCTACGAGTCCTTCCGCAAGGAGAACGGGCTCCAGACCGCCTCGGACGACATCTCCGACCCCTCCGACACCTTCGGCACCGGCGCCGACGTCGCCACACCCTCGAACTGATCCGGGAGGACCATCACCATGGCCATCACCGACGACGTACGCAAGACCCTGACCGACCCGACCCCGCTGTACTTCATGGCGGGCACCGCCGATCTGGCCGCCCAGAAGCTCAAGGAGGTGCCGTCGTTCGTCGAGAAGATCGTCGCCGAGGCCCCGGAGCGCCTGAACGCGGTACGCAACACCGACCCCAAGGTCGTGCAGGAGCGGGTCTCCCAGCAGGCCAAGGAGGCCCAGGGCAAGCTCAACGAGATGCTGGGCACGATCGACACCGACATCAAGCGGCTGCGCGACACGGCGCAGGACCTCGCCCTTCAGGGTGTGGGCCGGGCCGCCGAGCTGGCCGTGAAGGCGCGGGAGCGGTACGACGAGGTGGCCGAGCACGGCCAGGAGGTCGTGCGGACCTGGCGCGGTGAGGCGGCCGACGAGGTCGTCGACATCGCCGGTGCGATCGAGCCCCACGAGGGCCGGGACGGCAACGCGGCGGCCCGGTCGAAGGCCCCGTCGCAGTCGGTCGCCATGGACTCGTCCAAGGAGGCGCCGAAGTCGGCGGCCAAGCCCGCCACCCCGGCCCCGTCGAGCAACTCGAGCCACTCGAGCAACTCGAGCCACTCGGGTCACTCCGGCGCGCAGCCGTCCGCGGCCTCTTCGTCCTCCCAGGCCAAGAAGGCCCCGGCGCGCGGCAACAAGCCCGCCACCCCCGCCAAGCGGCCGGAGCCGAAGTCGGCCGGCTGACGAGCGCACGTCACGATCGGGCCGGGTATGCCGGGTACGCCCTGCGTGCCCGGCCCGGTGTGCGGGTACGGTGGCCCGCAGAGACGCGTCCCATACATATCTTCTAGGCGGTGGATGGCGTGCTGGTTGAAGGCTTCGGCAAGCTGATGTACTGGGTCTCCTGGGCCCTGCTCCTCTTCAGCCTCTTCGCCTTCGTCGACTCGGCGATCCGCCGGGATGACGCGTACCGGGCGGCGGACAAGCAGACCAAGGCGTTCTGGCTGATCATCCTTGGCCTCGCCGCCGCGGTGAACTTCTTCATGGGAATCCTGGACTTCCTGCCGATCATCGGGCTCATCGCGACGATCGTGTACATCGTCGACGTCCGGCCCGCGCTGCGGCAGGTCTCCGGCGGTGGCCGCCGCTGGCCGCGCGGCCGCGGCTCCAGCTCCGACGGTCCTTACGGGCCCTTCAACGGCCGCTAGGGCCCTTCTGACGGATCTCCGCGGCGTCGCGGCAGTCGCCGGGCGCCGGGCGGCAGACAGCGGAACGGACCGCGGCCGATCAGCCGCGGTCCAGCAGCAGCACCGCCAGATCGTCGGTCAGCTCCCCGCCGTTCAGCGACCGCACCTCGGTGACGGTCGCGTCCAGCAGCTCCTCGCCGCGCCGCCCCTCCGCGACCTGGCGGGCGACGATCTCGACCATGCCCTCCTGGCCGAGCCGCTGCACCCCTGCTCCGACGCGGCCCTCGATCAGCCCGTCGGTGTACATCATCAGGCTCCATGCCCCGCCGAGCTCAACCTCGCGGCGCGGCCAGCGGGCGTTCGGCAGCAGGCCGAGCGCCGGGCCGTTCTCGTCGGTGGGCAGCAGCCGGGGCGCCATGCTCGGGCGGATCGCCAGCGGTGAGGGGTGCCCGGCCAGACAGACCCCGGCCCGGCGGCCGTCCGGTGCGATGTCGACGGTGCACAGTGTGGCGAAGATCTCATCGTCGGCGCGTTCGTTCTCCAGCACCTGCTGAAGGGTGCCGAGTAGCTGATCGCCACAGAGCCCGGCGAAGGTCAGGGCGCGCCAGGCGATGCGCAGCTCCACGCCGAGGGCGGCCTCGTCCGGGCCATGGCCGCAGACGTCGCCGATCATCGCGTGGACCGTGCCGTCCGGGGTGCGGACGGTGTCGTAGAAGTCGCCGCCGAGCAGGGCCCGGCTGCGGCCGGGCCGGTAGCGGGCGGCGAAGCGCAGCCCCGAGCCGTCCAGCAGCGGGGTGGGCAGCAGTCCGCGCTCCAGCCGGGCGTTCTCCTGGGCGCGCAGCCGTGACTCGGTGAGCTGGCGCTGGGCGAGGTCGGAGCGTTTGCGCTCGACGGCGTAGCGGATGGCGCGGCTGAGGATCCGGCCGTCCAGCTCGCCGCGGAAGAGGAAGTCCTGGGCGCCCACCCGCACCGCCTCGGCGGCGCGCTCGGCGTCGTCCTCCGCGGTCAGGACGAGGACGGCGTGCTGGGGCGCGAGCCGCAGCACCTCGTGCAGCGCGGCCAGCGAGTCCGCGCCGTCGCGGCCCGGGCCCGGGAGGGCCAGGAGGATGCACTGCACCCCGTCGGTGAGCAGCCGGCTGGCCTCGGTGAGATTGCGCGCCGTACGGATGCGGACTCGGTTACCCTCGGTATCCAGCATCTCGGGAACGTTGAAGGCACCGGACGGATCGTCCTCGATCACCAGCAGGGTGAGCCCGTTGTCGGGCAGGGTGGCGGGCCCGGCCTGCGGGGCCGGTGCCTCCCGTTGCCTCGGCACGGGTACGGACATCGCTCGATTCCTTCCCTCCCCCCGAGGGCGCGCGCCGCCGACCGGTGGAGCGCGGTGGGATTCCGGTACGCACACCGACTGGTCGGTTTCAGCGACCCCAGAGCGCGGGTACCGGATATTGCCAGGCGACCTTAGCGCTAGGCGGCCGTTTCATGGAATGACCTCCAGGCACCGACTTTTGTCATATGCCGCACGTCATGCGGCACTTGATGACCCGGGAGACAATCCCGGGATGACGAACATCACGCTGACCCTGGGGGACATCACGGAGCAAAACCTCGACGCGGTCGTGAACGCGGCCAACTCCTCCCTGTTGGGAGGGGGTGGCGTCGACGGAGCCATCCATCGACGGGGCGGATCCGACATTCTGGATGAATGCCGTGATCTGCGTGCGTCGCGCTATGGCAAGGGCCTTCCGGCCGGACAGGCGGTCGCCACCACGGCCGGCCGGCTCCCCGCCCGCTGGGTGATCCATACGGTCGGACCGGTCTTCTCCACGAGCGAGGACCGCTCGGCCACGCTCGCCTCCTGCTACCGGGAGGCACTGCGGGTCGCCGATGAGCTGGGCGCCCTTACGATCGCCTTCCCGGCCGTCTCCACCGGCGTCTACCGCTGGCCGCTGGACGAGGCGGCCCGGATCGCGCTCACCGCCGTCCGCGATGCGGACACCGCGGTCACCGAGGCCCGCTTCGTCCTCTTCGACCAGCGCGCGTACGACGCCTTCGAGACGGCCCTGAACGCGCTTCCACCGACCTGAACCCGAGGCCACCGGGCGGACCTACGCCCGCGGCGGTCCGGCCGTACTACCTCGCGTCCGGCCGGACCACGCCCAGGATCGGCATCGAGCCCGCGCCCGCGACCGTGACCTGGCGGCCGGGGCGGGGGGCGTGGATGATCGCGCCGCTGCCCACGTACATCCCCACATGGCTCGCGTCCCTGAAGTAGATGATCAGATCACCCGGGCGCATGTCCTTCGTGCTCACCTTCGGCAGCAGCCTCCACTGCTCCTGCGAGGTCCGCGGGATCGACCGGCCGGCCGCCGCCCACGCCCGCTGGGTCAGCCCCGAGCAGTCATAGGTCTCCGGACCCACCGCGCCCCATACATAGTTCTTGCCGAGCTGGGCCCGCGCGAAGTCGACCGCGCGCCCGCCCATCGCGGTGGCGCCGCTGCCGAGCTTCCGCAGTATCCCGGTGTCCAGCCATTTCGCCTGCGCGCCACGGGCCTTGTCCTCCTCCAGTTGGCGCAGCCGCTCCCGTTCGTCCTTCGCCAGCCGGGACTCCAGCCGCTGGGCCCGGGCCAGCTTGCGCAGGATCTCCTTCTTCGCCGCCGCCTTCTTCGCCCGGCTCCGGTCCAGCCGCTCCCACTCCTGGGAGGCCGAGTCGGCGTAGCGGTCGAGCGCCACCTGGGTGCGCTCCAGACGGCCGATCAGGCCGTGGGTCGCCTGTTCACCCTTGCGGGCGAGCGAGACACCGTCGAGGAACTCGCCCGGATCGCCGTTGAGGAACAGCCGCGCCTCCGCCGGCATCCCGCCGCCCCGGTACTGCGCCCGGGCCATCGCCCCGGCCCGCTTGCGCAGCCCGGCCATCTCCTTCTGGGCCTTCACCACGGCTCGAGCGATCTTCAGGATGGCCTTCTCCTGGCGGGCCTGTTTCTCCCGCGCCAGGTTGTACGCGTCCGTGGCGGACTCCGCCTTGCGGTAGAGCCCGTCGACCTCCTGGTGGACCGCCTCCAGGCGCCGGCCCCCGGTCGCGCCGCCATCCGCCCCGCCGCCCGGCCCCGGAACCGGCCCCGGCTCGCCGGGCGCGGCGTACGCCGTCTCCGGCACGGCCGACAGTCCCAGCGCGCAGACCAGCGCGGTGGCCGCGGCGACGCTCGCGCCCCTCCCTCTCCCGTCCCGCCTCACCCGCGGTCTCCTCTCGTTCCGTTCCGGCCGGGCGCGCTCCTGTCCCTCTCGCGCGCCAGACCTGACGTACCGGCACGTAGGGACGGATAGTGACATGCCGTACCGCAATTCGACAGAGACACGCGGCGGTTACGCCAGCAGCCACCCCGAACCGGTTCACCGGACGGGTGTCGCACAGGTGTCGGACGGACCTGGGGCGACCTCCGCAAGGACGTCGTCCGGCTCGGGATCAGGCCGTGACCTGGCCGTGACATGGCCACCACACTGACGGCCGAGGTTCACCATCCGTTAACTCACCCCCTCAGGCCGCTTCACCTGATCTGCCTACTTTCGGCCCTACTGAGCGTGAGCCGAGTCCGGCTCCGGCGCACGCCGCACCAAGTGCGCTCCACCCCATCTCGCGCGCCGTCCCCCAACCGGCGGCTCCTGGAAGGAACTCCTGAAAGTGAAGCTTCAGCGCAAGAACCGGCTTCGCGCCATCACCGCCGGTGCCCTTGCTGTCTCCGGCGTCCTTGTCCTCACGGCGTGCGGTTCCGACAACAACAACGACTCGGGCGGCGGCGGTTCCAAGGCCGCCTCCAACATCAAGTGCGACGGCAAGGGGCAGTTGCTGGCCTCGGGCTCGTCCGCGCAGAAGAACGCCATGGACCTGTGGATCAAGACCTACGGCGCCGCCTGCAAGGACACCAAGCTCAACTACAAGGCCACCGGCTCGGGCGCGGGCATCCAGGAGTTCCTCCAGGGCAAGACCGCCTTCGCGGGCTCCGACTCGGCTCTGAAGCCCGAAGAGGTCAAGTCCTCCGAGCAGGTCTGCAAGGGCGGCAAGGCCATTGACCTGCCGATGGTCGGTGGCCCGATCGCCGTCGGCTTCAACGTGCCCGGCGTCGACAAGCTGACGCTGAACGCCGATGTCCTCGGCAAGATCTTCAACTCCGAGATCAAGAAGTGGGACGACCCCGCGATCAAGGCGCTGAACAAGGACGCGAAGCTCCCGAGCCTCAAGATCCAGGCGTTCCACCGCTCCGACGAGTCGGGCACCACGGACAACTTCACCAAGTACCTCAAGGCCGCCGCCCCCAAGGCGTGGCCGCACGAGCCGGGCAAGGCGTGGGAGGGCAAGGGCGGCCAGTCGGCCGACGGCTCCTCCGGTGTCTCCTCGCAGGTCAAGCAGGTCTCGGGCGCCATCTCGTACTTCGAGCTGTCCTACGCGACCGCGAACAGCATCAAGACCGTCGACCTGGACACCGGCGCCTCCGCCCCGGTCCAGGCCACCGTCGAGAACGCCTCCAAGGCCATCTCCGAGGCCAAGATCAAGGGCACCGGCAGCGACCTGGCCCTCGACCTGGCGTACGACACCAAGGCGGACGGCGCCTACCCGATCACCCTGGTCACCTACGAGATCGCCTGTGACAAGGGCAACAAGGCGAGCACCCTCGCCGCGACCAAGTCCTTCCTGACCTACGTCGCCAGCGAGGACGGCCAGACCTCCCTCAAGGAGCTGGGCTACGCCCCGCTCCCGACCGAGATCGCCAACAAGGTCCGCGAGAGCGTCAAGAGCCTCTCCTGACCCG
>NZ_JAHLEM010000194.1 GCF_018883605.1 Streptomyces niphimycinicus | reverse complement strand
ACGGCCAGACCTCCCTCAAGGAGCTGGGCTACGCCCCGCTCCCGACCGAGATCGCCAACAAGGTCCGCGAGAGCGTCAAGAGCCTCTCCTGACCCGAATGCGGCTGACTCCGCCGCGGCGATCGCCGCGGCGGAGTCAGCCGCATTGTCCGGTGCACCGCCGCACCAGGAGCCTCATCCACATCAGGCTCCGCAGACCGGAGAACTCATGAAAACGGATATAGAACCCACATCGTCAGCCGCCGGGTCTCCACCCAAGGTCAGGACCCGCTCCACCGGCCGCGCCGGTGACAAGATCTTCCTCGCCCTCTCGCGGGGTTCTGGTATCGCGCTGCTGGTGATCATGGCGGCCATCGCGGCCTTCCTCACCTACCGCGCCGCCATCGCGATCTCCAAGGACGAGGCCAACTTCCTCACGTACTTCGAGTGGAACACCGGCTCCTCGCCGATGCGGTTCGGCATCGCCGTCCTCGCCTACGGCACGATCGTCAGCTCGATCATCGCCATGGTCATCGCGGTCCCGGTCGCGGTGGGCATCGCGCTGTTCATCTCGCACTACGCCCCGCGCCGGCTGGCCACCCCGGTCGCCTACGTCATCGACCTGCTCGCCGCGGTCCCCAGCATCGTCTACGGCCTGTGGGGCGCGCTCTTCCTGGTCCCGCATCTGACCGGGCTGTACACCTGGTTCGACGACTACCTCGGCTGGACCGGCATCCTCAGCTACCAGGGCGGCGCCGCGCGCTCCCTGTTCACCGTCGGCATCCTGCTGGCGATCATGATTCTGCCGATCGTCACCAGCGTGAGCCGCGAGGTGTTCCGGCAGGTCCCGAAGATGCACGAGGAGGCGGCGCTGGCGCTCGGCGCGACCCGCTGGGAGGTCATCCGGATGTCGGTGCTCCCCTTCGGCCGCTCCGGCATCATCAGCGCCTCGATGCTGGGCCTCGGCCGTGCGCTGGGCGAGACCATGGCGGTCGCCACCGTGCTGTCCCCCAACTTCCTGATCGAGACCAGCCTGCTGGACCCGGGCGGCGGCACCTTCGCCCAGAACATCGCCAGCCGCTTCAAGGAAGCCGGTAACGACGGCCGCGACGCGCTGATCGCCTCCGGTCTCGTGCTGTTCGTCATCACCCTGCTGGTGAACGGCGCCGCGCGAATGATCATCGCCCGCCGCAAGGAGTACTCGGGGACCGCCGCATGAGTAATGCCGTTGTTGATAAGGGCGCGCACCGCGCTTCCAGCCTCAAGCAGGCCCGGCTGCCGCGGTGGACCCCGTACGCCCTGGTCGTCGGCTCGGCGGCGGTGGGAGCGGGCATCGGCACCGCCCTGGGGATGGGCAGTCCGTTCCAGATGGGCCTGATCGCCGCCCTGGTGTTCATCATCGCCTCGTACATCCTCGGCGCCGTGGTCGAGGGTGGCCGGCAGGCCAGGGACCGGCTGGCCACCAGCCTGGTCTGGGTCTGCTTCCTGCTCGCCGTCATCCCGCTGCTCTCCCTGCTCTGGGAGACCATCGACCGGGGCCGGACGGTGCTCGACGGCTACTTCCTGGGCCACTCCATGGAGGGTGTGCAGACGATCCTGCCCGGCGGTGGCGCGTACCACGCGATCATCGGCACCCTGGAGCAGGTCGGCCTCGCCACGCTCATCGCCGTTCCGATCGGCCTGCTGACCGCCATCTACCTGGTGGAGTACGGCCGCGGTCAACTCGCCAAGGCCGTCACCTTCTTCGTCGACGTGATGACGGGTATCCCCTCGATCGTCGCCGGTCTGTTCATCCTCAGCTTCTGGATCATCATCCTCGACTTCGGCTACTCGGGCTTCGCCGGCGCCATGGCGCTGGCCATCCTGATGATGCCGATCGTCGTCCGCTCGACCGAGGAAATGCTCAAGCTCGTCCCGGACGAGCTGCGTGAGGCGTCCCTCGCGCTCGGCGTGCCCAAGTGGCGCACCATCCTCAAGGTGGTGCTGCCCACCGCGATCGGCGGAATCACCACCGGTGTGATGCTGGCGGTCGCCCGTATCGCCGGTGAGTCCGCCCCCATCGTGCTGCTGGTCTTCGGTGCCACCGGGATCAACAACAACCCGTTCGAAGGCGCCCAGTCGTCGCTGCCGTACTACATCTACGAGCAGTGGCAGCTCGGCAACGATGCCTCCTTCAACCGGGCCTGGGCCGCGGCGCTCGTGCTCATCGCCTTCGTCATGATCCTGAACCTGGTGGCCCGCGGCATCGCCCGCTGGAAGGCCCCGAAGTCCGGCCGCTGAGGCCAAGAAGAAGAGAAGTGATTCACATGGCCAAGCGCATCGACGTCAGCGGGCTGACTGCCTACTACGGCACCCACAAAGCCATCGAGGACATCTCGATGACGGTCGAGCCCCGCTCGGTGACCGCCTTCATCGGCCCCTCGGGCTGCGGCAAGTCGACCTTCCTGCGCACCCTCAACCGGATGCACGAGGTCACCCCCGGCGGCCGGGTCGAGGGCAAGGTGATGCTCGACGACGAGAACCTCTACGGCTCGGGCGTGGACCCGGTCTCCGTGCGGCGCACGGTCGGCATGGTCTTCCAGCGCCCCAACCCGTTCCCGACGATGTCCATCTTCGAGAACGTCGCCGCCGGGCTGAAGCTCAACGGCTCGTACCGCAAGAGCGAGCTCGAGGCCATCGTCGAGAAGTCCCTCAAGGGCGCGAACCTCTGGAACGAGGTCAAGGACCGGCTGAACAAGCCGGGCGCCGGGCTCTCCGGTGGTCAGCAGCAGCGGCTGTGCATCGCCCGCGCCATCGCGGTCGAGCCCGATGTGCTGCTGATGGACGAGCCCTGCTCGGCGCTCGACCCGATATCGACGCTCGCCATCGAGGACCTGATCGGTGAGCTCAAGGAGCGCTTCACGATCGTCATCGTGACGCACAACATGCAGCAGGCGGCGCGCGTCTCGGACCGTACGGCCTTCTTCAACCTGGCCGGCGTCGGCCAGCCCGGCAAGCTCATCGAGATCGACGAGACCGAGCGGATCTTCTCCAACCCGTCGGTGCAGGCGACCGAGGACTACATCTCGGGCCGCTTCGGCTGACCAGACTCCTCGCCCGCGCTGTGGGCGAGGACAGAACGTCCTGCGGTGCTGCATGGCGGTGCCACCGCAAGACGAAGGGCCCGCCCCTGGCTCCCGGGGGCGGGCCCGCTTTTGTGTGCCTGCTTCGTGTGCCTGCTTCGTGCGTCCGCTTCGTGCGTCCGCTTCGTGCGTCCGCTTCGTGTATCTGCGTACGGCGGTCGGCCGCAGTCGGCCGTGGTCAGCCGCGGCGTGCGGCGGTCAGCCGAAGGCCAGGTTGACGATCCAGTAGCTGAGCGCGGCGACTCCGGCCGCGGCGGGCATGGTGATGAACCAGCCGAGAATGATGTTCTTCGCGACCCCCCAGCGGACCGCGCTCACCCGCTTCGTCGCCCCCACACCCATGATCGCCGAGGTGATCACATGGGTGGTCGAGATGGGCGCCTGGAACATGAACGACGCCGTGTACATGACCCCGGCCGCCGTGGTCTCCGCCGCGAACCCCTGCGGCGGGTCCAGCTCGATGATCCGCCGTCCCAGCGTGCGCATGATGCGCCAGCCGCCCGCGTAGGTGCCGAGCGACAGCATCGCGGCGCAGGAGATCTTCACCCACACCGGAATCGCGTCGCCTTCGTCCTCGACACCCCCGATGACCAGGGCCATCACCACGACACCCATGGTCTTCTGGGCGTCCTGGAGGCCGTGGCCGAGCGCCATGCCCGCCGCCGAGACGGTCTGCGCTATCCGGAAGCCGCGCTTGGCCTTGTGCGGGTTCGCGTCACGGAACAGCCAGAGGATGATCACCATCACGAAGTAGCCCAGCACCAGGCCGACGATGGGAGAGAGGACCATCGGGATGACGATCTTCTCCAGCACCCCGTCCCAGTGGACCGTGCTCGCCCCCGCCAGCGCCGCGCCGACCAGCCCGCCGAACAGCGCGTGCGAGGAGGAGGACGGCAGACCGTAGTACCAGGTCACCATGTTCCAGGTGATCGCGCCGACCAGCCCGGCAAACAAGATCATCATGCCTTGGCCGCCGGTGGGGGTGGCGATCAGGCCCTCACTGACGGTCTTGGCGACACCGCTGCCCAGGAAGGCACCGGCGAGGTTCATCACGGCGGCCATCGCGAGCGCCGCCCTGGGGGTCAGC
This sequence comes from Streptomyces niphimycinicus, assembly GCF_018883605.1. Lineage (GTDB taxonomy): Bacteria > Actinomycetota > Actinomycetes > Streptomycetales > Streptomycetaceae > Streptomyces > Streptomyces niphimycinicus. The sequence continues at coordinate 10,582 of NZ_JAHLEM010000194.1, read as the reverse complement.
GCCCGGGTGGAGACCGAGGTCGCGATGGCGTTGGCCGAGTCGTGGAAGCCGTTGGTATAGGTGAAGAAGAGCGCGACCGCGATGGTCACGACAAGCGCGAAGGTGTCCATGCCGGGGCTCAGGACTCCTTGACGGCGATGGTCTCGACCGTGTTGGCCACATGCTCGAAGGCGTCGGCCGCTTCCTCCAGCACATCGACGATCTGCTTGAGCTTGAGCACCTCTATCGCGTCGTACTTACCGTTGAAGAGGTGGGCCAGCAGCTTGCGGTGGATCTGGTCCGCCTGGTTCTCCAGCCGGTTGACCTCGATCCAGTACTCGGTGAGGTTGGTCATGGTGCGCAGATTCGGCATCGCCTCGGCGGTCAGCTCGGCCGCCCGCGCCAGCACCTCGATCTGCTGCTCGACCCCCTTGGGCAGCTCGTCGACCTGGTAGAGGACGACCAGGTCGACGGCCTCCTCCATGAAGTCCATGATGTCGTCGAGGGACGAGGCCAGGCGGTAGATGTCCTCACGGTCGAACGGCGTGATGAAGGAGGAGTTGAGCTGGTGGAAGATCGCGTGTGTGGCGTCGTCCCCCGCGTGCTCCGCGGCCCTCATCCGCTCCGAGATCTCGGCACGAGCGGAGGAGTCCGCCCCGAGCAGTTCCATCAGGAGCTTGGAGCCGGTAACGATGTTGTCCGCGGATGCGGCGAACATGTCGTAGAAGCTCGTCTCCCTGGGGGTCAGACGAAAGCGCACTGGGGATCCTCGGATGCAGCGGATGGGGACTCGTCGATGCTAGGCGCATCTTCCGGCCACGGTAACCGGCGATCCCAGTGTCGCCCATCGGGCAGAGTGCTCAGCACGGGGGCCCGGTTCGACCGGAAAAGCCGGTACCATATACCCACTGGGGGTATATGCGGACATTGCGTAATCAACGGGAGGACGCCATGACGACCACGGCAGCCGACACCACCGCGCCCACCGATGGCGACGAGCGGGGCCAGACGTCCGGGCATACTTCCGCCCAGGAGTCCGTACCCCACGGTGGCCATGGATACGCCAAACAAAAGGATCAGCACCTCAAGCGTTTGCGCCGGATCGAGGGCCAGATCAGGGGACTGCAAAGGATGGTCGAGGAAGACGTCTATTGCATCGACATACTCACCCAGGTCTCGGCCGGCACCAAGGCGCTCCAGTCCTTCGCCCTCCAACTACTCGAGGAGCATCTGCGCCACTGCGTCGCCAGCGCGGCCGTGGAGAGCGCCGCCCAGGGCGAGACGGAGGGCACGAGCGAGGTCGACGCCAAGGTGGCCGAGGCCACGGCGGCCATCGCCCGGCTGCTGCGGACCTGAGCACCGGCCCGGCTCTTACCGGGCGCGGATACGACCGCGGCCGGACATAGAGCGGCCGGGTACAGAGCGGCCGGGTATAGAGAGGACCACCGCCGGGTGCGGAATATCGCTCCCGCCTCGCCGGACGGGCCGCTCGCCGGACGGGGCCGCTGGGCACCCGCCGGCGAGACGGCGACTCCGCTACGGAGCGTCCGGGCCCTCGGCCTCCGGGGCGCCCGCCGATTCCTCGGCACCCCTGACATCCTCGGCGCGATCGGCGCTATGGGCACCCTCGGCCCGCTTGACACCCCTGGCACCCTTGGCACCCTTGGCGCCATTAGCACCCTTGGCACCCTTGGCTCCCTCGGCCGAATCTGATCGGTCGGCCTGCACCCGGAGCACCTCGTCGATACGGTCCGTACTGAGCCTGTCCTCGTCCGCGCTCGACGCAGCGATCATCAAGTCACCATAGAGATCGATTTCGACGAGGGCCACGGGGTCCGGGCCCGACGAGCCGCGACGCGCAACCACGTGTTTCACCTCCTCCAGCGAGCACCTGCGAGCACTTTCGAGCAGCGGCTTCCCAGCGTAGGGATCGGTACACACTCCGCGCATGGCACGGATGGGCCATTTCGAAGGGCAAAGCGGGCCCCTCCGACTACTTCTGAGGTGATCCGACCTTCCCTGTGTAGATATCCGTGGGCTTGGGGAGCTCGACCACGGCCGGCGCCCCGAAGTCGTACAGCTCCGTCGTCGAGGCGACGCCCACCGCACCGCGCCGCCCGGCGGCGTCCGGCCCCGCCGTCGCCTCCTGGCCGTCGGTCCGGCTGCTCACCGTGAACCGGTGCCGCACCTCGCGCAGCCGGCCGAGCCCGTCGAGATAGGCGTCGAAGGTCACCGTGTTCTCGTCGAACCCCCTCGCCGCGGCCACCAGCGACCCCCGCGCGCCCTCCGACGCGGCCCGGGCCGCCCGGCCGATGTCGGTGATGCCGCGATAGTGGCGCACCAGATCCCCGTCGAGCCCCTCCTCGCCGACCAGGCTGGCCCTCCGCACCCCGCGCAGCAGTTCGGCGGCGGTCAGCGGATCCGTGGCCCCGCCGGTGACGAGATTACCGTCGGGAATATCCGTCGTATCCACCCGCACCCACTTATCGCGCGGAATGCCCGCCCCGCGGTTGCGCATGAAAAGAGCACCGGAGGCCAGGAGTTCGGTGATCGGCGCATGCTCGGCGGCCCCCATCGCGTCCCTCGGCAGCAGCAGCCGCAGCCGGCCCAGCCGCTTCTCGAAGTCGTACGCGCCACTGCCGCGGATGGACACGCGGGTGCCACCCGTCGCCGTCTCCATGGTGGTGCGGACCCGTGAGCTGCCCGATCCGACCAGCACGTCCGCGGCCCGGTGCAGCACCGTGACCGCGCTCTCCCGCGCCGTGCCGGCGGGGCGTTCATCGGCCGCGGTCTCGGTGGTACAGCCGCTGACGGTCGCCAGCGACATGGCCAGCAGGCTACCCGACACGACACCGGCGACCGCTCTCACCCGTCTCCGTACGCCGAGCCCGCGCTGCTGGAACTCCATCGACCGCCGACCCCCTGGCCACGCTCGTCCACGCTTGATACTTGTTCGTTTAACGATCAGCACCGGTCGCCCGTCACGGCCCGGTAGCGTGGTCATGTGCTCGACTCAGGCGATATAGGCCCCGGCCAGGACCGCACCACCACCATGGAGCGGGGCTCCTTCTCCATCGCCCGCTGCACCTGCGGCTGGTCCGGTCCGGCCCGGCGCGCCAGAGCCACCGCCCGCGACGACGCTGCGGCTCATGCGACGGCCCGTCACTCCCCGTCCGACACAAGCGATTCATCGGACTCGTCCGATTAGTGGGGCTTGTCCGTCCCCCGACAACACTTCGGCAACGAGCGGAACCACACCCCCCGGCCCCTCCCTCTGACCCAAGGACCGGGCCGGCTTCGCGGTGGCCCGGTCGACGGTTGAGAGCAGCGTCGACAGGGAGGGGACACCGCCATGAACCGGCGGACACTGCTGGCAGCGGGCACGGGGCTGACGGCCACCGCCACTTGGGCCACCGCGTGCGACGACGACGCGGGAAAGGCCGGCGGTGAGGCGACCTCCGCCGACTCCGCCTCCGCCTCCTCCTCCGCGCCGGACGCCCGTACGGCCTCGGCGAGCGGCAGGCGCGGCGCCATCGACGGCAAGCCGAAGTCCGCCGACTGGAGCGCGCTCGGCAAGGACCTCCAGGGCGATCTGGTGCGCCCCGGCGACTCCGACTACACCTCCGCCAGCCGGCTCTACAACACCCGCTTCGACCATCTGCGCCCCGCCGCCGTCGCCTATATAGAGAACACCTCGGACATTTCCGCCTGTCTGGACTTCGCCCGCCGCCATGGCGCCCCCGTCGCCATCCGCAACGGCGGTCACTCCTACGCCGGGTGGTCGAGCGGCGACGGCCGTCTCGTCATCGACGTCTCCGCGCTCTCGTCGATCCGTACGGCCTCCGGCGAGGCGCGGATCGGCGGCGGCGCCAAGCTCATCGACGTCTACACCTCACTCGGCGCCCGCGGGGTCACCGTCCCCGGCGGCTCCTGCCCGAGCGTCGGCATCTCGGGGCTGACCCTCGGCGGCGGCCACGGTGTGGTCTCCCGGGCATACGGGCTGACCTCCGACAGCCTTACGGGCGCCACGATCGTCACCGCGGACGGTAAGGCCCTCGAGGTCTCCAAGAACCGCGAGGCCGATCTGTTCTGGGCGCTGCGCGGTGCGGGCAACGGCAACTTCGGCGTCGTCACCGAACTGCGGTTCCGTACGCATAAGGCGGCCGACGGCGTGACTTGCTATATGTCATGGCCATGGTCCAAGGCCGCGAAGGTGCTGAGCGCCTGGCAGAAGTGGGGCCCGGACCAGCCGGACGAGATCTGGTCGGCGCTGCATCTGTCGGCCGCCCCCGGGGGCACCCCCACCGTCTCCATCAGTTGCTTCTCACTCGGCACCTACGGCGCCCTCCAGAACGCGGTGGACCGGCTCGCCGACGGACCGGGCGGCCCCGGCCCGGCCACCCGGGTCAGCCTGCGCCGCCGCGGCTACGTCGACGCCATGCGGATGTACGCGGGCTGTGGCGACATCTCGACGACCAACTGCCATCTGCCGGGCGACAAGCCCGGCCGCAGCACCTCCGGGGTGCTCAATCGCGAGACCTACGCGGCACGCTCGGACTTCTACGACCGCTCGCTGAGCCAGGCGGGCGTACGGGCCATGCTCGACCAGGTGGAGCGCTACGGGCGGCGCACCGGCGGCGGGGGCGCGGTGAGCATCGCGCTGACCGCGCTCGGCGGCGCGGTCAACCGGGTCTCGCCCACGGCCACGTCCTTCGTCCACCGCCGCTCGCGGTTCCTCGCCCAGTACACCGCCTCCTGGGCGGCGAGCGGCTCCGGCAGCGCGGGCAACACCTGGCTGGACGGGGCCCATACGGCGATGCGGCGGTACGCCTCCGGGGCGGCGTACCAGAACTACACGGACGCGTCGCTGAAGGACTGGCGCTCGGCCTACTACGGCACGGCCGCCGACAAGCTGACCCGGCTGAAGAAGCGCTACGACCCGGACCGGCTCTTCGACTTCCCGCAAGCGCTGTAGGGCCGTTCGCCGACGAGGGGAGCCTGAGATGACAGAAGGCCCGGCAGCCGCCGGGCCTTCGTCGCATCCGTAAGGAGGCCATCAGGCGCATCCGCAAGGGAGCCGCGTCCGTAAGGGAGCCGCTAGGCCGCCAGATCCTTGTTCTCGTGGTCGCCGCCGGCCGAGCGGGACTCGGAGAGTTCCGCACACGCCCCGTCGGCGCCCCGGTGGGCGGCGGCGGGCTCGGCCCGTATCAGCCGGCCGACGCGCGAACTCGCGACCGCCGTGGTCAGAGGTGTCAGCAGCATCATCGCGAGCGGCGCCAGCAGCAGCGTGACCGCCGTCCCCAGGGCGAACCCGCCGATCACATCGGTCGGGTAGTGGACCCCCATATAGACGCGGCAGAACCCTTCCAGCAGCGCGAGCCCTATCGCGGCCACCCCGTAGGCGCGGTGGGCCATGAAGACGCCGACGGCGACCGCCATGGTCAGCGTCGCGTGGTCGCTGACGAACGAGAAGTCGGTCTTGCCCGCCACCAGTACGTCGAGCCCCTGGTGGTCCTTGAAGGGCCTCGGCCGCTCGACGAAGCCGCGGATCGGGATGTTGGCGAACAGCGCCAGCCCGGCGGCCAGCGGGGCCCACACCAGCCCGGCGACGGCCGACGGCGCCTCCTGCGGTCGCTTCCGCACGCTCCACCAGGCGGCCAGGGTCACCAGGGCGAGCCCGATGATGATCCCGTACTCGCCGACGAACTCCATGACGCGGTCGAACCAGTGGGGGGCGTCCTTCGCCAGCCCGTTGATGTCGTAGAGAAGGCTGACATCGGGGTTCGACCCGTCCAGTGCGAGTCCAGCCATGTGCCGTAGCCCCTTATCTCTTGCCTGTCACTACGTGCAGCCGCCGACCCCCGTAATGCCTTGCGGTACGTGGCATCGCGACCGGCGCCGGAGAGTCCGCCGTCGATCCACGCTGATCCACGATCCGATCCACCTCCAGGGAACTCCCTCTTCTCGCCGGGGGTTCCGTACTCCACCCAACGATCACCGGGACGTTATCGAAGGGTGACCGATCGTCGCAGCTCAGGGGGAATCCTTACGCGGAGTTCCCCCGCGGCAGCGCTTTCGCGCCATCTTGAGTCACCCGTGTAGCACCGATGTAGTCCGGCGAGTCGATCTTGTCAAAACGGATCACCGCACCGGTGTAGGGCGCGTTGATCATGTAACCGCCGCCCACGTACATCCCCACGTGGTGGATGGATCTCGGGTCGTCGAGGTCATAGGCGAAGAAGACCAGGTCCCCGGGGAGCAGCTCGCTCCGCTTGGGGTGGGGTCCGGCGTTCCACTGATCGTTGGCGACGCGCGGCAGATCGATCCCGACCGTCTTGTACGCCGCCTTCGTCAGCCCCGAGCAGTCGAACCGCCCGCCCTCCTCCGGCGTGCCGTTCCCGCCCCACAGATAGGGCTTGCCGAGCTGCTTCTGCGCGAAGTAGATCGCCCCGGCCGACTGCTGGGAGGGCTGGACCTTCTGGATCGGCGCCTCGAAGCTCTTGGCGAGGGTGGTGATGGTCTTCACGTAGTTCTGGGTCTCGCGGTACGGCGGCACCCCGCCGTACTTGATCACGGCATAGGCGCCCGCGTTGTACGAGGCCAGCATGTTGTGCGTCTGATTGCCCGGCACGTCCTTGACGTACTTGGCGAGCGAGCAGTCATAGGCGGCCGCCGACGGGATCGCGTCCTGCGGGTCCCAGATGTCCCTGACGCCGTCCTTATTGCCGTCGACCCCGTGCGAGGCCCAGGTGGCGGGGATGAACTGCGCTATCCCCTTGGCATTGGCCGGGCTCTGCGCCTTCGCGTTCCAGCCGCTCTCCTGGTAGAGCTGCGCGGCGAGGAGCGCGGGATTGATGGCGGGGCAGGAGTTCCCGTACCGCTGGATCAGCGGCTCGTACGAGGAGGGAACGGCGCCCTTCGCCAGCCCGACGGCCTTACCGCCCGCACCGCCGACGAGATCCGCCGCGACCATATAGGTGCCGACGACGAGCAGCGCGACGAAGGAAAAGGAGACTCCGATACCGACACTGACACCCAGCCAGACCTTACGCACCCGGCCATCCTCCCCCATCCGCCCGCGATGCGAACGCGTTTACGTCCCCACGGCGAAAATCAGCCGCTCCCCAGCCGAAACCATACGGCCGGCCGCCGACGCGCGCCCCCTTGCGCGCCGCCCAGCCGCCCCGCGCGCCTCACCGCTCCGCCCAGGCCGCCTCTCACGGAACCACGCACCGCGTAGAGTCCAGCCGTCCGAGCACCACGACCCTGGGGACCACAGATGACACGGCGCGACTGGCAAGAGCTCGACTGGCAGCGGGCCGCACCCGCCGACAGCGAGGAGGGCCGCGCCTACCTCGAGGTGGCCGTCGGCCCCGACGACCAGATCATGATGCGCGAGAGCAACGACCCAAAGACCGTGGTCGTCACGACCCGGACCAAGTGGGAGGCGTTCATCAAGGGCGTCAAGGCGGGCGAATTCGACGACTTCGCCGACCTCGCGGAGACCGACGAGCCCGCGGGGAAGTGAGCGGCTGACGGCCGTTCACCGATGGCCCTCTGGCTCGCGCCGACGGCCTTGACCGAGGCCCTCAGCGCCGGTCCTCACCGAGGGCCTCACCGCTCGCCCCCACTGAGGGCCCTCACCGCCGGTCCTCACTGATCGTTGCCCGACGCCCACCCGCGTGATACACAGAGTGACCATACGACACTCCGTTGACACGCCTCACACGTCCGCCAGACGGCCGTGTCCTACAACACGCACGAGATCCGCCAAGAAATGCCGCCAAGTCGACATGCGGAAGCGGATTCATCAGCGAAGATAGAGGCTGACCCACGCCATTCCGGCGGGGGACACAACAACCCACAAGGGGCGGTGAGTTCATCATGTTCCTAGCGGCCGAAAAGGGCGACATCAACACCATCATCGGTGGAATCGCCCCAGACTGGGGCCCGTTCGGCAGCCTGGGCAGCGAGGCCCGCGTCATGATCGAGGTCGTGATGGCGGTCGCACTGCTGCTGTGCTTCGGCATCGCCATCTGGGGCGCGGCCAAGCAGCGGATCGGCGCGACGGCCCTGCGGGACACCTTCAGCGCGGAACAGGGCAAGGGACTGATCGTCGCCGGCCTGACCGGTGTGTTCATCATCGGTTCACTGGGCACTCTCTTCACGATCGTGTACGGCATGGCCATCTAGCCGCACCCCCGCCCGCCCCCGAGCCGCCCCCCTGCGCGGGGCGCACACCCCTGGCCGCAAGCCCCGCTCCCGATTCCCCCTACCGGCCCCCCACCCCGTACCCGAGGCTGCTCCCTGATGCCCGCTCCCGCTCACCACGCTGAGGACGTGTCAGCTTGATGTCCACTCACACCAGCGCGCCCGAGCGTCAGTCCTCGCCGCTACCGTCGTATGCGGGTGACGGAAGAGGGACCATGGACGACGCGGCCGGCACGATCGGCAGGCTCGGCGGGATCAGCAGGCTCGGCAGGCTCGGCACGGGTGAAGGGGCGTACGCAGGATGAGTCTCGGCGGCGACGACGGATACGGCGGTGACTACGAGGGCCATGAGGCGCGCCGCGGCCGCGGCGCGGCCCCTGGAGATCACCTGACGCGCACCCGCCTGCCCGAGGGCGACGGCGACCCCTACGGCCCGCCCCGCCGAGCCCCCGGCCGCGCCGGCAAGCCCAGCCGCAACCTGATCACCGTGGTCGGCGTCGTCGTCCTCCTCCTCGCGGCCATCGCCTTCGTCAACCGCGGCGGCGGCAAGGACGGCGGCTCCAGCAGCGACGACACCGGCGGCACCGGCACCGAAGCCCGCCCCACCGCCCCCACGGGCGAGCGCCCGGTCGATGGCAAGAACAACACCACGGGCATCGCCTCGGGCTTCGCCAAGTCGGAACAGGGAGCCCAGAGCGCGGCGGCGAACTACGCGGTGGCGCTGGGGTCCGCCGATATGTACAACCGCGACCGACGCCATGAGATCGTCCCCCAGATCTTCACCAGCGCCGCCGCCGACCGGCTCCAGACCAGGCTCGACAAGGCGTACTCCGGGGCATCCCTGGAGAGAATCGGCCTGGACGCGAACGGTAAGGCGCCCGACGGCATGACCTACGTCTCGCGTACCGCCCCCGTGGGCACGAAGGTCGGCAAAGTCTCGGACACCAGCGCGACCGTCGCGGTCTGGTGCACCGGCGTATTCGGCACGGCCGGAGAGGGATCGAAGAACCCGGTCACCAACGACTGGTTCACCCTGACGCTCAAGCTGCGGTGGGTGAACAACGACTGGAAGGCCGAGAGCTACTCGCAGAAGGCCGGTCCGGCACCGGTCAACAGCGACCGCACCGCGTCCACGGCCGATGAGATCGCCAAGGCAGTCGAGCAGTACGGAGGGTTCACCTATGCCCGCTAGCCCCCGCCGACGCGCTCTCACCCTCGCCGGAGCCCTGGCTTCCGTGCAGACGGCAGCCATCCTCCTGGCCAGCCGCGCCGCGGCGGCGCCCTCGCCGACCCCCACTCCGTCGGGCAGCAAACAGGACGACTGCGAGCTCCTCCTCGGTCAGGTCCGAGAGAACTGCGAAAAGGGCGGCGGCAGCGGCGGCTCCAGCGGCCCCCCCGACCCCTCCAACCCCCTGGACCCCGCCGCCTCCCTCGCCCGCGGCTGCGCCGACGCCGCCGCCTGGCTCGTCGGCAAGCTCTCCAAGCTGGTCAAGGAGACGGCCACCGTCGACTTCACCAACGAGGCTTTCCTCCGCCAGTACGCAGTCGTCTTCGCCGCCTCCACCGTCCTCACCCTCATCCTCTGGCTCCTCGCCGTCGCCAAGCGCGCCATCCGCGGCGTCCCCCTCGGCGAGGCGCTCTCCGAAGCCATAGGCTTCCTCTGGCTGACGGTCCTGGCCTCCGCCTTCACCCCCCTCATCCTCTATACGGTCGTCACCGCGACCGACGCCGTCACCGAAGCCATCGCCTCCGGCACCGGTGCGGACAACGACGCCTTCTTCGGCTCCTTCGCCCAGGCGCTCAAGCGGGACGAGGACATCGGCGGCGGCCCGATCATGCTCATCGTCGTCTCGCTCGTGACGATCCTCGCCGCCGGCGTCCTCTGCCTCGAGCTCGTCATCCGCGCCGCCCTCCTCTACGTGGGCGCGCTGCTCGGCACCGCCGTCTACTCGGGCCTCGTCGACAAGAACATGTGGGGGCATGTGCGCCGCTGGGCGGGGATCATGATCGCCGTGATCCTCGTCAAGCCGGTGATCATGATCGTGCTGGCCCTCGCCGGCGCGCTCTCCACCTCCGGTGACAAGCCCGACGCCTTCTCGGCCGTCGTCTCCGGCCTGTCCATCATCATCCTCGCCATCTTCGCCAGCGCGATGATCTACCGCTTCGTGCCCGGCTTCGGCGATGAGATCGTCAAGGCCCGCAGCGCCAGCTCCGACCCCGCGTCCCGCCAGGCCGCCGCCGTCATCACTTCCCCCGCCGCCCTGGTGAAGCAGGGCATCAACGCCCACAGCGCCCGCGGCGGAGGCGAGGCCGGCGGGGGCGGCGCGGGGCAGGCCAGGCCCGCCAACCCCGTCTCCGGCGGCGTGGCGGCCCACAGCACCCGCACCAGCGG
>NZ_JAHLEM010000193.1 GCF_018883605.1 Streptomyces niphimycinicus | reverse complement strand
CTCGGCGGTCGCCTGCCCCAGCGCGCGGGCGGCGTCGGTGAAGTCGCCCCCGGCGGCCAGGGCGTCGAGCGCGAGCTGCCAGCCGTCCCGGGAGCCGGTGAGGAAGGGCTGAAGCACCCCCAGGGTGACGGGCTCGGGCGGCGGCCCGGCGCCCTCGGCCGGGGGCTCGGCCTCGAACCAGGCGGCGGGTGCGGGCACCCGGGTGCAGCCGGTGTGGGCGAGCGCGAGGGGGAGTTCGAGGTCGGGGTTGGTGCCGGGACTGACCCGGCGGAAAAGTTTGAGAATAAACGTATCGCCATAGATCACCGAGGAGTTGGACTGCTCGGCGGTCATCACCCGGGGCGGCAGCGCGGACGGGATCGCGCTGGACGGCTCCCGTACGAAGCGCAGCGGGCCGAGCCGCCCGGGCATCCGCAACCGCTCCAGCAGCAGCGTGGTGAGCCGGGGGTCGAACAGCGCCTCGTACACCGTCTGCCCGGCCAGCGGCCCGCCGCTGGGCCGGCCGATGAGCGCGGGGGCGAGCGGCGGCGGAAGCGTGGGGCGCGCCCCGAGCAGAAGCTGGTAGCAGTCGCTGGCCGCCGCCCCGTGCCGGTGGCCGCAGCCGAAGCCGTGCCGGTGGCCGGGCGGTTCCGGCTGCTGGGCGCGGATCAGCAGATGGAGCAGCCCGGGCATGCCGCCGCCCGCCCGCCACGGCAGCAGCTCGGTCGCGGAGACCAGCGCGAAGCCGGTGACGGGACGGCCCTTGCCCGCGAACCAGCGCTGGCGGGGCAGCCACTCGGCGAGCAGTGGGGCGAGCGAGGCGAGCAGCCCGGACGGGCCCGCGGCCGTGGTGGTGCGGGTGGCGGACGTCGGGGGCTGGTCCCGCGGTACGGCGGTCGGCGGGTGTTGTGCCCCCCGGGAGAGCGGAGCTTCCGGCATGGCGTCGCGTCCTTTCCCCGGGCACACGACAGATCAGGGCAAAGTGTCCCGGATTGCGGCATTGACTGTGCGACGGTGCGGGACGTGTCGGGCGAGGATCGTCCGTACGGCGAGCTCGGTGTACGCGATCGGGTCCGCCGGTGGCGCATGTGAGTACAGAGTGCCCATGACGGGGGGTCGAAAACGCCCGTACGCGGCCTAGATGGACGCGTACGGATGAGCGAGGACCGGAGCGGAGGCCGTGCCCGGCCGAAACCACGCGGCG
>NZ_JAHLEM010000192.1 GCF_018883605.1 Streptomyces niphimycinicus | reverse complement strand
TGTGAGTACAGAGTGCCCATGACGGGGGGTCGAAAACGCCCGTACGCGGCCTAGATGGACGCGTACGGATGAGCGAGGACCGGAGCGGAGGCCGTGCCCGGCCGAAACCACGCGGCGGAGCTTGGCGCCCGCGGCGGGCTGTTCCCCTCCCCGCCTGGGGCTCCGCCCCAGACCCCGCTCCTCAAGCGCCGGAGGGGCTGGAAGGCAGGGCTCCGCCCCAGACCCCGCTCCTCAAGCGCCGGAGGGGCTGGAAGGTCAAGCGCGGGAGGGGCTGGAAGGCGGGGCGGGGAAAGCTCGCTCAGCCGACGCGGTCGGTCCAGTGCCCCATCGCCTCGCCTCGCCGCAGCCGGAACCAGTAGAAGCCATGACCGGCCATGGTCAGCAGATACGGCAGCTCCCCGATGGCCGGGAAGCGGACCCCGCCGATCAGCTCCACCGGATGGCGCCCGGCGAAGGACTGGAGATCCAGCTCGGTGGGCTGGGCGAAGCGCGAGAAGTTGTTCACGCACAGCACCAGGTCGTCCTCGCCGTCCCGGGTGGAGGGGGCCTCGCGCAGGAAGGCGAGGACGGCCGGGTTGGAGGACGGCAACTCGGTGAAGGAGCCGAGCCCGAAGGCGGGATTCTGCTTACGGATCTCGATCATCCGGCGGGTCCAGTGCAGCAGTGAGGAGGGGCTGCTCATGGCCGCCTCGACATTGGTGACCTGATAGCCGTAGACCGGGTCCATGATGGTCGGCAGGAACAGCCGCCCCGGATCGCAGGAGGAGAAGCCCGCGTTGCGGTCGGGGGTCCACTGCATGGGGGTGCGCACGGCGTCGCGGTCGCCGAGCCAGATGTTGTCGCCCATGCCGATCTCGTCGCCGTAGTAGAGGATCGGGGAGCCGGGCAGGGACAGCAGCAGCGCGGTGAACAGCTCGATCTGGTTGCGGTCGTTGTCCAGCAGGGGGGCGAGTCGTCTGCGGATGCCGATGTTGGCCCGCATTCTGGGGTCCTTGGCGTATTCCGCGTACATGTAGTCGCGCTCTTCGTCGGTGACCATCTCCAGCGTCAGCTCGTCGTGGTTGCGCAGGAAGATGCCCCACTGGCAGCCGGAGGGGATGGCGGGGGTCTTGGCGAGGATCTCCGAGACCGGATAGCGGGACTCGCGCCGCACCGCCATGAAGATGCGCGGCATCACCGGGAAGTGGAAGGCCATATGGCATTCGTCGCCGCCCGCCGCGAAGTCGCCGAAGTAGTCGACGACGTCCTCCGGCCACTGATTGGCCTCGGCCAGCAGCACGGTGTCGGGGTAGTGGGCGTCGATCTCGGCCCGGACGCGCTTGAGCAGCTCATGGGTGCGCGGGAGGTTCTCGCAGTTGGTGCCCTCCTCGGCATACAGATACGGGACGGCGTCGAGCCGGAATCCGTCGATGCCCAGGTCCAGCCAGAAGCGCAGGGCGGCCAGTACTTCCTCCTGGACGGCCGGGTTCTCGAAGTTGAGGTCCGGCTGGTGCGAGAAGAAGCGGTGCCAGTAGTACTGCTTGCGTACCGGATCAAAGGTCCAGTTGGACGCCTCGGTGTCGACGAAGATGATCCGCGCGTCCTGGTACTGCTTGTCGTCGTCGGCCCATACGTAGTACTCGCCGTACGGTCCGTCCGGGTCGCTGCGGGACTCCTGGAACCATGGATGCTGGTCGCTCGTGTGGTTCATGACAAAGTCGATGATCACGCGCATCCCGCGCTGATGCGCGGCGTCGACGAACTCCACGAAGTCCGCGAGGTCCCCGAACTCCGGCAGCACGGCCGTGTAGTCCGAGACGTCATAGCCGCCGTCGCGCAGCGGCGAGGCGAAGAACGGCGGCAGCCACAGGCAGTCCACGCCCAGCCACTGGAGATAGTCCAGCTTCGCGGTCAGGCCCTTGAGGTCGCCGACGCCGTCCCCGTTGCTGTCCTGGAAGGAGCGCACCAGGACTTCGTAGAAGACGGCGCGCTTGAACCAGTCGGGATCACGGTCCTTCGCGGGTGTGTCCTCGAATGTGTCCGGTACGGGCTCATTGACGATCATGTTGTGGGTGACCCTCCGATCGGTGAGGACGGTCGCAGGGACAGCACATGTGCCGGAGCCACCTCACGCCCCGGCTCCAGGCGCACATAGTTGTCCCTGCCCCAGTGATAGGTCTCACCGGTGAGCTCGTCGCGCACCGGGACGGACTCATGCCACTCGAGGCCGAGTTCCGGCATGTTCAACGAGACCGTCGCCTCCTGGGTGTGGTGAGGGTCCAGGTTGACGACCGTGATCACACACGAGTCGCCCGCGCGCTTGGAGTAGACGATGACGGAATCGTTGTCGGCGTGGTGGAATCTGAGGTTGCGCAGCCGCCGCAGGGCGGGATGGCGGCGGCGCAGCCGGTTCAGCCGGGTGAGCAGCGGGGTGATCGTCGCGCCCTCGCGCTCGGCCGCCGCCCAGTCGCGCGGCCGCAACTGGTACTTCTCCGAGTCCAGGTACTCCTCGCTGCCCGCGCGCACCGGAGTGTTCTCGCACAGTTCGTAGCCCGCGTAGACGCCCCAGGTGGGGGAGAGGGTGGCGGCGAGCACGGCCCGCGCCTCGAAGGCGGGGCGGCCGCCCTCCTGGAGGTGGGCGTGGAGGATGTCGGGGGTGTTGACGAAGAAGTTGGGCCGCATCCAGGCAGCCGCGTCCCCGGCCAGCTCGGTGAGGTATTCGGTCAGCTCCTGTTTGGTGTTCCGCCAGGTGAAGTAGGTGTACGACTGGTGGAAGCCGACCGCGCCGAGGGTGTTCATCATCGCCGGGCGGGTGAACGCCTCGGCGAGGAAGAGGACATCGGGGTGGGTGCGGTGGATGTCGCCGAGCACCTTCTCCCAGAACACCACCGGTTTGGTGTGCGGATTGTCCACCCGGAAGATCCGTACCCCGTGCTCCATCCAGAAGCGCAGCACCCGCTCGGTCTCCCGGACCAGGCCGTGGAAGTCCCGGTCGAAGGCTACGGGAAAGATGTCCTGGTACTTCTTGGGCGGGTTCTCGGCGTACGCGACGGTGCCGTCGGCACGCTGGTGGAACCACTCGGGGTGCTCGGTGACCCAGGGGTGGTCCGGGGAGCACTGGAGCGCGAAGTCCAGCGCGACCTCCATGCGCAACTCCCGGGCGCGCGCCACGAAGTGGTCGAAGTCCTCCAGGGTGCCGAGGTCGGGGTGGATCGCGTCATGGCCGCCGTCGGCCGAGCCGATGGCCCAGGGCGAGCCCACGTCGAAGGGGCCGGCGGAGAGGGTGTTGTTGGGGCCCTTGCGGTAGGCGGTGCCGATGGGGTGGATCGGCGGCAGATAGACGACGTCGAAGCCCGCGGCGGCGAGGGCGGGCAGCCGTTCGGCGGCGGTGCGCAGAGTGCCGCTGACCGGCCGCCGCCCCTCGGTCACCCTGGCCCCCTCCGAGCGCGGGAACAGCTCGTACCAGGAGCCGAACAGCGCACGCTCCCGGTCCACCTGGAGCGGCATGGGGCGCGAGGAGGTGACCAACTCCCGTAGCGGATGGCGGTCGAGGGCCTCGGTCACATCGGGCGCGAGTGCGGCGGCGAGCCGGTCGGCCACCGGGCGGCGCTCGTCGCGCAGCCCGTCGACGGCGGCCAGGACCGCCTCCCGGCCGTCGTTCTTGGGCACTCCGGTGGCGGCCCGCTCATGCAGCCGGGCCCCCTCCTCCAGGACCAGATCGGTGTCGATCCCGGCCGGGATCTTGATCCGGGCGTGGTGGCGCCAGGTGGCGATCGGATCGCTCCACGCCTCGACCGTATACGTCCAGCGGCCGGGCGCGCCGGGCGTGACCTCGGCGCCCCAGCGGTCGGTGCCGGGGGCGAGTTCGCGCATCGGGGTCCAGGGGCCACAGCGCCCGGAGGGGTCGCGGAGGACCACATTGGCGTTGACCGCGTCGTGGCCCTCCCGGAACACGGTGGCGCTGACCTCGAAGGTCTCGTCCACCACCGCCTTGGCGGGGCGGCGGCCGCAGTCGATCAGCGGGCGGATATCCAGAATGGGAATGCGACCGATCATAGGATCACCTGACGGCGTTGCGGATGGAGACGCTAGGGCGGCTTTTGTCCTTTGTATCGGTTTTGCCGCCGGGCGTTGGGTTGCGGGCATGACAGCTCCTGTCCGCGTTCACTCTGGTGGGCGGATGGGGTCGGCCATGGGGGGCGCGCGTGGAAAGCCTTCCCCTGTGGAACGGGGGGACAATCCGGGTTCCCGTGAACTACCGGTCCGTAACGCCGGGTGCGTGAATCGACCCCGCCCGTAGGCGGGGCCGTCCACCCGATGCGTTCCGGGACTACGTCAGTTGGCCACCCGCAGCAGACGGTTCGGTGAGCCCGCGCCCGCGTCGCGCACCCGGCCTCGGCTCGCCCCGGCTATCAGCGCCACGCCGACCTGGGCCGGAGTGGCCAAGGGGTGGTCGCCCAGATACAGCGCGGCGGCGCCCGCGACATGCGGGGCCGCCATCGAGGTGCCCGACAGCGTCCTGGTCGCCGTATCGCTCGTATTCGACGCCGAGACGATCCGGTCGCCGGGCGCGAACAGGTCAATTGCGGGGCCCCAGTTGGAGAAGCCCGAGCGCCGGTCGGCGCGGTCGGTCGAGCCCACCGTGAGCGCCGGCGCCACCCGGCCCGGGGAGAAGGCGGTGGCGGGCCGGTCCTGATTGCCCGCCGCCACCGTGAAGACCAGCCCGGCCGCGATCCCCGTCCGCACCGCCGCGTCCCATTCGGGCAGCGGGGTGGCCGCCGCCGAGCCCAGGCTCAGATTGACCACCGCGGGCCGCCTGGCGTGTCGCAGCACCCAGTCCATTCCGGCCAGCACCTGGGCGATGGTGCCCTCACCCCGGTCGTCCAGCACCCGGACGGCCACGATCGCGGCCTTCTTCGCCACGCCGTAGCGGGTGCCCGCCGCCGTGGCGGCCACATGGGTGCCATGGCCGTTGCCGTCCTCGGCCACCGGATCGTCGTCCACGAAGTCCCAGCCGGAGCGGGCCCGGCCGCCGAAGTCCTCATGGGAGGCGCGGACCCCGGAGTCGATGACATAGATCGTGGTCCCGCGCCCGCCGCCGCCGGGCCCGGTGTACGCCCCGTCCAGCGGCCGGTCCCGCTGGTCGATCCGGTCCAGGCCCCACGGCGCCCGCTCCTGGGCGCGGGGCGGGGCCATCCGCCGCGCCCGGGTCCAGCGCAGCGACACCCGCTCGTCCCGGGTCACCGAGGCGATCCGCCGATCCGCCGCCAGCCGCCCGGCCTGCGCCGCGCTCGCCCGTACCGCATAGCCGTTGAGTGCGGAGCTGTAGACCCGGCGCACCCGTGCCCCGTACCGCTCGACCAGCGCCCGGCCCGCCCCGGACGCCGCCACGGGCGCCCCTGCACCCCGCTTCAGGGCGACGATATAGCCCTGGGTCCCCGCCTCGCCCGTGGCCTGAACCCCCTGCGCGGGAACGGTCTGGGTGGGCGACAGAGCCACCAGGACCACCGCGACGACGGCGGCCGGCGCCCCCACTCTGCGCCGGCGACCCGAAGATGCGCATGCCACCATGGAGCGATCCCCTCCCCAACTCGACGGCGCAAGCCTGTCGTGGGACGAAAGATCCCGACAAGGGCGCATCAGGGGGCGTAAAACGTGACCGCCTCCCGCGCCAGCAGCCGCAGCGCCGCCTCCGACGGCGAACCCGGCTCCGCCCCGTACATCAGCAGCCCCTGGCCCCCCGAGTCCGGCAGCCGGGTCATCTCGAAGTCCAGCTCCAGCGCCCCCACCAGGGGGTGGTGGAAGGACTTGGTGCCGAACGCGCACCGGCGCACCGGATGGCACGACCACAGCGCCGCGAACTCCGCGCTCTTCATGGACAGTTCGCCGATCAGCTCGTGATCTGGGTCGGAGATCTCCTGCAAGCAGCCGATTGATCACGACATCACACAGACCCTAGTCGCCCCCTTGGCCGGAAAGGTTGCCGCCTTCGGGCCCACTTCTCGGGAGCGGGGCGAAACAGCCGAAACGGGGACTCGTCGGCCGCTACCGTCGAAGCGTGAAGGCCATTCGACGATTCAGCGTGCGTCCCGTGCTTCCGGAGCCCCTGCGACCGCTCCACCGACTGGCGCGCAATCTGCGCTGGTCCTGGCATCCCGAGACCCGCGAGCTCTTCGAGTCCGTGGACCCCGAGGGATGGCGGGAGTCGGGCGGGGACCCGGTGCGGCTGCTGGGCACCGTGCCCGTCTCCCGGCTCGCGGACCTCGCCGAGGACCGCTCCTTCCTGCGGCGTCTTACGGCGGCCGCGGACGATCTGCACGACTATCTGACCGGTCCGCGCTGGTACCAGGGGCGGACCGCCGCGGAGGGCCGAGCGGGACCGGGGCCCGGCGATGCCGTGCCTTCCGATGGGTCCGCGCCCTCAGGCGCATCCGGCGTACCTTCCGGCGCGTCCGGCGCGTCCGGCGCGTCCGTACCGTCCGTACCCCCAGGCGCATCCGCACCGTCCGTACCTCCAGGCGCATCCGTACCCCCAGACGCTCCCGCCCCCACCGGACTCCCCGCCGCGATCGCC
The DNA here is from genome assembly GCF_018883605.1 of Streptomyces niphimycinicus. Taxonomy (GTDB): domain Bacteria; phylum Actinomycetota; class Actinomycetes; order Streptomycetales; family Streptomycetaceae; genus Streptomyces; species Streptomyces niphimycinicus. Next base: position 31,234 of record NZ_JAHLEM010000192.1, on the reverse strand, counting down.
TACTTCTCGCCGGAGTTCGGGATCACCGCCGCCCTGCCCCAGTACTCCGGCGGCCTGGGCATCCTCGCCGGTGACCACCTCAAGGCCGCCAGCGACCTCGGCGTGCCCCTGATGGGCGTCGGACTGCTCTACCGCCACGGCTACTTCCGGCAGTCGCTCTCCCGTGAGGGCTGGCAGCAGGAGCACTATCCGGTCCTGGACCCCAACGAGCTGCCGCTCACCCAGCTCAGCGAGGCCGACGGGCGGCCCGTCCGGATCCCGCTCACCCTGCCCGGCGGCCGTCCGCTGCACGCCCGCGTCTGGCATGCCCAGGTGGGCAGGGTGCCGCTGCTGCTGCTCGACTCCGATGTGGAGGAGAACGGCCATGGCGAGCGCGATGTCACCGACCGGCTCTACGGCGGCGGCAGCGAGCACCGGCTGTTGCAGGAGATGCTGCTGGGCATCGGCGGGGTGCGCGCCGTGCGCGCGTACTGCCGTCTCACCGGCCACCCCGACCCCGAGGTGTTCCACACCAACGAGGGCCACGCCGGATTCCAGGGCCTGGAGCGCATCCGCGAACTGATCGCCGACGGGGCCGACTTCGGCGCCGCCCATGAGGCGGTGCGGGCCGGGACCGTCTTCACCACCCACACCCCCGTGCCCGCCGGTATCGACCGCTTCGACCGCGAGCTGGTCGCCCGCCACTTCGGCGACGACGCCGAGCTGCCGGGAATCGAGGCCGAGCGGGTCCTCGCGCTCGGCATGGAGAGCTACCCCGGCGGTGAGCCCAACCTCTTCAACATGGCGGTGATGGGGCTGCGCCTGGCCCAGCGCGCCAACGGGGTGTCCACGCTGCACGGCCGCGTCAGCCGGGAGATGTTCGCCGGGCTCTGGCCCGGGTTCGACCCCGAGGAGGTGCCCATCAACTCCATCACCAACGGGGTGCACGCACCCACCTGGACCGCCCCCGAGGTCACCCGGCTCGGCGCCCGCCAGTTCGGCCATCTGCCCGACGCCGAGCTGTGGGAGCTGCGCCGCACCCTGCGCAAGCGGCTGGTCGCCGAGGTCCGGCAGCGGCTGTACGACTCCTGGCGGCAGCGCGGCGCGGGCACCGCCGAGCTCGGCTGGATCGACGGGGTGCTCGACCCCGACGTACTCACCATCGGCTTCGCCCGCCGCGTCCCCTCCTACAAGCGGCTCACCCTGATGCTGCGCGACCCGGACCGGCTGATGGAGCTGCTGCTCCACCCCGAGCGGCCGATCCAGATCGTCGTCGCGGGCAAGGCCCATCCGGCCGACGACGGCGGCAAGCGCCTGGTCCAGGAACTCGTCCGCTTCGCCGACGACCCCCGGGTGCGCCACCGCCTGGTCTTCCTGCCCGACTACGGCATGGGCATGGCCCAGCAGCTCTACCCCGGCTGCGACGTCTGGCTCAACAACCCGCTGCGCCCGCTGGAGGCATGCGGCACCAGCGGTATGAAGGCCGCCCTGAACGGCTGTCTCAACCTCTCCGTCCTCGACGGCTGGTGGGACGAGTGGTACGACCCGGACTTCGGCTGGGCCATCCCCACCGCCGACGGCGACGCCATCGACGACACCCGCCGCGACGACCTGGAGGCCACCGCCCTCTACGACCTGCTGGAGCGGCGGATCGCCCCGCGCTTCTACGACCGTGGCCCGGACGGTCTCCCCGGCCGCTGGATCGACATGGTCCGCCGCACCCTCACCACCCTGGGCCCCAAGGTCCTCGCGGGCCGCATGGTGCGCGAATACGTCGAGCGGCTCTACGCCCCGGCCGCCCGCGCCCACCGTGCGCTGGACCCCGTGGCGGCCGCCGAACTGGCCACCTGGAAGTCCCGGATCCGCGATGCCTGGCCCGGCGTCACCGTCGACCACGTCGAGGCCCAGCTCACCCCACCCGCCCCCGGCGGCGCCGCCGAACTCGGCTCGACCCTCTCCCTACGGGTCCGGGTGCGCCTGGCCGGACTGACCCCGGCGGACGTGGAGGTCCAGGCGGTGGCGGGCCGGGTCGACGACACCGACCGCATCACCCACGCCACCCACGTCCCCCTCAAACCCACCACGGGCCCCGACCCCGAAGGCCGCCGCCTCTACGAAGGCCCCCTCGCCCTCGACCGCACCGGCCCCTTCGGCTACACGGTCCGCATCCTCCCCACCCACCACCTCCTCGCCTCCGCCCCCGAGTTGGGCCTCATCGCGCTGCCCGGCGATTCCATGACCGAGGCGGCGGGAGTCCTGATGCGCTGAGCCTTCGACGGCTAAACTGACCCCGGACCGTCCGGCACGGGGGAATTGGACGAGCGATCCGGGGCCGAGACCCCCCGGCCTTAGCTTGTGATTCAACGTCTGCTTCGATGCTCGGCCAGCTAGGTGGTGCGATCCATCGGCGCGTCGTCACTCTTGGGCGGTCACCCCGAGATCATGGCGCATCGCGGTCCTCATGGCCCGGAGCATGTCCCAGATCTCTGCCTGGGCCTGGACCGCGGTGGCTACCGTCTCCCCAGGTTCGGCCTCTTGTCGCTCAAGGCGTTTGACCTGGCCATAGACCTTGTTCAGGGCCTGATTGACTTCACTCGCGCGCGCGAGCACCTCGTCGGGGGCGATCATCTGCGCTTCGGAGTATCTGTCGCGATGGGCTCCTTTTGCCTCATCGAGCGCCTCGCTGTCGGTCTCCTCGACACTGCGTTCTCGCATGACGTGCAGATGGCGGTTGAGCGCTGTGGTGAACTGACGTGCATCCCGGTTGAGTTCCATGTAGCAAGTGCGTCGGAGGAGCAGGTTCTCGCGAACCTCCTCTTGGTCCCGAAGCAGCTCAATCTCGCGACGTTTTGCCCGTTCAGAGGCGCGTTGGGTGAGGAACGATCCCCCCAGCGTTCCGGCCACACCTGCCACCGCGATGATCACAGAGCCAAGATCCACAGATCCCCCTCGAAGCCGCTTGCAGTGACATCACCCACTGCTCGCTGCCTCACTGTCAAGCACCAGACCGCTGGTGCGTCGGGGTTTGGTCCCCTTCTTGTGGTGGGCGGGACGGCTGTAGACCTCGCCGGTGGCAAGGACGCGACCCACGTCGTGGCGGGTGGCCGGGCGGCGGTTCTTCGAGCCCTGTGGCCTTCCGGACCCGGGCCGAGAGGGTTTCGGCGCACCGGCCGGAGAGCCGGCCTTCGTCCACAGGTTCCGGAACCCCCGACGGACACGAGCGAGCGTGAGCTTGTTCGGCGCGGTCGGCTTCTCCCAGGGCCGCTGTAGGTCGGCGGCGAGCGGACGGGCGAGCCTGAGCTGAGTGTGAGCGGCGATCACCAGCCAGGTCCAGCGGTCGGCCGCCTGTGGGCTCCGCAGCCGTGGCTTCGTCCAGCCCAGGGTCTGTTTGAACAGGCGAAATGTGTGCTCGACGTCGAAGCGCCGGAGGAAGGACTGCCAGCAGCGGTCGACATCGGCTGTGGTGGCGTCCGTGCCCGACCACCACAGCCACACCGGCTTGTTCACCCCGCCCGATGGCAGGTGCTCAACAACCAGGGCGGATGACGGTTCCCTCGATGAGGGGCAGCGGCCCCTCGTAGTCGCTCCAGGCCGCCCGTCGGGTCAGCCGTGGGTGCAGCCGGTTCCACGCCTGCGCGGTGGCCTTGCCGTAGAGGCGGGTGCCGGTGACCGTCACGGCCTGCTCGTCGCCCCAGGTATCGGGCTGGCCGAAGACGAACTCACCGCCGTGCTTGGGCGGCCGGCCGCGCTGGGGCGGTGGGCTCTTCGGCGGCCAGCCGCCCCACCTGCGGGGCCTGCTGACCACGGGGGCCGTTTCTTAGTGGGAGAATGGCAGTGAACCCGACGAACGCTAGGCGGCCAGGTCGGGACCGAGCGAGGCGGCGGTGGCCGGGGCGAGCCATACGAGCTGTGCGGTGACCGCGTCCCGGGAGAACCACGCCGCCACCCGCTCGGGCGAGGTGAGGACCAACCGCTGCCCCGGCCCGACTACTTCGGTACGTCCGTCCTCATGGGCCATGCCCCATGCTGCGATCTCCACGTCTGATTCTCCGGTGTCCTCGTACGGGTGGATCCGGGCCACGGCGAAGAGGCGAGGCGCGGTGGCGAGGACGAGGGCTCGGAGTTCTTTGCCGAGGTCGAAGGGGGCGGAGGCGGGTTGGTCGGGGGATACGGTGGCCATGCGTGTCTCCTTGCTGGGAGGTGGAGTTGGGCCGGATGGAGGCCAGGCGTGCGGTAGCTGTGGAACTGCCGTCAGGAGGTGGCCTGGATCACAGCGTAGAGTGAAAGGTCGAATTACTTCTACGGTGCATCGAGAAGTCTCTAACCTTGACTTCGTTCCAGTGACCCTTGCACCACCTGTGCGACCGTGGAGGACCGCATGCCGCCAAGGACAACTCCGACCGCCCGTCAGTTACGCCTCGGAGTTGAGCTGCGCAAGCTCCGCGAGCGCGCGGGGCTCAACACCCGGGAGGCCGCTGAGCTGATCGGGGCCAACCAGGCCCGCATCAGCAACATCGAGACTGGACGCTTCGGCCTCAGCGAGCGCAGCATTCGCACCTTGGTCGGGAACTACACATGCGGCGACGAGGCCCTGATCGCCGCACTCATCGCCATGACCGGCAAGCGGAAGCGCGGCTGGTGGGAGGAGTACCGGGAGCTGCTGTCTCCCGGACAGCTCGACCTGGCCGAGTTGGAACACCACGCGGCGGCACTGCTGCTGGCTACTGTGCTCCACATTCCCGGCTTGCTCCAGACCGTCGATCACGCCCGTGCGGTCTTCGCCGAAGGGGTGCCCGCGCTCCCACCGCCCGATGTAGAAGACCGCGTCTCGTACCGCATCAAGCGACAACGCATCCTCTATGGCGAAAGTCCCACCCCGTGCAAGGCGGTGATCCACGAGGCCGCCCTCCGTATGCCCTTCGGCGGCCCGCGCACGGCCCGTGCGCAGCTTCAGCACTTGATCGACATGAGTGAACGAGGACACATCACTATCCAGGTGATCCCGTTTAGGAACGGGACGTTCGCCGGTTCCGGCCAGTCGATCAACTACTTCTCCGGCCCCGTGCCCCAACTCGACACCATCCTGCTCGAGCAGGCCCACGGCTCACTTCTGCTCGACGCCGAAGCTCAGATGGAGAAGTACCGCATGGTGATCGGCAAGATGGAAGCCATCGCGCTCAAGCAGAACGAGGCTCGCGACTTCATTCACGGCCTCATCCAAGAACTGTGACAAGGAGTGGCACATGAACCCGGCGTCTTGGCGGCAGTCCTCCTACTGTCAGGAGTCAGCCTCTTGTGTGAACGTCGCTGAAGGGGAGCACAACACGATACTGCTCCGGGAGAGCGAACACCCGGAGGTCATACTCTCAACCACCCGCAAGCGCCTGAGAGCCCTCATACGCGCTGCCAAGGCGGGGCGATTTGACCATTTCCCCGAGTCCTGATCGCACGCCTGCTCGCGCGCCCGCTTCGGCGCCTCTGCGCCCTTGACCGGGCTTTCACGCGAGCGGAGAGTCGTCGTTGTCGGTGAGCGACTCGGCACAGGAGGCGGCCGTGGCACTAAGGTTCTTGGGGATCTACCCGAACACTCCGAACGACGGCTCGCCCACCATCTGGCTGGACGAGGATTCCGGTGATCTAGTTATCCAGTCGTGGAAGGCGGACGACGCAACACTCAGGCAGTGCCAGGACGTGGGGTCGGTTCCTGGTCACACAACCGACGTGCCCGACCACGAGACGGTGATCCGACTCCCCGCAAACATGCGCCAGTTCATCCCTCAGCCTGATAGCGAGGTCAAAAGTGGCAACGGCGGTACGTGAAGCTCTGGCTTCCGCGCGGCGTTCGGCAGTTCATCTGGAGTTGCGCGACATCTACACGCCTGACGACCCTGATTTCGCCGACTGGCGCGCCGGTGTGCGCTTCGACCCTGTCGAGCGGTGGCGAAGCTGGTTCGACGTGGTGGTGGCGACCACCGCCCGAGGCGTTCGGATGAGGCGGGCCCGTATCGTCTCCGAACCCGTCAGCGAATACATCAAGTTCGAGTACGACGTGACTGGACGCCACAACATCGCGGCCGGCGAGGACGTCCGGTGGCTGCCCCGAAGGAAGGCGGCAGATCTGGCCCTTCCGGGCGCGGACTGCTGGATCATCGACGATGAGGTCGTGATCTTCAATCACTTCGATGGCAACGGCAACTGGGACCCTGCGACGAGTATGGACGTGCGGACCGAACCCGCATTGGCAAAGCTGTGTGGATCAGCGTTCGAGGCCGTCTGGGAGCGCGCCGTACCACATACGGAGTACCGGCCGCTTTGAGCGAAACCGTCGGCCATGTCCGCGTCTCCTTCGTCCAGCGCACAACAGGCAAGGCAAGCTCTTGGCGCTCGCCTCGGTGAGATCCGCGATGACGCGGGGCTGACGGGGCGAGCGCTTGCCACTCTCTGTGGTTGGCACCCGTCCAAAATCAGCAAGATCGAGCATGCCAAGACTTCCCCTTCGCCGGATGACATCCGGTCCTGGGCAGAACATTGCGGTGTTCCGGAACAGACGGCAGATCTGATCGCGTCGCTCCGCACTGCGCAAGGTATGTGGGTTGAGTGGCGCCGTATGGAGCGAGCGGGCCTCCGCCGCGCCCAAGAGGAGCGTCTGCCGCTGTATGAGCGCACCGCTCGCTTTCGGGTCTATTCATCCTGGCTGATCCCTGGATTGATCCAGACCCGCGCATATACGACGGCGGCGCTGTGTGCCATCCGTGAGCGCCGTGGGCTTGTGGACGACGTCGAGGCTGCCGTGGCTATCCGTATGCAACGTCAACGTTTGTTGCATACCAACGAGCGTCGCTTCGCCTTCCTCATCGAGGAGTCCGTATTGCGCTCTGGTATCGGAGGCTCGGAGACGATGGCAGAGCAACTTGCCCATCTCCTTGCCATCAGTGCGCTGGCCAACGTCAGCGTGGGCGTGGTCCCCATGCGGTCGGATCGGGTTCGCTGGCCGGTCGAGAGCTTCTGGATCTTTGACGTGTCCGAGGTCAATGTCGAGCTGGTTTCGGGCTTCCTGACGGTGACCCAGCCAGGCGAGATCGCCATGTATGCCCAGACTTTCCGTGAGCTGACCGAACATGCGGTCTACGGTGCGGCGGCACGAGCGCTTATCGCCTCGGTAGCTGGCTCGCTCAGCTGAGATCCTCGAGCAACTTCGAGCAACCTCGTTGAACAGGCATTGATTCGCTCCGTAGTGTCTCCGTCACTCACACTCGCGGGGAGCTGCGTGCCATGAAAATCACCGAAGAACACATCGACGCCATGCGCTCCGCACGCCACCGGATGGCCAGAGCCGAAGCAAGGGCGGTCGCCGAACTGCTGCGACAAGCTCTGGGCCGTCTCGGCTTCACCCCGGACGTAGCCATGCCCCACGGCGAAAAGGACGAGTCCCTGTTCTGGCCGGTTCTGCGAGGCGAGGTGACGGTCTCGGGACATCCGCTGGTCGCGCTGGGACGTATTCCGCTCGACAGTGCGAATCGGCTCGCGGAAATCCTCATGCGTGCCGCTCTGGAGGAGCAGACCAAGAAGGCCACCACACGGTGAGCCGTCTCTGAGACCCCCGTTCCCGCTGGACCGGAGCCCTGGCAGGTCGAGCCCAGCGCGGAACGGGTGCATGTGCACGACGGCGCGAGGAGAGTCCCCGCGTCGACAGCACCGAAGGGAATCATCTCGATGCGCTTACGCGGATTCAAGGGCGTCCTCCGACACGATCCGGAGGACGATGGGCCGACCGAGGGTGGTCAGCAGGGCGGATGCGGTGACGGTGACGGCTGCGGCCGGGAGTAATCGCGTGATGTAGGCGGGCGGCCCTCATTCCCGTTGAGGGCCGCTCTCACCGAGAGAGCGAGCACATGCACCATCACGGCTACACCTGGCTCGGGTCCGCACATGAATTGCTCAAGGACGGTCCCCGGCGCCCTCTGCACCCGGAGTTCAGATCCAGCAAGGTCGTTCCCCTGGAATGCGCCCACTGGCTGCTCAAGCCCGCCTCCTTCGTGCAGGGGACATGGAGCGATCCGGACCAGGCGGCCGAATGGTTCGGCCGGCAAACGCGGTCCCACGCCGCATCGTTCGCATCCGAGCACGACCGTGAAAGGGCCCGGCTCGTCGTCGCGGTCGGCCGCGCGGTCGAAAGGGTGGCGGGTGGTGAGGACGTGGTCGGTGGCTGGTATCTCACGGGGCGGAGGTTTTTGTCCGTGTGCCTGATCGCGTGCAGTCCGCACCGCATGCGGCAGGAGATTCCTTGCCCCGTTGGCGCTGCCGGAGGGATCAATCCGGTGCCAGATACTCCCACCGCTTGACGCGTGCACAGATGTGCAAACCGGCCTTCTCGGCTCCCACCCCGGCCTCCTAAGCACTGTCCTTGACTATGTTGGCGGTCAGCCCGCCGTGGGCCGTGTGGGACCAGGACGTGCCGACCATGAACCGGGATGGTTGCGCAGGTGACTCGGGACCCGTCCCGAGAACTGTGCGGTGGTCGCCGCTCACACGGTGGAGCGAACCTGTTGTTGAAACTCCGTCGTGGGCGTAGCGAAGTGCCACGCCGCGTCACGCACCTGGCAAGCCCGAACAACTGTCTCGGCGTCCTCGGCCACGTACACGCCCAGGGTGGCACCGTCGTCGCCGAAGGCGAACCTCACGACGATCCGTGAGTCGAAGAGCCAGAAATCGTAGTCCGGCAGGCCGATGCGCTGCGCGTCCGTCCTGTACACGTTCCGGATGTCCTCTCCTGCCTCGACGTTCCCGAGACCGGAGGCGAGCAGGAAGCGCTGCCCCTCGGTGGGTGGGTCATCGACGAGTCGCACCCGTTCGAAGCGTTTTCCGGCATCTGTTTGCGCCCGGATACCGGCATGCCAGGGTTGTTCGGGTTCGTAGCGCCCGATGTTTTCGCCTGCCTTCCAGCGCTGCCATTTCGCCCCACTGCGATCGGACGCGTAACCGTGCTGCGTCTCCAGTCGCCAGGCGGTGTGTTCGAAATCCTCGAAGAGGTGTGCGATGTCATCGAACGACACCAGGTCCGTCATCTCGCTCCTTGGGTGTGAAAGCGGCCAACAGCTCTCTGGTCAAGTATGTGCCGACATGCTCGGTGCATGGGTGGTATTCGATACAAATGCCTTGAGCTACGCAGGCGGCGCCGTGCGGCGGATCCGGCTGCCGCGCGGCGGCGCCGGTCGGCCGCTCCGGCCGTGGTTGACCTTGTCGTAGCGGCAGGGTTTCTACTGGCGTCATGCGTATCGGAGAGGGTGGCGAGGCCATCAGGGGTCTGCGGGTCGCGCGGGTGGCGGTGGGGGCGGTGCTGCCCGCCGAGGTGGCCGTCGCGGTGTGTGTGGTGGCGGGCGTACGGATACCCGGAGCGATTCTCGTGGGGGCCGAGGCGCTGGTGGTGACCGTGCTCGCGCTGGAAGCCGTCGTTCTGTGGCGGCTGTAGCGCTCCGGCGACGGGCCGGGGCCGGGCGACGGGACGCCGTGCGAGGCGCGCTGCGCACTCTGGTACCGGTGGTCGCGCGCAGGCTCATCGGGCATGAGCTCCGGGCCCTGCACAGCCTCGGGCTGTGGGTGCTGCGCCGCCGTCACCAGGTCCCCGAGGGTGCGCTGGCCGCCGCGTACACCGGGCCCCAGACGGCCATGATGTACGGGCTGCTCTTCGTCTCCGTCGTCGAAACGGTCGGGTTGGCGCTGGTGATCCCCTGGCCGGTCGTGCACGCGATCCTGCTCGTCGTCGATGTGTACGGGGTGGTGCTGGTCCTCGCCCTGCACGCGTCGTGCGTGGTCCGGCCGCATGTCGTGGGGGCCGACGGCTCGCTGCGCATACGGTACGGCGCACTGTTCGACCTGCGGGTTCCGGCCGCCACCATCGCCGCCGCCCGGGTCGACCGGCGCTACCCCGACGGGCGGCTGCTGCGGGTGAGCGCGGATGGGGTGCTCGACCTCGCGGTGGGCAGCCAGACCACGGTGACGGTGGAACTGACGGAACCGGTGGAGTTCGTGCGACCGCTCGGCGGGCCGGGCCTTGCCCGTACGCTGCGGTTCCACGCGGACGACCCGCGGGGAATGGTCGCCGCCCTCACGCGAGTCGGAACCTCCGCCGAAGGCCACGGCGGCGGTCGTTGAACACGGGACGAACATTGCATGAGAGGTGGGCCACATCGGCCCCGTAAGCGTTCTTGGCGCGTACATTCGCCCCCCTGAAGCCATGGCATGCACGGGGGGAAATCGTGAAGTGGCTGGAACAGTTGACGGCGCCCGAGAATCTGCTGGCGCTGCTCGGCGTCGTGGTGACGGTCGGCGGGCTGTCGTATGAGCGGCTGATCCCGGGGCGGAAGCGTATTGGCTATCGCGTGCAGATGGACACGTTGATAGACGACAGCACCCAGGACGGGTCGGTTCATCAGCGGCTGCGGATGCTGGAGAACACCCCGGATCTGGCCGGGGCCTCACTCGTCCTGCTGCGGATCGAGAACGACGGATTCCGCAGTCTTGACGCCGACGACTACATCACCGCACCGGCGACGAACCATCGCGGGCTCACCGCGACCTTTCCCAATCGGATCGTGCGGGATGTGGCGGTCACCGAGCCCAGTCATCCGGATCTGCTGCGCCACCTTCCGCAGCACGGGACCCCGGAGAACCCCGGGCTGGTCTGTGAGGGCAATGAGATCTCCCTGCCCCGGGTGCCGCTGAACAAGGGGGATCACTTCAAGCTGCTGGTGCTGCTGACGGGCGCGGGGACGGATAAGCCGCCGCATGTGGGCGGGCGGATCAAGGAAGGCAGGATCCGCAACAACGAGAAGTTCCGGCGGCCCAGCAACCGGGTGCTCGGGCTGATCGGCAGCCTGCTGGCGCTGCTGATCCTCCAGCCGTTCGGCACGCAGTTGTTGCGGGACGATCCGCTGCCGCGCGGATGTGCCGAGGGGAATCTGACGATCGTCGGCTCGACCGCGTTCAAGCCGGTCACCGAGGATGTGGGCGCGGCGTATCAGAGCGACTGCCGTGGTGCCCAGGTCACCGTGGAGGCGCAGGGCAGCGGGCGCGGCACGAAGACGCTGATCGATGCCGGGGAGGCGGCGAAGGGCGGATTCCCGGCCTATCTGGCCTTCTCCGATGGCCCGGACGGAGACGGCGACTCCAAGCTCAAGGAGCATCTGGTCGCGCTGTCCGTCTTCAGCGTGGTGGTGAACAAGGACGTCCGGGTGACCGATCTCTCCCTCGAGGATCTCCGCGGGCTCTACTCCGGCCGGATCACCAACTGGAATCAGTTGCCCGACGGGCCCGATCTGCCGGTGCGGCTGGTGAGCCGGGACGCGAAGTCCGGAACGCGCGGGGTGTTCGAGAACCGGGTGCTGGGCGGCAATGAGATCTCCCGGACGTCGGACAACTGCCGGACCCCGAAATTCGCCAAGGACCACGCCATCCGCTGTGAACTCGACAGCACGGGTGAGGTGTTGAAGACGGTGGCGGGCACCCCCGGCGCGATCGGATACGCCGAGCTGCATTCCGCCGAGGAGAGCGCCCGCAAGGGGGCACTCCATCTGGTGGCCCTGGAGGGACGCGAGCCCTCCATCGACGCGGTGCGGGAGCGGAGGTACTCCTTCTGGGAGCCGGAGTACGCCTACACCTACACCGCGCCGCCCCCGAACTCCCTGACCTCGAAGTTCCTCGACTATCTGGCGGGCGACACCGGGCGGAACCTCGTCGAGAAGCATGGCCATCTGCCCTGCTCCGCGGCGGAGAACCAGCGGGCCTGTCAGCTCGCGGTCGGCGGGCGGTAGGGGGTACTGCCTGCATGGTGGCACCGGTCGGCCGGGCGGGCACTGAGCCGCCCGGCCGGCCGACCGGCGAGGCTTACTTCACGTTCACGCCGCCCCAGGCGTTGTCGACCGCCTTGTACTCGGCGCTGCTCGCGCCGTACAACGCCTTCGCGGCCTTGAGGGTCGCGGTGCGGGCCTTGGCGTAGTTGGTGGTCGAGGTCATGTACGAGGACAGGGCCTTGTACCAGATCTTCTCGGCCTTGGCCCGGCCGATGCCCTTGACGGTGCGGCCGTCCTTGGTCGGGCTGTCGTAGGTCACCCCGCCGATGACCTTACGGCCGCTGCCCTCGGACAGCAGGTAGAAGAAGTGGTTGGCGATACCGGAGGTGAAGTGCGGGTCGTCGTTGCCCACACCGCTCTTCCAGTAGTCGTAGGACAGACCGTCCTTGCTGGGCTTGTCCATATAGCGCAGCGGCGTGCCGTCGCCATTGATGTCGATCTTCTCGCCGATGAGGTAGTCACCGGGGTCCTTGGCGTTCTTGGCGTAGAACTCCACGGCGGTGCCGAAGATGTCGGAGGTGGCCTCGTTGAGCCCGCCGGACTCGCCGCTGTACTCCAGGTTGGCGGTGGCCGAGGTGAGCCCGTGGCTCATCTCGTGGCCCGCGACATCGAGCGAGGTCAGCGGCTTCTTGTTGCCCGCGCCGTCGCCGTAGGTCATGCAGAAGCAGTCGTCGTCCCAGAAGGCGTTCTCGTACGCGTCGCCGTAGTGGACACGGGAGTACGCGGCCTTGCCGTTGCCCTTGATGCCGTTACGGCCGAGGACCTTCTTGTAGTAGTCCCAGGTCATGGCGGCGCCGTAGTGGACGTCCACGGCGGCGGTCTGCGCGATGGTGGGCTTGCCGTTGCCCCAGACGTTGTCGGCGTCGTAGAACGCCGACCCCTTCTTGGTGTCTTCCCACGCGTGCTTGAGGTTGTACGTCATATGGCCGCCGCGCGCGGTGTCCTTCAGCAGCCACTGGCTGCCGCTCCGGACGCTGCCGACGGTGACCTTGCCGTTGTGCTGACCGGTGCCGGTGCCGTTCTCGACGGCCTGGAACTCGTACAGCTTCTTGCCGGTGTCGGCGTCGGTGATGACGTGCAGCTTGCTGGGCGTCCCGTCCTTCTGGACCCCGGTGACGACCGTCTCGTAGGCGAGCGTGGGCTTGCCGGTGGCGGCCCAGATCACCTTGCGCGGGGCGGCCTTGGCGCCGGTCTCCTTGTCGCCCGCGGCCTGTGCGGCGCTCAGGGCGGACCGCTGGGCGCCGGAGGGGGCGACGGCGGCGCTGGTGTCGGCGACCTTGATGTCGGCGTCGGTCGCCTTGTCGACACCCTGGGAGGCGCCGCTCGCGGACTCATGGGCGATCAGATCGCCGCCGAGGACGGGCAGTCCGGCGTAGGTACGCTCGTAGCGGGTGTGGGTGGTGCCGTCGGCGTCCTTGATGACGTCCTTGACGACCAGCTTCTCCTTGGCTCCGAGCCCCAGCGACTTCGCGGTGGAGACCGCGGTCGCCCCCGCCTCGCGCAGCAGTTCGGCGCGGACCGAGGGGGAGAGCGAGACGGTGGAGGCATCGGACCGGGAGGCCGAAGAGGCCGAAGAGGCCGAGGGGGCGGCCGCGTTCGCGGAACCGGCGGTGGCGCCGGCGGCGAGCAGGGAGGCGGCCAGGGTCGCCGCTCCGGCGGCGAGGGCGGTACGCGAGCGTCTGAGACGTGATATGCCGGATATCGCTGACGGTGAACGTGAATCCACGCGTATCTCCAGTTGTGATGGGGAGTTGGGCGAAGGTTCCGCCCAACGCGACAAAGATGCCGCTTTGCCGTGGATAAAACATACCGGTGCCCGGGGCCTCAGGCCCCGGGCACCGGCGAAGTGTCGTACGTCCAACTGGACTTTTCTTACTTGACGTTGACTCCGGCCCAGGCGGCGTCCACGCCCTTGTACTCGGCGCTGTCGGCGCCGAAGAGGTCCGTGGCGGCCTTCAGCGTGGCCTCACGGGCGGCGTGGTAGTCGGTGTTGGAGGTCATGTACGTGGTCAGGGCCTTGTACCAGACCTTCTCGGCCTTGTCCCGCCCGATGCCCTCGACCTTGGAGCCGTCGGAGGTGGGGCTGTCGTACTTCACACCGTTGATCTCCTTCGCGCCGCTGCCCTCGGACAGCAGGTAGAAGAAGTGGTTGGCGACACCGGAGGAGTAGTGCACGTCTTGGTCGCCCACCCCGTCGGACCAGTTGTCCGCGGACTGCCCGTCCTTGCTGGGCTTGTCCATGTAGCGCAGCGGGGTGCCGTCGCCGTTGATGTCGATGGCCTCGCCGATGAGGTAGTCACCGACGTCGGTGGTGTTCTTGGTGCTGAACTCCACGGCCGTGCCGAAGATGTCGGAGGTGGCCTCGTTGAGGCCGCCCGACTCGCCGCTGTACTCCAGGCCCGCGGTCTTGGAGGTGACGCCGTGGCTCATCTCGTGGCCCGCCACGTCGAGCGCGGTCAGCGGGGCCTTGTTGCCCTGGCCGTCGCCGTAGGTCATGCAGAAGCAGCTATCGTCCCAGAAGGCGTTGACGTAGCTGTCGCCGTAGTGCACGCGGGAGTAGGCGCCCTTGCCGTCACCGGCGATGCCGTCGCGGCCGTGCACGTTCTTGTAGTAGTCCCAGGTGGCGGCGGCGCCGTAGTGGGCGTCGACGGCGGCGGTCTGGGGGTCGTCCGGCTTGCCGGTGCCCCAGTTGTCGTCGTCGTCGGTGAACGCCTTGCCCTCGCCGTCCTCCTTGTTCTCCAGGTTGGTGGTCTTGTGGCCGCCGCGGTCGGCGTCGGTCAGGGTGAAACCGTTGCCTTCCTTGCTGGTGCCGAGCTCGACCGAGCCGCTGTACTCGCTCGCGCCCTTGCCGGTCTCGATGCCCTGGTACTCGTAGAGCTTCTTGCCGGTGGCGGCGTCCGTGATGACGTGAAGCTGGTTCGGGGTGCCGTCCTTCTGCACCCCGCCGACGACGGTCTCGTAGGCCAGCACCGGCTTGCCGGTGGCCGCCCAGATCACCTTGCGCGGAGCCTGGTCGGCCGCCGCCTTGGTGGTGTCGTCGGCCTTGGCCAGCTTGACGGCGGCCTTGGCCGCGGTGGTCGGGGCGATCCCGGCCGTGGTGGAGGCGACCTTGACGGTGGCCTTGGTTGCCTTGGTGACGCTCTTGACGTCACCGCCCTTGGCCTGGTGGACGATCAGGTCGCCGCCGAGGACGGGCAGTCCGGCGTAGGTGCGGTCGTAGCGGGTGTGGGTGGTGCCGTCGGCGTCCTTGATGACGTCCTTGACGACCAGCTTCTCCTTGGCGCCGAGGCCGAGCGACGAGGCGGTGTCCGCCTTGGTCGCGTTGGCCTCGCGGAGCAGCTCGGCGCGGGCCGAGGCGGTGAGCGCCGTGGGCTGGCCGTCGGACTTGGCCGGGGCGGCACCCGCGGTGCCGGTGGTCATTCCCGAGGCGAGCAGGGCCGCCGCGGCGACCACGGTACCGGCCGCTATCACCGAACGCCGCTTGCCGGCACCGGACATGGGCATGCTGAATGTCTTGCGCACGCGATCTCCTCGTTGCTGTGGGGGGGTCAGCGCCGGGCTGCGGGGAAGTGCGGCCCGGTGCTGAACAAGAGGTACTGATGCGTAATGCGTTGGGCAGACTGTCATACAAGTCCGGGACATGTCACGGGTTTCACGGCAGGTCGAAGGGAAAATGTTCGTTGAATGCTGATCAACCTTCGGATTCCGGACAGCTCGGCGTAGGCGTCGGCGGCTAGGGGAGTGAAGGGTCAGGGCAGGTCAGGGCAGGTCAGGGCATGAAGCCGGGGTGACCAGCCCGTCAGGTCAGGGCATGAAGAGGCGCCGCCAGGGGGAGTCGGGTCGACCCCTGGCGGCGCCTGTCCTGAGTGAGCCTCACGGCTCGGTCAGAAGGTCAGCTTCCAACTGTTGATGTAGCCGGTGTCCTGTGCGTACATGTCCTGGACCCGCAGCTTCCAGGTGCCGGCCGCGGTCTCGGAGGACGCGTTCACGGTGTACGTGGTCCGCACATCGTCCGCCGAGTCGAAGAGGCTGGCGCTCTTGAGCGGGTAGGCCGTACCGTCCGGGGCGATCAGGTCGATCACCAGGTCGCCGCGGTAGCTGTGCACGATGTCCACGCCCACCTGGAGGTTGGACGGCGCGTTTCCGGCCCGGCTCACCGAGATCGGCGAGGTGACCGGCTCACCCGCGTCCGGGATGGCGATGTCCGCGGTGTTCTCGAAGACATTGCCGCCACTGGTGTTCACGGTCCAGGTGAAGGACGCCGTGCCGGTCTTGCCGGCCGAGTCGGTCACCGTGACCGTCACCTGGCTGGATCCGACCGTGGTCGGGGTCCCGGAGATCAGGCCGGTCGAGGAGTTGATCGACAGGCCCGCGGGCAGCCCATCGGCCGCGTAGCCGAGCGCGCCCGGGTTGGAGCTGGTCGCGGCGATCTGGAGGCTGGTGGCCTGGTTGACGATGCTGGTCTGGGCGCCGGGCGAGGTGACGGTGACCCCGTCGGCGATCCGGGTGCCGACGTTGACCCCGGCCCAGGCATTGGCCACCGCGTTGTACTGCGCGCTGCCCTGGCCGAAGAGCTCGCCCGCCGCCCACAGCGTGGCGTCACGGGCGCCCGCGTAGTTGGTGTTGGAGGTCATCCGCTGGCTCAGCGCCTTGAACCAGATCTTCTCCGCGTTGCCCCGTCCGATGCCGGTGACCGGGAGGTTGTCGTAGGTCGGGCTGTCATAGCTGACGCCGTTGATGACCTTGGTGCCGCTGCCCTCGGAGAGCAGGTAGAAGAAGTGGTTGGCGATGCCGGACGAGTAGTGGACGTCCACATTCCCGACCCCGGAGTACCAACTGTCCTTGGAGGCCCCGTCCTTGCTGGGCTTGTCCATGTAGCGCAGCGGGGTGCCGTTGCCGTTGATGTCGATCTTCTCGCCGACGAGGTAGTCGCCGGGGTCGCTCGCGTTGTTCGCGTAGAACTCGACGGCGGCGGCGAAGATGTCGGAGGTGCCCTCGTTGAGCCCGCCGGACTCACCGCTGTAGGTGAGGTTGGCGGTGGCCGCGGTGACCCCGTGGCTCATCTCATGGGCCGCGACATCGATGGAGGTCAGCGGCTTGGCATTGCCCGAGCCGTCGCCGTAGGTCATGCAGAAGCAGGCGTCCTGCCAGAAGGCGTTCACGTAACCGCTGCTGTAGTGGACCCGGGAGTACGCCCCGACGCCGTCGCCCCTGATGCCGGTGCGGCCGTGGACGTATCTGTAGTAGTCCCAGGTCTCGGCGGCGCCGTAGTGCGCGTCCACCCCGGCGGTCGCGGCGTCGGAGGTGTTGCCGCTGCCCCAGACGTCGTCGGTGTCGGTGAAGAGGGTGCCGGTGCCCGAGGTGCCGCGGTTGAGGTTGTACGTCTTGTGGTTGCCGCGGCCGGAGTCGGTGAGGTTGTACGAGCCCGCGCTGCCCGAGGTGCCGAGGGTCACCTGGCCGCTGTACTGGCTGTTCCCGGTGCCCTTCTTGACACCCTGGAACTCGAACAGCTTCTTGCCGGTGGTCGCGTCGGTGATGACATGCAGCTCGTTCGGGGCGCCGTCCTCCTGGAGGCCGCCGACGACCGTCTCGAAGGCGAGGGTCGGGGTGCCCTTCGCGGCCCAGATCACCTTGCGGGGCGCCCGCTCGGCCTCGGTCTTCCGCGAACCCTGCGCGTTCGCCGCCTTCACGGCGGCCTTCTCCGCGGTGGCGGGCGCGACGGCGGGGGTGGTGGTCGGCACCGTCAGCCGGGCCTTGGTCGCCTTGGCGACGGTCAACTGCGCACCGCTCTTCGCCCGGTCGACGACCAGATCGCCGCCGAGGACGGGAAGCCCGGCGTAGGTGCGCTCGTAACGGGTGTGGGTGGTGCCGTCGGCGTCCTTGATGACGTCCTTGACGACCAGCTTCTCCTTGGCGCCGAGCCCGAGGCCCTTGGCGGCCTCGCCCTTGGCGGCGTCGGCCTTCCGGATCAGCTCGGCGCGCTGGGCGGGGGAGAGCTTGGCGGGGAGGGCGCCGGGGTCGGGGGCGCCGGATATCGTGCGGGCGGCGGGGCGGTCCGCGGCGCCGTCCTGGCGGGCGGCGGCGGTGCCGCTCTGGAAGCCGACGCCGATCATCGCCGCCGCGACGACCAGCGCACCGGTCGCGACACCTCGTTGACCTGGGGTGCGACCGGATCCGCGGGTACTGGGTCTGAGGTGCCGTTGGGGGAGGGATCTCACGCTGACTCCTTCTGCGCTGGCCGCGCGGTGGCACGGCCGGGACGACCGGGCGGCTGGGTCGCCGTCCGGGCAGGGCAGGGCAGAGCGGGTTACCGTCCCCTGGCGTTACCGGGTGCGCCCTGCCGCAGACGAACGACAGGGCGCGGCCGCGGTGCGACCGGGGGTGTGGGGGTTGCTGGGGGAGCGGCGTCACGCTGTGGGAATGCTGCGCCCCCGGCCGAGGGAAGAGTGGCACCACTGGACTTGACCTGTCAGGATCGCGACAAGAACTTGTCCGGAAAGCGTCCGTTGACAGCTATGCCGTGTTCGCATGACGGTGATTTACGGTCAAATTCGGCAATGCCCGATGTCGGTGCCGTTCCATAGCATCACCCCCATGTCCGACCCCGCTCCGTCGTGCCCGACAAGCTCGTCGGCCTCTCGGAGCACGAGCCGCGCACCGGCCAACTGCCGTCCGGCTGAACTCGGTTGGAACTGCTCCACCATCTGGCCCATGCCGAACGGCGCCGGCTGCGCCGGGGACGGGAGTTGGCCGACGGCTCGGTCGGTGAGCGGGGCGCGCCCGGCCCCGCCCGGCCCCGCCCGGTCAGGGCAAGCGCACGGCGGAGTCGAAGCGCGACTCCTCCCGCAGCAGCGCGCTCAGATCGGCGCCGGGCCGCAGCTCCGCCGGGTCCTCGCCCCTGCGGAAGAGGATCGCCCCGGCGTCGATGCCGCCCAGTGTCAGCCGGTCCGCGTCCCGGCGCAGCCAGGTGCCCTCGCGCAGCCCGACCACGGGGACGTCGTTCTCCTCCAGGAACTGCTCGAGCCGCAGGGCCCGGCTCTCGCCCATATGGGCGGTGTCCGGATCGGCGTCGAGGTAGTGCGGGTTGATCTGGAACGGCAGCAGCCCCAGCGCCTCGAAGGTGGGCGGCTGGACGATGGGCATGTCATTGGAGGTGCGCAGGGTCGGGCAGGCCATGTTGGTGCCCGCGCTGGAACCCATGTAGACCGCGCCCGCGGCCACCCGTTCCCGTATCGCCCGGACCAGATCGCGCTCGTGCAGCGCCTTGAGCAGCCGGAAGCTGTTGCCACCGCCGACGAACACCGCCCGCGCCCCGCGCACCAGCTCGGCCGGGTCGTCGGCGGTGTGCGCACCGGTGACCTCCACACCCAGCGGCTCCAGGGCCGTGGCCACCTTGGCGGTGTAGCCGTCGTGGTCGGCCAGCGCGTACGGCACGAAGACGAGCCGGCGTGCGCCGTCCAGCACCGAGGCGATCTCCTCGAGCGCGTGGTCCAGATAGCCGCGGCCGGGCGCGGCGGAGTTCGACAGCAGCAGCAACTGCATGAGGGGGCCTTTCTGGCGGAACGGTGGAACGGGCGGAACGGTGGAACGGGCGGAACGACGGAGCAGAGGGCTGAGGTGGCGAGGAGGTTTGTGGGGAAATGTCGGGAGTGGTGGTATGCCGTGCCACTCAGCGCCGCGGGGCGCGCCGCGGCCGGGTCGGCGTCAGCAGCCTGCCCAGATCGGCGGCGCCCTGGAGCAGTGGCGAGATGAGCTGCTCCCGGCGGGGGCGCAGCACCTCGGGGGCGGCGGCCAGAGTCAGGGTGCCCACCGGACGTCTGCCCACCAGAACCGGCGCCGCGAGCGCCGCGCTGTCCGGATCGTACTCGCCCTCGGAGTAGGCGTAGCCGTCGCGCCGTACCTCGGAGAAGCGCTCCTCGAGCCGCACCGGATCGGTCGGTGTGTGCTCGCTGAAGCGCGCCATCGGGCGGCCGTACAGCAGCACGGCCCGGTCACCGGGCGGGAGCATACCGAAGTAGGCGCGGGAGGTGGCGCCGGCGTGCGCCGGGTACAGCTCGCCCGCCAGCACGTAGTAGCGCAGCGGGCCGGTGGCCCCGTCCACCGCCGCCACGCAGCGCATATGCACTCCGTCCGGGACCGCGAACAGCGTGTTCACCCCGACCGCCTCGGCCAGCGCCTCCAGGATCGGCCGGGCCAGGCTGGCCATGCCGCCGCCCCGCTCCCACACCCAGGACAGATGCCACACCGCCGGGCCCAGCCGATAGCGGCGTGAGCGCTTGTCGGACACCAGGAAGCCCCGGTAGGCCAGCGCGGCCAGCAGTCGCTGGGCCACCGACTTGTCCAGCCCGAACTCCTCGGCGATCTCGGTGACGCCCCACTCGGGGCGTTCCCGGTCGAAGGCGAGCAGCACGTTCAGCACGCGGTCCGCGGTCTGGAGGGGCGGGGCGCCGGTTACGGGCTTCTGTTCAGACATGACGAAAGAGTAAACATTCTCGGATATCGAGAAAACATTGCGCACAGCGCGACGCCGGGCGGACCCTGGCGGAGCCGACGGCCGGGAGGATCCCCGGCCAGGCCGGTGCCCGGTGGCAGTGCCCGCCCCGCGCGCCGCTTCCCCCGCTCGTCCGGTCGGGCCATCGGCGTCACCGATCGCCTCACCGAGGCATGACCGATCGCCTGGCCGCCGCCATCGCCGACGGCCTTACCGATCGCATCTGCCGATCACATCGCCGATCGCATCGTCGACGGCGTCCCTGACCGCATTACCGACCACATCTCCCACCACATCACCAATCGCATCTCCCACCACATCACCAACCGCGTCACCCCGCCGTGAGAGGCCAGCCGTGCTCAAACACGTCCTTGACATCATCGAACTCCTCGACCGTCCGCAGACCAGCGGCGCCCTCCTCGCCGACCATCTGCGCGCGGTCCAGGCCGCGGCCGGAGCCGACCCGCAGACGGCGCCCGAGGTCGAGGTGCGCACCGTCGAGGGCGACAAGGGCAGCACGGACTTCGTCTCCGTCACCGTCCCCGGCCGCCGCGGCAAGCTGGGCGGCGGCGACGCCCCGACCCTGGGCATCCTCGGCCGGCTCGGCGGAGTCGGGGCCCGCCCGGAGCGGATCGGGCTGGTCTCGGACGCCGACGGGGCGGTGGCGGCGCTGTCCGCCGCGGCCAAGCTGCTGGACATGCACGCCCGCGGCGACGTCCTGGACGGCGATGTCACGCTCTCCACCCATGTCTCCGGCTGGGCCCCCACCCAGCCGCACGACCCCGTGCCCTTCATGGACTCCCCGGTGGACACCCTGGTGTGCAACCGCGAGGAGATCTCGCCCACGATGGACGCGGTCGTCTCCATCGACACCACCAAGGGCAACCGGCTGCTCAACCACCGCGGCGTCGCCCTGTCGCCGACCGTCTGCCAGGGCTGGATCCTGCGGGTCAGCGAGGATCTGGTGGCCGTCCTGGAGAGCGTGACCGGCGAGTCGGCGCGCATCCTGCCGATCACCACGCAGGACATCACGCCGTACGGCAACGGAGTGCACCACCTCAACTCCATCCTCCAGCCCGCCGTCGCCACCACCGCCCCGGTCGTCGGTCTCGCGATCACGGCGGGCTCGGCGGTGGCCGGATGCGCCACCGGCGCCAGCCATGAGACCGACATCGCGGTCGCGGCCCGGTTCGCGGTCGAGACCGCGAAGGAGTTCGGACGCGGCGTCGCCCGCTTCCTGGACCCCGAGGAGTTCGCGCGCCTGGTCGAGCTGTACGGACCCATGACCCACCTCCAGGCCCTCACCCCGGCGGGGTGACCGACCCGTCCCCAGCGGACGGGTGACCGACCCGTCCCCATCGGACCCCGCAGGAGTCCCCATGAACCCGAACCCCCAGGCCGGCGCCGACGTCGCGGCCGCGGACGCCCCACCGCGGTCGCACCCCAGAGCCTTCGAGCCGGTCACCCTCGTCCTCACCATCGTGCTGTCGGTCCTCGGCGCCCTGATCGGCATCGTGCTGATCACCTCGCTCGGGGTGTCGCCCAACACGGCCGTGATCGGCGCGCTGGTGGCGATGCTCATCGGCCGGATCCCGGTCGGCGTGCTGACCCGGATGCGCTCCCAGCACCGGCAGAACCTGGTGCAGTCGGCGATCTCCGGCTCCACCTTCGCCGCGGCCAACTCGCTGCTCACCCCGATCGCGGTGCCGTTCGCCCTGGGGCGCGACGACCTGGTGTGGCCCATGCTCGGCGGGGCCGTCATCGGCCTGGCCGTCGACAGTTGGGTGCTGTACCGGGTGTTCGACTCCAAGCTGCTGCCCGCCACCGGCTCCTGGCCGGCCGGGATCGCGGCGGCCGAGACGATCAAGGCCGGGGACACCGGCGGGCGCAAGGCCGCGATCCTGGGCGCGGGTGCGGTGATCGGCTTCGTCGGCGCGCTGTTCAAGCTGCCGACCAGCGCCGCGGGTGTGGGGTTCCTGGGCAACATCTGGGCGCTCGCCATGTTCGGCGTCGGGCTGACCGTGGGGCAGTACGCCCCCGAGTTCGGCTTCGACCTGGGCGCGCGCCATGTGCCGCACGGGCTGATGATCGGCGCGGGGCTCGTCGCCCTGACCCAAGCGCTGCTGCTGATGCGGACGAAGAAGGGCGGCGCGAAGGGGGCTGTCAACGGCGCGGGGGCCGCGGAGGGTCCGGCCGCCGACGGTCCGGATGCCGACGGCGGTCTTACGGTCCAGGCCCCCCAGTTGCGCAGGGGACTGCTGGAGGGTATGGGCCTCTTCGTCTGCGGCGCGATCGTGGTCGCCATCGCGGGCGGTGTGATCGGCAAGCTCTCCCTGCCCGCCCTGGTCGGGTGGGTGCTGCTGGCCGGTGTCGCCGCCATCGTCCACCAGCTCATCGTGGGGCTGGCCGCGATGCACTCCGGCTGGTTCCCGGCCTTCGCCGTCACCCTGATCTTCCTGATCATCGGTCTGGTGCTGCACATCCCGACCGTGCCGCTCGCCCTGCTGGTCGGCTACACGGCCTCCACCGGCCCCGCCTTCGCCGACCTCGGCTACGACTTCAAGGCGGGCTGGCTGCTGCGCCGGGACGCCGCGCCCTGGCGGCCCTTCGAGATCGAGGGGCGGCGCCAGCAGTACCTCGCCCAGCTCGTCGGCTTCGGGGTCGCGCTGGTCGTCGTCGCCGTCGCCTGGAAGACGTTCTTCCAGGACGGCAAGGTGCCGCCGGTCGCCGAGGTCTACGTCACCACCATCAAGACCGGCCTCGAACCCGGAACCATGACCACCATGCTGCTGTGGGCGATCCCCGGCGCGCTCGTCCAGCTCCTCGGCGGACCCTCCCGGCAGATGGGCGTCCTGCTGGCCACCGGACTCCTGGTGGCCACGCCCCAGGCCGGATGGATGGTCCTCGGCGCCCTGGTCGTCCGTCAGCTCTACACCCTGTGGCGGCGGCGCGGGATCACCGACGCGCAGGCGCGCAAGGAGTCCGACGAGCAGGCCGAGAACGACCTGTCGCTGGTCGGCGCCGGACTCGTCGCCGGAAGCTCCCTCAACGACGTGGGCCAGCTCACCAAGGCCCTGTGAGGAAGGCTCTGTGAGAAAGGACGTGCACGCTGTGGACGACATGGACACCACGGAGACCGTGCCCCCCGAACACCCGGCGCGCGCCCCGGCTCCGGCCCCGGCACTCGGCCTCGTCACCATCGGCCAGGCCCCGCGCGCCGACCTCCGCCCGGACGCCGAACCGCTGCTGCCCGGGGTGCGCCTGGTCGAGCACGGCGCGCTCGACGCCGAACGGTTCGACGGCGACGCCGAGGCCGCGACCCGCCGGCTGCTGGCCCCCGAGGACGGCGAGGCACCGCTGGTCTCCCGGCTGCGCGACGGCCGTTCGGTACTGCTCGGGCACGGGGCGATCGTCCCGCGCATCACGGACGCGGTCGCCCGCGCGGAGCGGGACGGCGCCGCCGCGACCCTGCTGCTGTGCACCGGCCGCTTCCCGGCGGTGCGGGCCCGGCAGCCCCTGCTGTTCGCCGAACCGCTGGTGCAGCAGGCCGTCGCCGCGACCGTGGGCACCGACCCCGTGGGCATCGTCTGCCCGCACCCCGACCAGGCCGAGGACGTCTCCCAGCGCTGGGCGGAGCTGCTGCCCGGCCGGGTCCAGGCCGCGACCGCCGATCCGTACGGCCCCGCCGAGCGCGTCCTGGACGACATCGCCGCCGCCGCGCGCACCCTTGTGGACCGCGGCAGCTCCTGGCTCGTCCTGGACTGCATCGGCTACACGGAACAGATGCGCACCGCCGCGCTGCGGGCCGCGGCCCGCCCCGTGCTGCTGGCCCGCGCCATCGCCGTCCGGATGGCGGCAGAGGTGGTGGCGGCCTCGGCGTGACGACGGGCGCCGCCGCCCCGCACTCGTCCACATGCTGCCGCCCCCCCGGTAACGCCTCCGGGCCCCCGCCGCCCGTAAGGCTGCCGCGTACCCGACTGTCCCGTAAGGCTCCCGCGTGCCCGCCTGCCCCGTAAGGCTGCCGCGCGTCCGCCCGTACCCTGCCGCCCCGCCTCGTAAGGCTGCGGCGTACTCGCCCGCCCCGTTCGCCGCCGCGCGTCTGCCCGCACCCTCCGCCCGCCCCGTAGCGCCCCATCCACCGGAGGTCCACCGTGTCCGTGCCCGTGTCCTCGTCCGACGCCACCGCCCGGGCCATCGGGGTGATCCGCGTCCTCACCAGCGAGGACCCTGCCGCCGTCGCCACCCACGGCAAGGCCATCGAGGAGCGCTACGGCCTGCCGACCGTCTCGCGGTGCATCCCCGGCCAGCCCCACGGCATCCATGACGACGACTCCGAGGCCCGCGCCGAACCCAAGATCGTGGACCTTGCCCGGGAGTTGGCCGACGCCGGGGCGCGGGCGCTGATCATCAGTTGTGCCGCCGATCCGGCGCTCCAGAAGACCCGCCGGGCCGTCGGCATCCCGGTCATCGGTGCGGGCTCGGCGGCCGCCGCCGTCGCGCTGGGCCTCGGCAGCCGGGTCGGGGTGCTGGGCATCCGGGACCAGGCACCGCCCGCCGTGCGCGCCGTGCTCGGCGACCACTTCGCCGCCTCCGCCCGCCCCGACGGCGTCCACCGCACCACCGACCTGCTCGCCCCGGAGGGGCCCGAGGCGGTGCTGGAGGCCGCGGCCGGGCTCGTCGCGTCGGGTGCGGACACCCTGCTCCTCGCCTGCACCGGCCTCAACACCATCGGAATCCGCCCCCTGCTGGAGGAGCGGCTGGGCGTCCCGGTCGTGGATCCGGTGCTCGCCGCCGGACTCCTGGCCTCGTACGCGTACGGCGAGTGAGCAGCCGTAAGGGAGCCCCGTGGCGACGAAACGGCCGTAAGGCATCCGTGGGCCAACTGAGCGGCCGTAAGGCATCCGTGCGCCAACCGAGCAGCCGTAAGGGCTCCGCGCGGTCGCCGATCGAACCGTAAGGCGTTCGCCCCGCGCGTCACACCAGGCTGTCCCGCCACGCCTGATGCAGCGCCGCGAAGCGGCCCTCGCCCGCGATCAGTTGGTCCGGTGGGCCGTCCTCGACGATCCGGCCGTCGGCCATGACCAGCACCCGGTCGGCCGTCTCCACGGTCGACAGCCGGTGGGCGATGACGACCGCCGTACGGCCGCGCAGCACCGTGTCCATGGCGCGCTGCACCGCCCGCTCGCCCGGGATGTCGAGGGAGGAGGTGGCCTCGTCGAGGATGAGGACCGACGGGTCGGCGAGCAGCGCGCGGGCGAATGCGACCAGTTGGCGCTGACCCGCGGAGATCCGGCCGCCGCGCTTGCGCACATCCGTGTCGTAGCCGTCGGGCAGGGCGGCGACGAAGTCATGCGCGCCGATCGCCTTGGCCGCCTGCTCGATCTCGGCGCGAGTGGCGTCGGGGCGGCCGATGGCGATGTTCTCGGCGATCGTGCCGGAGAACAGGAACGCCTCCTGCGTCACCATGACCACACCGCACCGCAGTTCGGGCATGGCCAGATCGCGCAGATCCACCCCGTCGAGCAGCACCCGGCCGTCGCTGGGGTCGTAGAAGCGGGCCAGCAGCTTGGCGAGGGTGGACTTGCCCGCGCCGGTCGCCCCGACCACCGCGAGCGTCTGCCCGGCGGGCAGCGTGAGGTCGAAGCGGGGCAGCACCTCGCCGCCGGTGCGATAGGCGAAGCGCACCCCGTCGAAGACCACCTCCCGGCCGGGGGCCTTCGTCGGGCGCGGCGGCAGCGGCTCGGGGTCGGCGGGCTCGGGGACGGAGGGGCGCTGGGCCAGCAGGCCCGCGATCTTCTCCAGCGAGGCGGCCGCCGACTGGTAGGAGTTGAGGAACATCCCCAGCCGGTCGATCGGGTCGTACAGCCTGCGCAGATACAGCGCGGCCGCGGCGAGCACCCCGAGCGCGAGCGAACCGGAGGCCACCCGGTAGGCGCCCCAGAGCACGATGGCGGCCACCACCGCGTTGGCGACCAGCCGGGAGCTGACCACATAGCGGGCCATCTCCAGGATCGCGTCCCCGTTGGCGCGCTCATGGCGGTGGTTCAGCTCGCGGAAGCGCGCGTCGTTGGCGCGCTCGCGGCGGAACGCCTGCACGGGGCGGATGCCGTTCATGGTCTCGGTGAACGTCACGATCACCGCCGCGATCGCCGTCGACCGCTTGCGGTACACCCGCATGGAGCGCCGCTGGAAGGAGCGGATCAGCAGATACAGCGGCCAGAAGGAGAGCACGGCCGCCCCGCCCAGCCCCCAGTCGAGATACAGCAGCGTGATGGAGATGTAGACGACCGACAGCGCGACCCCGAGCAGCTCCTCCAACCCCTCGCTGAGCAGCTCGCGCAGCGACTCGACATCGGTCGTGGCCCGGGAGATCAGCCGGCCGGAGGTGTAGCGCTCGTGGAAGTCCACGCTCAGCGCCTGGGCATGGCGGAAGATCCGGCCGCGCAGATCCAGCAGCACGTCCTGGCCGATCCGGGCGGAGCAGCGGATGAACACGTACTGAAGCGCCCCGGAGGCGAGCGCACAGCCCAGATAGACCGCGCCGACGGCGATCAGCGGGCCGTGGGCGCCGTCGCGGAGGGCGGGCACGGCATGGTCGATGGCGTACGCGACGAGCAGCGGACCCGCCTGCACGGCGGCCTGCTGGAGCAGCAGCAGGACGGCCGCCAGCCAGACCCGCCGCCGGCGCGGGGAGAGCAGCGAACGCAGCAGGGAAAGCGACGCGCCCTTGGGCACCGGCAGAACATCGCGGTCGAACGGGTCGGACGACAGCGCCCGGCCCTTCTCCCCGTCCTCGCCCCAGCCCTCGTGGTCGGTGCTCTCCCGTTCCTCCTCGACCGTCGTCATGGGCCGCTCTCCCCCTCCTCGCGTTCCTGCCCGGACATCAGCGACCGGTACTCCGCGCTCTCCCGCAGCAGCCGCTGATGGGTGCCGACGGCGGTGATCCGGCCCTCCGACAGCAGCGCGACCCGGTCGGCGAGCAGCACGGTGGACGGCCGGTGCGCGACGACCAGCGCGGTCGTGGCCGCCAGCACCTGCCGCAGCGCCGCCTCCACCAGCGCCTCGGTGTGCACATCGAGGGCGGACAGCGGATCGTCGAGCACCAGGAACCGCGGGCTGCCCACGACGGCCCGCGCCAGCGCGAGCCGCTGCCGCTGACCGCCGGACAGGCTGAGCCCCTGCTCGCCGACCTCGGTGCCGGTGCCCTCCGGCAAGGCGTGCACGAAATCGGCCTGCGCCACCTTCAGGGCCCGCAGCAGCTCCTCCTGGCCCGCGTCGGTGGCGCCCATGAGGACGTTCTCACCGGCGGTGGCGGAGAACAGCGTGGGCTCCTCGAACGCGACGGCCACCAGGGCGCGCAGCTCCTCCCGGGGGAGGGCGGTGATGTCCCGGCCGTCCAGGGTGATCCGCCCGTGGGTGATCTCCTGGAGCCGGGGGACGAGCGCGGTGAGGGTGGTCTTCCCGGAGCCGGTCGCCCCGACCAGCGCCATGGTCTCGCCGGGCCGGATATGGAGATCGACCCCGCGCAGCACGGGCGGCTCCTGAGGCGGCGCGTCCGCGTAGGCGAACTCCACCCCCTCGAACCGGAGCCCGCCCTCGCGGTCCTGGCCGCCCGTCCTGCTCCAGCCCTCCTCGCCGCGCCCCGGCGACTGGGCCGGCCGGTGCCGGTCGGCCGCCGCGGCGGGCTCCGCGTCCATGACGTCGAAATAGCGGTCGGTGGCCGTCGCCGCGTCCTGGCTCATCGCGAGGAGGAAGCCCAGGGACTCCACGGGCCAGCGCAGCGTCAGGGCGGTGGAGAGGAAGGCGACCAGCGTGCCCGCCGACAGATCCCCGTCGGCGACCCGCATCGTGCCGAGCACCAGCGCCGCGCCGATCGCCAGCTCCGGCAGCGTCATGATCAGCGCCCAGAGCGTGGCCAGCAGCCGCGCCTTGTGCAGCTCGGTGGAGCGGACCTGCTGGGACAGGGCGCGGAAGGCGCGGGCCTGGCTGCGGTGGCGGCCGAAACCCTTGACGATCCGGACGCCCAGCACGCCCTCCTCGACGACGGTCGTCAGATCGCCCGTCTGGTCCTGCACGGTGCGGGCCACCGTCGCGTACCGCGTCTCGAACAGCGAGCAGAGGATCACCAGCGGCACCGCCGGGACCACCAGGACCAGGCCCAGCGTCCACTCCTGCGACAGCAGAATGGCGAATCCGGCCAGGATGGTGACCCCGTTGACCACCAGGAAGGTGAGCGGGAAGGCCAGGAACATCCGCAGCAGCATCAGATCGGTCGTGGCCCGCGACAGCAGTTGGCCCGACGCCCAGCGGTCGTGGAAGGAGACCGGCAGCCGCTGGAGATGGCGGTAGAGATCGGCGCGCATCGCGGCCTCGACGGAGGCCAGGGGCCGCCCCACCAGCCACCGCCGCAGCCCGAAGAGCCCGGCCTCGGCCGTGCCGAGGGCGAGCAGCAGCGCACCGCCCAGCCAGACCCCGCCCGGGTCCCGGTGGGCCACCGGACCGTCCACCATCCACTTGAGGACCAGCGGGATCACCAGCCCCAGACAGGAGGCGACGACCGCCACCCCGGCCGCGCCGAACAGCCGCACCCGCACCGGGCGCACATACGGCCACAGCCGCAGGAGAGAACGCGTGGCGGAGCGGTGCCGCGGGGCGGCACCGCCTTCCTGGGCGCGGGGTTCACTCGTCACAGCCATCAATGGGGAGACTACGGTCCGCCACTGACAGCGCTCACTCGGTTTTTTGGCGTAGGTCCATGGCGTCGAGGGCGCGCAGCAGCAGGACCGAGCGCGCTGGAAGCTCGATGGGGGCGCCCGCCGCGAGCCGTGTGCCCGGGGGCGCCTCCTGGTCCTCACGGGCCGTGTCCAGGAGGAGCTCGTACCCCCGGGACCAGGGCGGTCCTGGCAGGGTGAAGGAGATCGGCCGCGGGCCCGCGTGCAGCAGCGCCAGGAAGCTGTCGTCCGTGACCGGGGCGCCATGCGGATCGCGCTGGGGCAGATCGCGGCCCGACAGATAGGCCCCGAGCGCGGTCGTCGGCGCGTACCAGTCGGATTCGGTCATCTCGGTGCCGTGCGGGGTGAACCACGCCAGATCTCGCAGCCCCTCCGGGGGCCGGGCCAGGCCGGAGAAGAAGGCCGGGCGGCGCAGCACCGGATGGGCCCGGCGCAGCCGTATCAGCCGGGCGGTGAGCTCGGTGAGGGCGCGCCAGCCGGGGTCCTCCAGCAGCGACCAGTCGAGCCAGCCGGTCTCGTTGTCCTGGCAGTACGCGTTGTTGTTGCCGCCCTGGGTGCGGCCCAGCTCATCGCCCGCGACCAGCATCGGCACCCCGGTGGACAGCAGCAGGGTGGCCAGCAGATTGCGCAACTGGCGGCGGCGCAGCGCGCGGATCTCCGGATCGTCGGTCTCGCCCTCGGCACCGCAGTTCCAGGCGCGGTTGTCGGAGGTGCCGTCGCGATTGCCCTCCCCGTTGGCCTCGTTGTGCTTGCGCTCGTAGGAGACCAGGTCGCGCAGGGTGAAACCGTCGTGCGCGGTGATGAAGTTGACCGAGGCGTACGGGCGGCGGCCGCTCCACGCGTACAGATCGCTGGAGCCGGAGAGCCGGTAGCCCAGATCGCGGGCGTCGGGCAGCGCCCCGCGCCAGAAGTCCCGCACCGCGTCGCGGTAGCGGTCGTTCCACTCCGCCCACAGCGGCGGGAAGGCGCCCACTTGATAGCCGCCGGAGCCCACGTCCCACGGCTCGGCTATCAGCTTGACCCGGCGCAGTACGGGATCCTGCGCGATCACGGCGAGGAAGGGCGAGAGCATGTCCACGCCGTGCGCGGCGCGGGCGAGCGCGCTGGCCAGGTCGAAGCGGAAGCCGTCCACCCCCATCTCGGTGACCCAGTAGCGCAGCGAGTCGGTGACCAGCCGCAGCACCTGCGGCTGGAGGACATGCAGGGTGTTGCCGCAGCCGGTGAAGTCGGCGTAGCGGCGGGGGTCCTGCTGGAGGCGGTAGTAGCCGCGGTTGTCGACACCGCGCAGCGAGAGGGTGGGGCCCAGCTCATCGGCCTCGGCGGTGTGGTTGTAGACGACGTCGAGGATCACCTCGATCCCGGCGGCGTGCAGGGCGCGCACCATCCGCCGGAACTCCCCGACCTGCTGGCCCCGGGTGCCACCGGCGGCGTATCCGGCGTGCGGCGCGAAGTAGCCGATGGAGTTGTAGCCCCAGTAGTTGCGCAGGCCCCGCCGCAGCAGATGGTCCTCATGGGCGAACTGATGCACCGGCAGCAGCTCCACCGCCGTGACCCCGAGCCGGGTCAGATGCGCGATCGCCGCCGGATGCGCCAGCCCCGCGTAGGTGCCGCGCAGTTCGGGCGGCACCCCGGGGTGGCGCATGGTGAAGCCGCGCACATGGAGTTCGTAGATCACCGACTCGGCCCAGGGCGTCTTGGGCCGCCGGTCCGCCGTCCACTCGTCGGGCGCGCCGTCCGCCGTGTCGTCGCCGACGACCACGCCCTTGGGGACGTACGGGGCGGAGTCGCGGTCGTCCCGTACGGTGTCCGCCACATGCTGCTGCGGCCAGTCCCGCATATGTCCGTAGACCTCGGCGGGCAGCGCGAAGTCCCCGTCCACGGCGCGGGCATACGGATCCAGCAGCAGCTTCGCCGGATTCCAGCGGGCGCCGGTCCACGGGTCCCAGCGGCCGTGCACGCGGTAGCCGTACCGCCGGCCGGGCAGCACACCGGGGACGAAGCCGTGCCAGACCTCATGGGTGAGCTCGGCGAGCGGGCGGCGCAGCTCGTGGCCGTCGTCGTCGAACAGACACAGCTCGACGGCCTCCGCGCCGCCCGCCCACAGCGCGAAGTTGGTCCCCCACGCCCCGTCCGGCCCCCGGCAGGGGCGGGCGCCGAGCGGCTCCGGGCTGCCCGGCCGGACG
>NZ_JAHLEM010000191.1 GCF_018883605.1 Streptomyces niphimycinicus | reverse complement strand
CCACCGTCACGCCTGCCGGCGGCGGGAGCCGCACCCCCCGGGTCAGCCCGTCCGCCAATGCCGCCGCCGTCGGCCGGTCCGCCGGGTCCGGAGCGAGACACGGGAGCACGATGCTCCTCAGCTCCCGCGGCAGCTCGCCCGCGTCGGGCAGCCGCCGCCCGGTCACCGCGTATGCCAGGACCGCGCCCAGCGCGTAGACGTCCCCCAGCGGCCGCGGGCGCCCGCCCGCCGCCTGCTCCGGAGGCAGGTCGTCCGTGGCCAGCCCGGAAAGGCCCATCCGCGCCTGCCCGTCCGGCCCCACTGTCCGTACCGCGCCGAAGCCTCCCAGCCACGGCCCGTCACCCGCCACGAACACGGTCGCCGGCGTGATCCCCGCGTGGGTGAGGCCCGCCCCGTGGATCTCCGCCAGCGTCTCGGCCAGAGCCGCCCCCAGCGCATGTACTGTCCGGATCGGAAGCGGCCCTCCACACACCTGTAACACGCCCGGCAGGGGCAGCATCGGGCGATACGGAAACGCGCTCCAGGGGAGGTCCGACGCATCGCCGGAGATCTCTACGGGGGCGAGACAGGCAAGCGGCCGAGCGCCGCCGAGCCGCCATGCGTTCTCCGCCTCCGTCAGAAAGCGGCCCCGATGCGCCGCGTCGTCGGCGAACTCGGCGGACGGTGCGCTGATCAGCACCGTACGGACCCCACCGGCACTGCGAGCGAGGAAGAGGCGGGCGGCCGCCCGGGGGTCGTCATCGCCAGGAGCCAGCCTGGCGATGAGGTGATAAGGCCCGAGCCGCCGCGGGTCGTCCTCGCTCAGCGGCTCCACCCACGCCTCCCGAACTCCTCGGTGAGCCGTACGGTGGACCGCCCTCGCGGATGAGTGGCCATGCCCTCAGCCACTGGTCAGGCTGCGTGCCGAGCTGTAGACGTCCAGCACGGCGAGACACAGGGGTACCAGCGAGAGCAGGAAGGCGCTCTCGGCCAGGTCGGACAGCCGTCCCCAGAAGGGTGACAGGCCCTTCTTCGGAATGACCAGAGCGACGCCGATGATCAAGCCCGCGCCCACGGTCACGGACACGGCGAGCCAGATCGTCCGGATGTCCAGCGGCCCACGGTCGTTCTCCGTCAAGAGCTTGAGGACCGCCTCGGCCGGCGGGTTCAGCGACAACCCCAGGACGAGCAGGGCCAGGGCGAGCAGACCCGCGCCGAAGACGGCGGCAACCTGGGCGGTGTACCGGAAGAGGCGGGCACGCAGCAGCATCGCCAGACCGGCCGCGAGCGCGAGAAGCTGCGCCCACACACCCTCGGAGAAACCCAGGACCGCGGCGGCACCCACGACGACGGCCGAGCAGCCGCCGACCATGCCCAGCAGCATCTCGTGACCACGCCGGGTCTGGGCGGCGATGCGGTGGATGTCGATGGGCTCGGCGTCGGGGCCGGTGTCAAGGTCATCGGCCGACGAGCGAGGCGCGGCGTAGCCGATGGGCAGACGAGCGACGCGGGCCGACAGCCCCGGCAGGAAGGCGATCACTCCGATCGCGACGACGGCGCACACGGCGGCCGTCTCGGTGGCGCCGGCGTCGGTGAGGATCTCGCAGAAGGTGGCCAGGGTCCCGACACTCGCCGCGAACACGGCGGCGACGAAAGGAGCGTCGCCACTGGGCATGACGATGACCAGGACGGCCGAGCCGACGAGCACGGTGACGCAGCCGAGCAGGAACTGAAGCCGTCCGACGCCGTCTCCCGTGTCCAAAGCCATGATCCCCGACCCGGCGATCATGAGATGGGGAAGGGCGGCCATGCCCAGGGCGATGGCGGAGGCGCGGTCCTCGTACACCCGTGCCCGCACGCCGGCGAGGGCCGTCAACAGCACGCCGACGGCGGCGGCGATGATGCCCGGGAGGCCGTGCATGTCGTGCTTGACGGGATCGGCGAACCAGAGCACGAAGCCCATGAGGATCAGGAGCAGCGCCCCTCCGAGCAGCCCCGCGGCCCGCAGGAATCGGTCGTTCCACAGCGTGCGGTCGCGTGTGACCGCGGAGGCGATCGCATCGGACACATCGTCATAGACGGCGGGGGGCAGCGACTCGGCGAAGGGCCGCAGAGCCAGCAGTTCCCCGTCCAGGATCTGCTGGGCCAGCAGCGAGCGGCTGCTGTCCAGGACGGTGCCGTCGCGTCGCACCAGGTGATACCCGGTGGGAGCACCGGTCGGCTGCGTCTGCCCCGTCAGGCGCAGGATCTCCGGGTAAACGTCGGCGACAGGGATGTCCTCCGGGAGGGCGACATCGATCCGGCTGTCGGGTGCGACGACGGTCACCCTGCAGAAACCGGTTGTTGCGGACGTACTCACGTGTAGGGCCCCCTGGTTCGGTCTGCGACATCGCCGGTGTCATGCGCGCGGCGGCCACCCTACCGGGGCTCTGGAGCCGATACGTCGATAGGATCGCTGACTCGCGGAGGGAGGCCGTCGCCACGGGGGTGCCGGACGAGAACTGTCCCTCCGTGTGGAGGGATGAGGGATCCGGTGAGCCAGGTCGTCGTCAAGCGCCAGCCAAGGGCTCTGCCACCCGAGGTGCCGACCGAGGAACTCCGCCTCGAACCACCCCCGGAACTGCCGCGCGGGCAGCAAGAAGGCATGCTCATGCAGTTGCTGCCGACGCTCGGCATGGGTTCGTCGATGGTCTACTTCTTCATGCCGGGTGCCGCCCCGATGATGAAGATCATGGGCGTCATGATGATGTTCTCCACGCTCGCCATGACCATCGCCATGGTCATGCGGCACCGGCAGGGCTCTCAGGGCCAGCGGGCGGACATGCGTCGCGATTACCTCAAGTACCTCGCGCAGACGCGCCGGACCGTACGGCGCACGGCCCAGCGGCAGCGCGACGCCCAGTTCTATCTGCACCCCGCCCCGGAACAGCTCTGGTCGATCGTCGCCGAGGGCAGCCGGGTGTGGGAACGGCGGCTGACCGACCACGACTTCGTGCAGGTGCGGCTCGGGCTCGGAACGCAGCAGCTCTCCACACCCCTGATCGCCCCCGAGACCGCCACCGTGGACGAGCTTGAGCCGCTGACGGCAGGCGCGATGCAGCGTTTTCTCGCGACCCAGGGGTCACTGGACCATCTGCCCATGGCGGTGTCGCTGCGCGCCTTCTACCACATGACCGTGTCCGGGGCCCCGGAGCAGGTGCACGGGATCGCCAGGGCACTGATCGCCCAACTGGCCACCCTGCACTCGCCGGAGGACCTCGTCATCGCGACGGTCGCCTCGCGCGGCGCGGCGGAGCAGTGGGAGTGGACGAAGTGGCTCCCCCATGCGCAGGTGCCGGGGTCCTTCGACGGCGCGGGCTCCCGGCGGCTGTACGGCGACTCGCTGGCCGAGGTGGAGGAGCTGCTGAGGGGGCGACTGGAAGGGCGTACCCGCTTCAGCAGGGACGGACAGCCGCTCCTCGACCAGCCGCATCTGGTGCTCGTGCTCGACGGCGCGATGGTGCCGCCGGACTCGGCGTTCGCTGCGGCCGAGGGGCTCCAGGGCGTCACCGTCATCGAGGTGGTGGCGGGCGAACTCGACGAGCCGCGCGGCGGCCTGTCGATCGTCGTACGGCCGGGCAAGCTACAGCTCGAGTCGCAGGTCGCCGGATACGACGGCACACCCGACTCGCTCTCCGTGGAGGCCGCGGAGGCGCTCGCGCGACAGCTCGCGCCGCTGCGCATGGGCGGGGACGACGACGATGAGCCGCTGCTGGCCAACCTCGACTTCACCGAGCTGCTGGGGCTGGGCGACGCCGGTTCGGTGGATGTCTCCCGCACCTGGCGGCCCCGCTCGCTGGCCGAGCGGCTGCGGGTGCCGATCGGGGTCTCGGAGGACGGCTCCCCGGTCATGCTGGACCTGAAGGAGGCGGCGCAGGAGGGTATGGGCCCGCACGGTCTGTGCGTTGGCGCGACGGGCTCGGGCAAGTCGGAGCTGCTGCGCACGTTGGTGCTGGGCCTGGCGGTCACGCATTCGTCCGAGACCCTCAACTTCGTCCTCGCGGACTTCAAGGGCGGTGCCACCTTCGCGGGCATGTCGGAGCTGCCGCACGTGGCCGCGGTCATCACCAACCTCGCCGACGACCTGACGCTCGTCGACCGCATGCGCGACTCGATCACCGGTGAACTGCAGCGTCGTCAGGAGCTGCTGCGTTCAGCGGGCAACTACGCGAACATGCACGACTACGAGAAGGCGCGGGCGGCCGGAGCCCCGCTGGAGCCCCTGGCATCACTCGTTCTGGTGATCGACGAGTTCAGCGAGCTGTTGACGGCGAAGCCGGACTTCATCGAGATGTTCATCCAGATCGGCCGAATCGGCCGATCGTTGGGTGTGCATCTGCTGCTCGCCTCGCAGCGGCTGGAGGAGGGCCGCCTGCGCGGCCTGGAGACGTACCTCTCCTACCGCATCGGTCTGCGCACCTTCTCCGCCGCCGAGTCCCGTACGGCCCTGGGCGTGCCGGACGCCTACCACCTTCCCCCCGTGCCCGGCTCCGGCTATCTGAAGTTCGGTACCGACGAGATGACCCGCTTCAAGGCGGCGTACGTCTCCGGCACGTACCGCACGGCCCCCGCTCAGTTCGACAGCGCGTCCCTGCCCGTCGAACGCCGGCCGGTGCTGTTCACGGCCGCTCCCGTCCCGGTGACCTACGCCGCCCCGGACCCGGCGAGGCTGAACACCCCGGCTCGGCCCGAGGACGACGCACTGGCCGAGACGGTCCTGGACGTCATCGTGAGCCGTCTGGAAGGCCAGGGGCAGCCCGCCCACCAGGTCTGGCTGCCTCCCCTGGACGAGGCGCCGTCCATGGACGAGCTGCTGCCGCCCCTGGCCCCCACCCGGGAGCGGGGTCTTCAATCGGCGGACTACGCAAGGCCGGGCGGTCTTGTCGTTCCTCTGGGCCTCATCGATAAACCGTTCGAGCAGCGGCGCGACATCCTTTACCGCGACTTCTCCGGTGCCGCCGGCCACATGCTGGTGGTAGGCGGCCCGCAGTCCGGCAAGTCCACTCTGATGCGCGCCTTGGTCACGGGCTTCGCCCTCACCCACACCCCCGCCGAGGTGCAGTTCTACGCACTCGACTTCGGTGGCGGCGGTATGAACGCCATCGCGGATCTGCCGCATGTGGGCGGGGTCGCCTCCCGCCTGGACCCGGAGAAGGTGCGGCGGACCGTCGCGGAGGTCTCCGGGGTTCTCGCCCGGCGTGAGGAGTACTTCCGCGCCAAGAACATCGACTCCATCGGCACCTACCGACGCCAGCGGGCGGCCGGACAACACGCCGACCAGGGCTGGGGCGATGTCTTTCTCATCGTCGACGGCTGGGGCAACTTCAAGGCCGAGTACGACATGCTGGAAGGCATCGTCACTGACATCGCCGGCCGAGGGCTCGGCTACGGCGTCCATGTCGTCATCACCGCCTCCCGCAACATGGAGGTCCGCGCGTCGCTGAAGGACCAGTTGCTCAACCGGCTGGAACTGCGTCTCGGTGACACGATGGACTCGGAGTTCGACCGCAAGGTCGCCGCGAATGTCCCGGTCGGCGTCCCCGGCCGCGGTCAACTCCCGGAAAAGCTCCACTTCATGGGCGCTCAGCCGCGTATCGACAAGGGCCACGACCCCAACAACATGACGGAGGCCACGACCGAAC
The DNA here is from genome assembly GCF_018883605.1 of Streptomyces niphimycinicus. Lineage (GTDB taxonomy): Bacteria > Actinomycetota > Actinomycetes > Streptomycetales > Streptomycetaceae > Streptomyces > Streptomyces niphimycinicus. Next base: position 8,319 of record NZ_JAHLEM010000191.1, on the reverse strand, counting down.
TGGTCCGCGCGGTCAGCACCGCCTGGTCCGGCCCGCCCGCCCCGCGCGTACGGTTGCTCCCGCGCAAGCTCCGCGCCGACGAGCTGCCCAAGGGCTTCGAGTACCCGCAGCACGGCATCGCGATCGGCATCGACGAAACAAACCTGGAGCCGGTATTCATCGATTTCGAGACCGACCCGTTCTTCGTCATCTTCGGTGAAAGCGAGTCGGGCAAGACATCGCTCATCCGTCTGATCGCCAAGCAGATCATCGAGCGATACGGTCCGGACGAAGCGAAGATCGTGGTCGGCGACTACCGCCGCTCCCTGCTCGGTGTCATCCCGGACAGCCATCTCCTCGAATACGCTCCGATCGCGTCCGCACTCGAACTCCACGCCAGTGCGCTGAACGGCCTGATGGAGCGACGCGCCCCCAAGCCGGACATCACCCCGCAGCAGCTCCGCGACCGCAGTTGGTGGAGCGGCCCCCAGTTCTTCGTCATCATCGACGACTACGAACTGGTCTCCACCAGCAGCGGCAACCCGCTGGCAGTCCTGACCGAGAACCTGCCCTTCGCCCGCGACGTCGGCATGCGCTTCATCATCGCCCGCAATTCCGCGGGCTCCTCGCGTTCGATGTTCGAGTCTTTTATGCAGCGCGTAAAGGAACTCGGCGCCCAGGGCATGGTGCTGTCCGGCGACCCGGGCGAAGGCGATGTCTTCGGCGGGGTCCGCCCACGGCCCATGCCGCCGGGCCGTGGCTTCTTCGTCTCGCGTAAGCGTGGGGTGCCGTTGACCCAGGTGGGGTGGCTGCCGGAGCAGTGATTGCCCTTCCGCCACGAGCAAGCACGCTGTGACCCACAAGGCGAGGTCGCCCATAGCCTTTCGAACTGTGAGATGACGACTGCCACTTGACACCGACCCTGGGGGGGAATCATGACGTTCGAAGAAGAGTGGGACAGAGTCCGCACAACCGCCGCAGCACAGCAACAAGACACCCAAATGCGCCTCAACCAGGCTGATTCGCCAGACCACCCACCGCTCTTCGGCCCTCAGGCTCCTGACCTCTCGTCCTCGCCCGCGAAGAAGAAGGCCGCAGTCAAAGCCCTCGGCGGGCCGGACGGCATCGAACACGACACCAAGAAGGCCGGCGAGTCCGCAGACCTCACCACTGAAGAAGCCGAGAAAGAGTTCAAGGACTGGGATACGGGAGCAGGTATCACCGCAGCCCTCAAGGGCTGGCACACCTCGGTCAAAGCCCTTCGGAACCGCTTAGCGGCAGAGAAGACGGCCCTGAGCGAGACCCACACGGCACTGTCGGGAACTGATCATCGCACCGGGGCATTGTTCACGTCTCACGCGACGGAGAATGGCCCGCTTACAGATACGTCCTTCCGGTCGCGCGTGTCGGAATACTAGGGAGAAATGTGCTCACCTACCACCAGGTCATGACCACCAAATTCTCCTTACTCGGCAAGGCGGCCACCAAGTGGGATGAAGCCGCGAAAAAGTTCGAGAGCACTCAGAAGATCTACGACGCAAAGGTCAAGAGCGTCGGAACCGATGGATCGTGGAACGGACAGAGCGCTATTGCCGCCCAGCCCGTCATGACGATCACCAGCGGCCAGTACACTGCCGCGGCGAAAGAGGCTCGCGCCATCGCGTCCATCCTCCGCGATGCGGAGGATCAGTTCGCCAAGCTCCGTGCCGAGTTGAAGTCGGCAGTAGCTGACGCTGTGAAGGCCGGTATGAAAGTATCGGAAGACGGCATCGCACGCTATGACTACGAAAAAGCCAGTGAAGCCGATGCGAATGCCGCTCGCCACGATCCCGACCTGCACACTGTCGAGGATAGTTGGACCAAGCACATCGACAAGGCTGTTAAAGCCTTCGACGAAACCGACAAGTACGTCAAGCTCGCACTCAAACAAGCCGTAGAGGATCCTGACCCTCTCGACGGAGTCAACCATGGCTTCAACGGCAAGGCTTTGGATGACATCGAAGCGGTTGAAGGCCAGAAGGCCGGCGACCTGGCCATGAAGCTCAACTCCAACGGTCACCTCAAGGACACGGAACTCGCCGAGCTGAAGCGCCTGGAGCGCGAAAACAAGGGCGATAAGGATTTCAGTCAGGCATTCCTCAACAGCCTCGGCCCCAAGGGCACCATCAGCTTCAGCAACAAGCTGGCCGATCTGGCGGGCGACCAGAAGCACGCACAGGACTACCGGCAATTGCGCGATGCGCTGGCCACCAATATCGCAAGCGCCACCAAGGTCCCCAAGTTCAAGGGCGAGGGCGGCAAGGAGCTCAGGTTCGGCTCCAAGGAATACTCCCAGGCGTACTCAAAATGGCTAAAATCGCCTGATGGAAATTTCTACGAACACTTCCGCAAGGGGCTACAAAAGGCAGGCGTCGCAAAGTATGACTTGGACGCGGTCACGGAGAAGCAAAACACGATCGGCCGCTACCACGGTCAGCAAGTTCGTGGCTACCAGAGCCTCATCACTCTCATGAAGCACGGCGATGGATATTCGACCCAGTTCCTCACCGACCTGGGGGACGATATCCGGGCGGCTGAGGACAAGAAGCAGGGCGGCGACCCAGATATCTGGGACCTCTACGGGGACTTTGGCAACAAGAAGGACGGCGGGTTCGCACACGACCCCATGGACGGCCTTCTGGGCATCATGAGTCATGACCCCGATGCCTCCGCCGCCTTCTTGGACCCGAATTCTGATCCAGATCCGGGTAACGGCAAGGCAGAGAAAAACGACCGCCTCGAATACCTGGTCAAAGATCGTGACTGGAAGCTCACCAACACGACCACCTGGACCGGGAACATCGAGAACAGCGGCGACGATAGGACGGTGAAGGATCCGCACAACGGATTCGACGCAGCCCTCAAAGCAGCGGCCACCGGCCGCCTGCCGGACAGCAATGCGGCTACCGATCCGGCCCATCACTCTGCTGCCAACGCGGCAGTCATGCATGAAGCCGTCAAGATCTTCGGAAACGACCCCACGTTGATCAAGGACGACGGAGACTTCACCGACGTCAGGCGATCACTCGGCGAAATGACGGCCGACTACACGGGTGATGTGCAGCGGGCCATGTACTTTGACGACAGCCTTCCGGTGAACGGAGCGAGCGCCAAGCTCGGTAATGTCAAACTGGAGCCGTTCCTCGAGGCCGTCGGTCGGGACCCACACGCTTATGGTGCAATCACGGCGGCGCAACATACCTATACGGCCAACCAGGTCCACGATGTCATCAACGGCCACAGCTCGTCGGACGTCTCGCTGACGGATCGAGTCAAAAGTGCGGTGGCCCCGGGCGCAGCCGTAGCAGGCATCATGAGCGAAGGCCGGGCTGAAGGCATCCACGAAGAGCACATCGCCAACGACGATAAGTTCAACGAAAAGGCAGGGCTCGCCAGCAAGTGGGCCAATAGGTTCATCGGATACGGCATCGGCGCTGGCTTCGAGCGCTATCCGGGCGCGGCCCCCATTGCCGAGCCGGTCGGCTGGATTCAAGAAGACCTCAATGACAGCATCATGAAGTCCATCCAGAAGGACACCACCACAGAGGCTCAGGACCAAGCAGGCTACAACTTTTCAGAGGGACGAAAAGCCAGCGTTGAAGCTGCGCGGTTCGCCGTGAAAAACGCGACGGACGGAAGTGACCTTGACCCGAAGACCATAAATGACCTCGAAAAGGCGGCCGGCATCGCGGCCGGAACCAGTCACGGCGAAGGATCGAATTGGCAGCAGGCGAGGAACGGAATCAGAGGATGACCGGAAAGCTTCATAAAGAGCTCTTCTTGAACCTGAAGCAACGTAAACTCGCAACAAGCACAGGATTTTTTGCCCTTGTGCTTGCACTGTCAACGACATTCACCGGCTGCTCCCAGGAAAAGAGAAGCTATCAGCTACCCTCCACCTTCTGTGGGATCCACGAAAAGGAAAGTCTTTACGCTCCAATCTTTCCCCCAGGAGACAAGTTGAAGCAAAATAGTCTGCGTGCACTCAAGGGAGTTGAGGAGTCCGAGAGGTGCGACTACTACATCGATGGTTATGTAAAGATCACGGTCAATGGCGACTGGTACGATAAAACACTTACTCCTCAGCCAACGCTCACGAGCCTCATCGCAGAACATGGAAACTACAAACCGAGAAGGGTCCCCGGCAAACACTCTGCGGCAACGTGGCCATATGGCGCTGTAAGCCTTGTCGAGTGTCCCAATTCTGAGTACCGGGCCAATCTCTATTCACTCTCCATCTATAGTGACGCGATCAAAGATCACGATGAGTCCCATCGCGTTCTCGGCAACCTCATCCAGTCATACACCTCAAAGGTGTTGAAGATACTTCCTTGCGAGGATGGAGAGAAGGCCCGCTCGTGACCCAGGGCAATAGCTCGGGCTGCCAAATAGGCGTCATGCTTCGCTCATGATTCCACCTGGGTGGCCGTGATAAGGCTATTAGGTCCGCGAGGTTACCCGTAGAGCATGCAGCTCACGAGAGCCATCTTGACAGACGCACCGTCGACGAGCTCGCGAATGCCGCTGGGACCGCGGCCGGCCGCAGCCACGGCGAAGGATCAAACTGGCAGCAAGCTCGGAATGGACCCCGTTGGTGATCCACCTGCGGCACAACACCTTGCGACGCGAAAAGCATCAAGGCGCCGCGAAGCTCGCAAAAACTTCTATTGCAGTATTCACGCTCATCACAGTTCTCGCGGGTTGCTCACAGGACAAGCGCCAGTACACCGTGCCGTCCACTCTCTGCGGAATCAACAAAAAAGAAGAGCCTGTACGCACCCATCTTCCCGCCGGGCAAAAAGATCAGCCAGCACAAGCTGGGCAAGTCGATCACAGGAATGGAAGAGCCCGAACAATGTGATTACTATATCGGCGGCAATGTTAAAGTCACTGTGAGAGGGGATTGGTGTGATAAGGAGCTCATCCCTCAACCCACACTCGATAGTCTGATCGCGGAACAGGGGCCATACAGGCCAAGGAAAGTGCCAGGCAAGCATGCCGCCGCCACTTGGCCGTACGGAGCTATCGCACTGATAAAGTGCCCCAATCCCAAATATCGAGCCAATCTCTATTCTCTCATCCTGTACAGCACCACAATCAAAGACCGCGATAAATCCCATAATGCCCTGGGCGCTCTCATCCAGTCGTACGCATCAAAGGTATTGAAGGTACTCCCTTGCAAGGACAATCCGGCGGCTTGATCACGAGTTGCAGGAGTGGCTCGGCCATGACAAAGACGCGCCACCCACGCGCATACAACCGCTCCTAGGACCCCACCGGATCACTCACTCAGCCAAAGGAACGCCTGCCCTCGCCGGTCGTCAATCTGCCGTCGCGCCTCGAGGTCTCCCGGATCGCCGGGGTCGGCACCGACGCGAACGCCTCGGCAGCCGGAGCGGTGAACGAGCAGCGCAGGGGGCTGCGAGCCGCACGGCCCCCTGCTAGCTTGACGTGAACATCAAGCGAGTTCGCTTTGCGACGTGAATCAACGGGGGAATCATGGCATTCGAGGACGAATGGGCCGATATCAAGGCCGAAGCCGCAAAGCAGCAGGAATCCCATATGCGGCTCAACCAGCTCGACGACGGCAACGGCGGCCGGGGGATTCCGCAGAAGAAGCTGAAGGTCACCGCTTCGGTACTGCGAAACAAGGCCGGCAAGGTCGACCACGTGAGCACCGGCTTCGCCAAAGCGGACAATGAGACCATGACCGAAACCGGTCAGGTGAAAGCGAGTCTCAAGGGCTTCGACTGCGCGGCGGCGTTCGCCACGTTCCAGGAGCGGTGGGGGGCCCAGATGCGCTACGCCCAGGGGCTCCTGTCGCAGGGCCTGGCGGGGCCGCTGAGGGATGCCGCCACGCACTTCGAGGTGACCGACAAGGGCGTCGGCGACGGGCTTGACCGAGGGAAGAAACAGGGCGGCGGCCAGGACAAGGTCGCCAGGTAGCACCTGCCCCCCGGAACGACGGCCCCAGCTCAAGGCGGAAGCACACATGGTCACATATCACTCGCTCATCACCGTCGATCTCACCCCACTCTCCGAAGCGGTCGGCAAGTGGCGCACCCTGCCCGGAAAGTTCCGGCAGGTCGGCACAAATCTGCGCACGGAGGTGGAGACGCCCCTGACCAACTCGGATTGGGAGGGCGAGGCGGCGGAGGCCGCTTTCACGAGGATCCAAAAAGCGGCGAAAGAAATCGAATTGGCCGCTTGCGAGGCCGAGGACGTTCACGGGCTGCTGCACGACGCACACACGGCGTTCAAGAACGCCAAAAAGAAGCTCCAGGAGTACAAGAAGGACATCGAGGAGGCGAAGCACCTGGCCATCGATGGCACCGGGCACGTCTCCTACAAGCCGACGAACCTCGATGACCTCACGCCGATGCAACAAGGGTTGCAGGCGAAGAACTTCAGTGAAGTGGTGGCGGACTACAACAGCTACATCATCGAGGTCGTCGCCAACGCCACCACGACCGACGAGGTTCTGGCCTGGGCGCTGACGCAAGACGGCAACGGCCGGGATGAAGGTTTCTCCGCCGACGGTTACAGCAGCACCAAGGACGCCAAGGCCGGTCGCGAGCAGGCGCGCAAGGACCTCAAAGAGGTCGCGGAGCTGGCGAAGTCCAAGAAGAACCTCAGCGCAACAGAGATCGCACGGGCGAACACGCTCCTCTCCCGGCACGAGGGCGACCCCTACTTCTCCGAGAAGTTCGCCACCGACCTCGGCCCGAAGGGAACCCTCGAATTCTGGCAGCACGTTACAACCGGCCAGCAATTCGGAGACGAACGCACCAAGAACCTGGAAAAGCTCCAGAGATCTCTCGGCTACACCCTCGCCACCGCCTCTCACTCCAACAGCGATGAGATGAAGCAGTGGAAGAAGGACATCATCAACCTGGGGCCCCGGCGTGTCATGGACACCGACTGGGAGGCCGGGACGAGTACTCCTGGGTCCTACGGCTTTCAGGTGATGAGCAGCCTGCTGCGCTACGGCGAGTACGACAAGGACTTCCTTGTCGACTATGGCAAGGGCTATCCCGATCCGCACAGCAAGGACGGTCGCACTGGCGGTCTGTTCGAGTTCGACCGCAAGCACAAGGACGACCTGAAGGATCTCTACTGGCCCGATGGGTACGAGACGTACGTCAACTTCGGCGAGGACAATGACCACGGAGTCGACCCCATGGCCGGCTACATGGAGTCGCTGGGGCACAATCCGGAAGCGGCGCAGACGATTTTCCACCGCAACCGCTTTGAGCAGGATGCGAGCGTACCGCCGAACGACGACCTCATGTATCTGCTCAAGGAACGCAAGTGGCTGAACGGAAACTTCTACGCCGATGACGGTAAGGGATACGGCTACGACGAACTGGGGCACGCCTTCGAGGCTGCCTCTCTGGGGCATCCCTACGACCAGCCCGAGCTGGGCCTCCACCGCAACCCCGCCAGTGTCAATGTCGCAACACAGCTAATCAGTGTGGTCGGCGACAACTCCGGCATCCTCGCGGACAAGCAAGGTCTCAGCGACAGCTTGGCCCGCGTGGGCGCCGGCTACATCGACAATCTGGACTGGGCCACCGCCAACCACGGCGATGCCGAATCGGGGGCGAAAACCCGCGACGCGGCTTTCGGCGCGCTCGGTCCGTCCGACATCTCCGTCGCCAATGAGACAGCCAAGAACTTCCTGTCGGCGGTCGGCAGAGATGACAGCGGCTATCAGATTCTCTCCGCGGCCCAGCACGACTTCACCACGGACGTGCTCAAGGCCCATCCGAAGGCCGACGACGCGCTCACCCTGGCTCTGGGCACCGGCGCCGAGACGCAGGGCATCCTGGACGAGGCCCGTTCGGACGCCATCATGAGCGACGCGAACGACAGCAAGGAAGAGAAGGCGAGGAAGCTGTCGGAAGCGGGAGAATGGCAGAAGTACCGGACGAGCACCGGGATCAGCACCGTCACCAGCCTGGTCACCGTCCCGTTCGAGGCAGCACGGGCAACGCCCTTCGTCACACCGTTCGTCGACGCCGCCACCGGTGCCATCGATACCCAGGCCGGCATCAACATCGACCGGGAAATCGAGAAGCAGCAGAAGGAGTTCGACGCGAAGGTTGACGCAGACGCTCACAACATGCAGAAGAAGTTCGTCGAAACGAGCCAGCGTCGTTCGGTCAACCCGCTCGATGCCTATATCGCCGGCCATCCCGAACTCGACGACAGCGCTTGGTACAACCAGGCCAGCGAGCGCGTAAAGGCCGGCTACATACGTGGCGTCGGTGACGCCCAGCTGACCGGGAGCGGCAGTTG
>NZ_JAHLEM010000190.1 GCF_018883605.1 Streptomyces niphimycinicus | reverse complement strand
TGCCTATATCGCCGGCCATCCCGAACTCGACGACAGCGCTTGGTACAACCAGGCCAGCGAGCGCGTAAAGGCCGGCTACATACGTGGCGTCGGTGACGCCCAGCTGACCGGGAGCGGCAGTTGATGGAGTCGACAGGAGAGATCGTGCACCGCAAACTTCGCCTGACTCTGGGGCGGCTGGCAGCCCTCGTCTGCACATCTGCCATCGCCGTCACGGGCTGTGGCGGCGGCGACGAATCCGAGTCTCCGAGGGCGACCGCGAAGCCGACCGCCGACGCCGGGCTCATTCCTGTCGCGCAAGCCTGCGATGGCCTGTTCGACGAGGCCATCGCGAAGGAGGCTCGGGAGCCGAACGGGCCCAGCGAGGTCTATCCGGTCAAGACCGAGAGCACCGGTCAGGTCGCGAAGGCGCTGCGGGAGGAGTCGGCCAGGAGAAGCACGCCCGAGGACCTCTGCACCTTGACGGACAAGGCCGAGGGGAAGGAGCTGCTCGCCCTCACCGTGGCGTGGACTCCTCACTCACCCCCGTCGGGCCAGTCGGTGCACTACACGACCACCGTCGGTCCGGAGGACGCCGGCAGACTCGTCGTCACGTGTGACATCGACAGGGGCGGCGGAACGGAATCGGGAGGGGGCCGTTCCCTGGAGTTCGCTATGCGCGACCACTTCACCGTCAGCGACCACTCCCACGCCAAGCTGCTCATCGCCTCGGCGAAGAAGATAACGTCGCAGTTGGATTGTCGGGAAGCTCCCGAATACCCGGACCCGAAGATTGTGGCGCCGCCGCCGAAGGCGGGGCTGCGGTAAACGCAAATATGGGGGTGGGCAACCGCTTCAGCGGTTGCCCACCCCCATGTGCTTGCGACCGGACCCTCAGATGGTGATGTCCTGGAAGAGCTGAGCCGACTTCTTGTCGGTCGCGTGGTAGTCCATGCTGCCGGTCCTGACCTTGGTCGCCACCTCTTTGAGGGTGCTCTCGATGTGGTTGGCGCGCGTCTTGAACTGCCTCTCGGCGGCCAACATCATCTGGTGAGCCTCGCCCTCCCAACCGTCGGTCACGGCCTTGACCGAGGCGATGATGGCCTCGATCTGCTGGCTCACCACCCTGGCGCCGCGCTCGAGGTCACCGGCGGTGTCCTCGAGCGAGTTGTATGTGACCTTGATGTCCATCCCGTCACCGGACACTTATGCTCCACCCCTCGTGGTGTCTTGATGGTTGTCGATCATTTCTGTCATTTCTGTCCCAGGGCTTTGATGGCGCCCCCAGGCGACTAGAACTGGTCGACCTTGCTGTGGGCCAGGCCATCCGCACCACTGCCGAGGTGCCCGCCGGCCGCGCTGCCATTGACGTCAACGCTGCGGAGCTGGGATGCGATCTCACTGTCGTTGGCACCACCGGAACGGTGCGTGAGCTGCACCGCCTCGTGGATGTTGACGATGAGCTGACGCAGAGCCTCGTGGTCCTCGTTGAGGCTCATCTGCGCCCTCCTGAACGCGCTTCCGCCCTGACCGGTCCACGCCGCCTCCACCGTGTCGATGGCGTTGATCAGCGTGCGCAGGTTCTGCGAGAGGTCCTCGCTGACGCGACCGAGGTCACCCTCGAACTTCCTGAAATGTGCGTCGCTAATCCGCTGCGAGCCCGACATCTTTCCACCTTCCCCCATGATGTGTTGGTGAGCCGAGCTGGGGATTCTGCGTCAGCTCACCACTCTGTGGAGTTTCCTACCTGACATGGCAGGAAGCGTCTAGCTGTAGTTGGTACTGGTGCTGGTGCTGCTTACGGCCTGGCCATCGTTCCACCACGACGTCGTACGACGGTGAAGGCGACCGCGGCCCCGGCGACGACGACTACGCCCGCGCCCAAGGCGACCCAGAGCGTCGTATTACCGCCGTCGTCACTCGCCTTGGCCTCCGCCGCGGGCTTCTTAGCGGCTTGCTCATCCGATGCGGGGGGCTGTTCGGCATCCCCTGCGGCCTTAGACGCCGATTCGGAGGGCTTTGGTTTCGTAGCTCCTTCACGAGCGAGCAACGGATTGGTGTTGGCCGGCCCCGGATTCCCTTCGCCGTCGAGAAGCACCTTGCGAGGACGGACCGAGCCATACCCAAGGTAACTGCTCGGGATGTCACCGGTCTTGGGCTTCGCAGCGGTCTGCATCATGACGCGCAGCACCTGGTTGCCTGTCCACTTGGGGTGCTTGGACCAGATCAGGGCGGCGGAGGCAGAGGTGATGGCGGTGGCTTGGCTGGTTCCACCGCTGATACAGGTCTGATCGAGATCTTTCTCGCAGCGCCCGGCGATCTCATCTCCAAGTGCCACCAGCCCCACACTGTCTCCGTGAGTCGAAAACTTTGCCATCCCTCCTTTCCGGTCGATTGCCCCCACGCCAACTACTCCTGGAAGAGAAGCGGGATATCCGGGCAGATTATCCTTGTCCCCGTTGTTTCCCACCGCGGCGAATACGAGAGCGCCCTTCTTAAGAGCGTAATTGACAGCGCTCTGAGACTTGGCGAAATTCTCACGTTGTCCGGTAATAGTCCCAAATGAAACATTCAGGATCCGTGATCCGTGGTCAACCGCGAACTTGATTGCTCTGGCCATCAAAGGGTCGGGCGCGTCCGCCCGGGGGTCGCCGACTACCTTCACCGGCAGGATTCTTGCTTCCGGCGCCAATCCCCTTACGCCTCCACCGGCTCCGTTTCCTGCGATAAGGGCAGCCATGTTCGTGCCATGGCCCGTCGCATCCTTATGCGGGTCCGTGGGGGCATTGGATGCATCCTTGCCCTTGAGCACATGGCCGCGAAGTTCAGGCAATGAGGCATCCACGCCTGTGTCGATTACCGCGACGGTGATCCCCTTGCCCTTGCTCACCTTCCACATGTCGTTGGCCTGCATGCCTTCTAGGTACCACTGCTGAGAGCCGATGTCCTGTGCAGCTGCCGCGGGCGCTATACCACCCACCGCCATGAGTCCGGCTCCGAGTGTCGCCAGAGCCGACAGGGAACGCCTCCGCGTTCCGTACTTCTGAAGTGGCATAGGTGAGTGCTCTCCTCGGCATTGCACGGGGATCCGTCGATCTAGTCGATGACCCGCGGGACCGTGTCCCGCCGTCCACCCGACCAGGTCTCTTCGTCTTCCTGAAGGTAATCGGGCCTGGATCCGGAGACTTCAGAGCCGTTCGGTGCTCCCCTGCCGGAGCGCGGCATAGGCTCAGGCTCCTGGTTGCCCCGCACAAGCCCGGATCCCCCTGGAGTGAACTCCGACTGGGAGGCGCGTGCAGAGCGCGTACCGCTGACGGGGCCTCCCGACTCTGACGCGAGCCGTCGGCCCTGGCCTCCACTGCTCCCAGGCGCGTGCGTACCATCCTCGCCGGACACGCCGCTCGTGCCCAAGGGACCACGCCTCGGAGGGACACCATGTTCGTCTCCGACGACCGTGCCCCGTGGCAAACGCTGCCCGTTCGCGTTGTTCGGTCCTCGTGGGCTGTCCACGGTCCCGCCCGGCTCCGAGGCGAGCCGTCGGCCCGGCCCGCCATTCGACGGCGAGGGCGTACCTCTGAAACCGTGCGTGGCGGGTCCCGTCGGCGCACGCCTCATCAGCCCTTGCTCTTCTCCGATGACCCTGCCTCGAGGAATGCGTGGGGCGTTGTTTTGTGCTGGTGGGCGAGCCTGGGTCGGGCCGTGAATGCCGTCGGGCAACCCGGTTCGTGGAAGGCTCGTCGGCCGGGGCGGCTTTGCCGCGCCCTGGTAAGGGGCGAGAGGCTCACGTACGGGGTTGCCTCCACCTCGCATAGGTGGCGGCGCACTTGGCAGGAGCGGCCGGGGCCCGCCTGGCCCCACAGGATTCACATACTGATCGGGCGCATCCTGGGGCGGCGAAGCAGGCAGCCGAACTTTGTCGGTGCCGTCAGGTGAGAGCAGCGTGTTCGTGGAGTCGATGGCCGTGCTCGTGTCTGGTTCAAGCTCCACGTCTCTGTCCGCAAGCCCCTCATTCCCGATACCCGAAGGCAAGGTGGCCTTCGGGACACCGCGAGGGTTGGAAGCGAGCGACGACGGCGTGGCGAATCCGACTCCTTGCCTTTCCCCCGCTGATGTCGGCACTCCAGCGGACGGTCCAGAGCTGTGGTCAGTCCAGCCTGACCCAAGGTCGGGCAGAAGGGGGAAGTTCGGCTCCTCCAAGCCCTTGATCTCCGTATACGCCGTCTCGTAGTACGAGTCCAGCTTGTCCATCTGCTGGAGCGCTTCCAGGTGGTGCTTGTCCGCGACCGCCTTCTCCGCGTCGCTCTTGTGCTTCTTGTCGTCGGCCACCGTAGGGGCCGGCATCGCCGCCTTGACCTCGGTCAGGCCCTGGCCCGCAGTGGACATGTGTACGCCGACGAGCAAGGTGTAGTCGGCCATCTTGTGGGTCTGCTTGGCCACCTCGCGACCCCAGGTCCGGAATGCGTCGGCACCCTCGCCCTCCCAGTGCACCCGCTCGGCGTGGGCCTTCAGCTCGTCCGCGATGGCGTTGATGTCGTCGAAAGCAGCCATCAGCGCGGCACCGACATCGGTGAGCTGACCCGGCTGCGCGGTCGCGACCATGTTGTAGAGCTCGTCGTGCGACCGATTCTCGAACTTCCCCCCGGCCATCTACCTTCTCCCCCTCACAGCGCGTCGCCCCCGACCTCTTTACTGCCGTGCTTCTCAGTCTGACCAGCGTGCTTCTCGGTGGGCTCGCGGTAGTACTTCCGCGTGTGTGCCTGGATCTCCCGCATGCGACGAGCTTGTTCGGCGTCCATGCCGTCATAGCCACGCTCGGCGACGATCGCCATGAGGCCCATCGCCTCGATCTGGTCGCCGAAGGACTTGCACAGCGTCTCCAACCGCGCATGGACCTTCTCGTAGAGGTTGGCCAGGTCGTCAGAAGAGGTGAACCCGGAGCCCGAACCGTATGCGTCCCGCGTGATGGACTGCTGCGAGATCGTCTTGCGCGATGCCGGGGACTTCTCAAGGTCCGTCAGGACCTTGTCCAGGCGCGTCTTGAACTTGGCAAGCGTCTCGGCTTCCTTGACCAGCTTCTTGCCGAACGGCGTCTGTGGCTCAGACCCCGGCTCTATGGGCCTCACGCTGTCCCTCCCCGTATGACACCAACGATGTCCTAAGCCACTCTATCCGTCGGGCTGGGACGCCCCAACTACCGCGTAGCCGTGGGACGTCGACGGTTCAGTAACGGTCCCCTCCCCCAAATGACACATACGAGGCACACGTCACATCCGGTGACACTATCGACTTCACCACAGACGCACATGAGTACGCATACCTATTTCCCGGTACGGCGGCATGGGCTTCCGGCTTCGCCCTCAAGGCGAGCCGCAGCCCCCATCGGCACCGGGTGTGGGCCGTGACGCGGCCGGGCCCCTGCCTCCAGTTGCCCCAGCCAGGCAACGGGGCGAGATGCGGCTGCACACGCTGGAGGCGGGCCGTAGACCAAAATCAACGACTTCCCCGCACTGCGCAGGTGAAGCGGTATCGAGGCGCCGGACGCTCATCCCTAGGCGTCCGGAGTTCCGGCACCAGCACTCGGCCGTCTATTGCTCATTGGATGCTCATTGGACTTGTAAGTCTCATCGACCTCGCAGGGGTGCCAGCGAGACCGACGGCCTCTTTCACAGCGTAACGCAGCGGGCCCCCCACCGATCACCAATGAGTCACATGGCCAAATTCCGCCAGACCGACACGCTTGGCGAATTACCCTACTTGGTATCCTCAGTTAGAGATCAGCACCCTTGGGAGCACGATAGCAGCGAGAGTCGACGTCCACGCTGATCAGTTCCTCAAGGTCCCCTGACCGCTCCCTGGCCCACTCGATCTGCACCGAATGGTGCGTCTTTCGATTGACCGCAACGAGCTCCGGATTCCGCGCCTGCGACTTGGTCTCACCGTCTTTCGTGATATCCCAGCCATGCTTCGGCAATCGCTCACGGAGATTCTGCATCGCCGTGTCGAACGTTCCTTTGCTCAGCTTGTAGACCGACCACGGGTGGTGAATTGTGTAATACTTCGTCAAGTCGGGATCGATCGCCTCACAGACACTGACCGCCGCTCCCGACTCAGTGACCTTGCCCTTGACTCCCATCCAGTCCAGAAGGCTGCTGGAAATGGAATTGACCTCTTGTTTTGTTTTCTCAACAGCGCGGACTTCTGGCTTGTAACCGAGCTTGGCCTCTGCGCCGCCGCCGACTTCGGTGTTATCGTCCATAGATGAGCATCCCACCAGAATCAACGGTGCCGCCACCACGGCACAAATCAACCATGAGAACTTTCGGGACCCTCGCAGCGGTCCGCAGCTCGGCTCACTCAAGTGTCACACCCTTATAATCGCCCACAATGACTCGAGCCTGATTTTTCAGGCTGATGGATGGCTTTTGGTGATCGTCTACGTTCCAATAACCACCGTGGTCACCCGCATCCGATTCCATGACATGTCCGCCGAACTCCTTGTCGGTGGGAATGACCCTGTTGCCACCAAGGCCGATGTTTCTTCCGCCCTCTCGGACGAACCAGTCGTCGCTTCCCGTGCCTCCGGCTTTCATGGCCCACATGTGGTCGGGATCTATGCCGAGATCAGCGGCATGTTCAGCCTGCATGCCAGGGCTCCCCGCCGCGATCACGTCGTCGGCCGGCAACGGATCGCTCCAGGTGTCCGCGTATTCGCTACGGTATTTAGCTGCATCCCCTATGACCGTGCTGCCATAGCTGTGACCGATGACAGTGGTGTGTGCAGTGCCACCAGTGGCTGCCTCATGAGCCGCCTTATTGCCGTCAAGGAACTCACGGAGGGTGGGAGCAGCCTTTTCTGCGTACTTGTCGCTCGTGGCGTTAGGGATCTGATTCGGAGCATCGTAGTCGAACCATGTAATGGTAGAGATCTTGTCGCCAGGCGAGAGTGCCTGACTCTCCCTCCACAGCGTCGCACCGCGGTTCAGGTCACCGTCAATACTACCTAGATGTGTTTTTGTACCCGGCACATACAGGGCCGTGTGGTCTGCGGTATCCGGATTTCCATTGGCCAGGACAACCCGTCCGTCGCCCTTGGGATCGAACCCAAGGAGATACGCCTCAGGCAGACCGCCTTCGCCTGTTCCATCGAAACGCCTCTGGATGGCTTTCATGCCTTCCAAAGCGGACTTCAGATGCTCTCTCTTCCCCTCATATTTTTGATGCCATTCAAGCCATTCGTCGCTATATCTCATAGTCCTGCCGCTGGGGACATATTTTGGCTTGGGCTCCTCGGGGATGTTCTTGTACTGGGTTTGGTACTCCGCCCGTTTTTCCTCGAACACTGCACGATTCGCCTCGTCGCGAACGTCCGCCGGAAGACCATTCAGCTTACCAACGCTGTCAGGGTACATCGAAATGTAGTCGGCCTTCTCCTGTTCGGAGAGCCCCTTCCACCAGTCCGCGTTTGATTTCGGATCGCCATCCTTGGGGGGAGGATTGATCTCGTCCAAGTACTCCTTCGCACCGCCACGGACACCCCCCGTGTCTTTCTTGGCGTCGGCCCAGTCCTCCGCGGCGACGGTCAGATCGTCGTCGGCCTTCAGCTTGCGCAGCTTGGGGGCCCACTTCTCGTCGGCCTGCGTGGCGTCGTAGACGGCTTGAGCGATGCGATTGGCGATCGCCACCGCACGGCCGAAGTTCGGATTGGGGTGGATGTTCGCCGCCTGGCGATCCAGGGCGTCGGCGGCATCATTCGCGTCGCCGGTCGGGTCGATCGGCTGGTTCGTCGGCTTGCCCTTCGCGCTGCCCTGGACCGTGCCGCCCTCCGGCACCTTCCCGTCGACCTTGTCACCGGCCGCCGGGTAGCTCACCGAGCCATCCGGGCCTACCGAGAACTTTTCTGCCTCGGCGTCTTCCACAGCGGCGTCGAGCTTGTCCTTGGCTGCTCGTAGTTCGTAGGCCAGAGAGTTGAGGGCAGTGGTGATGAGAGCGCACTCGACCTGGGTGTAGTGGAAGTTCGTCGCCAGCTTCCGGAGCTGCACCACGGCGGCCTCAGCGGCCTCACCTTCGAGAACGGCTTGGCCATCGACCGTTTCCCGCATGCCTGCGATGATCTGACTCTCGACGTCATCCTTGGCTTGACTGGCCATGTCGCCGACCGTCCTATAGCCGCCCGCGGCATCCTCGAACTCCGAGGGCTTGAGGGACTTGAGCGTCGCGTAATCCACCGCCGCTTCACCGACCCCGGCTGTCGCCGCCAACAGGCTTCGTGTCCTTGTACAGGACGTCCAGCCCGTCGAACGCGCACTTGGTGGCCTCGTCGTTCTTGTACTGGTGATCCCCGGCCCTTTCAAGCCGGTTCTGAATCGCGCCACACTTCCCGCTGACGCCCTTCAGGTAGTGCTTCCAGGAGCGGTAGAGCTCCCGCTGGGCCGCCGCGCTCTGGATGCCGCCACCAGAGTCGCTGCCCGCGCCCAGGCCGGTCTGTTCCTCCTCCAGCTTCGTCAGCGCCGTCTTGATGTCCCCCCGGAGCTTGCCGACACTCCGACCGGCTGTGGTCCAGGCCCTCTTGCTGGACTTCACCCCGCCTGATCCGCCTTGTGCCCATCCCGGCTTGTCGTCGGCGCTCGCGAGGCTCATCCCGGTGTCACCGGACGCCTCGCGCTTCATCTGCGCCCATTCCGCCTCGAACGTCGACATACGCTCCCCCTTGCATGATCACAGCGACGTCAAATAGCTCAGTGTAGGAGAATGATCAGGCGCCTCCCTGAGTACTCCTACTCAACTGCTCCGGAGCGACGGCGCCTCCGTTCGTTGAGGACCGCGGCCAGGCCCGCGATACCCGCCACCACGGCGGCCGCAGCCCCCACGGAGTACGTCGCGAGGCGTTCCCTTCGCTCCTGGGGGGTCTCGCCCAAGGGCATGGGGGCGGGGTCGGGCGCGGCGACGTCATGGGCGGCGCCCTTGTCCAGCGTGACGTGGTCGATGCGGGTTTCGTCCTCGGTGAGTGCGCGGACGGGGTCGACGACGCCCCAGCCGATGAAGCGGTCGTGCTCGTTGACGGCTCGCTCGGCGGTCTGCTCGATCTGGGCGACCACCTCGTGCTGTTTCCAGTCCGGGTGCTTGGCACGGATCAGGGCGGCGACGCCGGCGACGTACGGCGCGGAGAAGCTGGTGCCGTTGTCCACGCATTGGCCGCCCTTGGGGACGGTGGAGACCATTTCGACGCCGGGAGCGGCGACATCGACGAAGTCGCCAGACTGGGAAAAGGCGGCGCGCTCGTTGTTTCGGTCCGAGGCGCCGACGGCGAGGACGCCGTCGTAAGCGGCCGGGTAGGTCTTCTTGACCTTGCCGTCGAGACCGTCGTTGCCTGCGGAGGCGACCACGACGACGTCTTCTTGCAGCGCTTTCTCAACGGCCTGCTGAAGGTTGCTGTTTGCCTGGAGGGGCTTGACGGTGTCCTGGGAGATATTGATGACGCGGGCTCCCGCGTGGACCGCCCAGTCGATGGCCGTGGCCATGGTGTCGGTGGTACCGGAGCCCTTTTCATCGTTCTGCCGGATCGGGATGATCTCGGCTTTCGGTGCGATACCGACGAACCCCGTGCCCGTGTGCGGGCGGGCGGCGATGATGCCGGCGACCTTGGTGCCGTGGCCGACCGAGTCGTCCGTCCCGTCCCCCTTCTTCCCCTTGGACAGGCCCTTCTTGCCCGCCCTGCGGACCTCCTTGCCGCTCTTGGCGTCGACGGCGTCCTTGAGCTGGTCATTGGTGTTGTCGACACCGGTGTCGATGACGGCGACCTTGACCGGACGGCCCTTCGGATCCAGCCCCTTGGTGTCATGCCAGAGCTGGTCGAGCATGACGCGCTGAAGGGACCAGGGGGTGCCCTTGATCTGCTTGGCCGGATAACTGCATTCGCCGCTGCCCGCGAGGGACAGATCCGGCGCCGCGGAGGGCGATATCGGTCCGGCTGCCGCGGTCACAGCGGTGAGGGCCGTCGCCGCCGACAGGGCGAAGGGTTTGATGATGCGCCGCATGTGTTTCGGCTTCCTCATGTCCTATGAACCCTGGGGCTGCTTGGCGCTGTTGGCGTCGAGGCGTGGACCGGTGGGCAGGAATTCGGACCAGTCCGCGGGCACCGGAGTCGGGTTGACGTCCTGGTATCCGAGGCTGCGCTGGGCCTTGTTGACGTCCTGCTGCGTCTCCGTGGCCTTGTCCTTGCCGGAGCCGTCGTCGCCGATTTTCGATGTGCCGGAATCACTGTCGTTGTTGGACTGGACCGAGTAGCGAAGGCCGGTGTCGGTCACCAGGAATACCGGCCCGTTCTTGATCTGGCGACCGCTCACCTGGCGGTAGAGCACTCCCGAGCCCGGGGTCACATAGGCGCTGGTGGCACCGTCCGGGATGGTGGCCGGGAAATCCCGACCGGCCCAAGTGACCACCTGCGCACCGCCCTTGGCGGTCACGCCACCCATGACGCTACAGCTCGTGTCCCGGGCTCCGCTGCCCAGTGCGGGATCGACGGAGTTGGCCTGGTTCGGAATTTCACTCGGCCAGTGATACTTGCCGTAGAACTCATTCTCGGTGTCCGGGGTGAACGACGGGGCCGCCACTCGCTTGGCCGTACTCGCCTCGTTGATGGAGGTCTTGCTTCTGAGCAGGAGCTTGGCGACGAATTCCGAGACGCGTTGGACCTTTCCCTGAAGCACCACGTACTTCTGGGTGCCGGCTCCGGTGGGCGCTTCGAGCACCATGCCGACCCGGTTCGCCTCGCCGAGGCTCGACACCCCGGCGTCATCGCCGATCCGGCCTGGTACCTGCGGAAAGTCGATCGGTGCCCCGTCCCTGAAGGTGGCCAGCCAGTCCCTGGTGACGTGCTGCGGCTGAGCCCCGTCGTGAAAGATCGAGCGCAGCAGGAGATTGGTGTCCTCGGCGGACTTGGCCTTCCAGTCCGGCCCGCCGATCAAATACTTGACGCCCCGCGGGTCTACGAGATAGCGGGCGCCGTCCTGGCCCTGCACATAGAGGGCCTGGCCACCGTGGAGCGCCTGGGATCCCCGCATCTTCTTCAGCTTCGGGTCCCGTTCGGAAAAGAGGAAGACGGCCTTCTGGGTGGTTTTCCCATTGCCGCCCGGCTGTTCGCAGACCGCCCACGTCATGCGCTTCTTCGCCTCGTCCGCGCTGGGGATGCGGTCCGGCGCGTACGGAATGCCGATCGTGGGGCCACGCGGGATGTGGCCGTTGTCGAGCTCCGACTCCTTCACTTTGATGATGCTGGACTTCTCGGGGTCGAGGAGGAGCTTGGCGGAGGCGAGGTTCAGCACGGGGTGGAGCTGAGGCTTGCCGCCGGTCTTCAGGATGACGTACCGCGTGGTGGAGTCGCTGCCGACGATCACATGCGATTCCGGCGTGTCCCACCCCTTGGGGGCGACGGGCTTGAACATGCCCCAGGCGCCGAAACCGGCGAGAATCAGGGCCCCGACGACGACTCCGGGAAGGACCGCGCGCAGCGGACGCGGCGCGCCCTCCTCCGTACCACTCGGCGTGGGCTGCAAGAACGCGGCGACTGTCCGCTTCTTCGCATAGATATAGGCGTTGAGTTCATCCCGCCGTGATGCCATTTTTAGCCGCTTCTCCCCGCTTTTCGGCCTCGGTAGTCAGGTAGCCTGCCGTCGGTCCTGGTGTCGTACCGACCCTCTACTATGCCGGTAGTGAACTGGCTGATGCCGCCCGGGGACACTGACCGGCGGGCGGTCGACGACCGGGCCGTTCGGGCTGGTTTCGGATCTGAGGGGGCTGACGGGGATGGCTGCCGCAACGCGCGCACGTAACGCGAGGAGCCCGTCCGGCCGAGGAGCACCGAGCGGATCGCGTCCGCCAGCGCCCGCTGGCACTCCCCCGACAGGAGCCCCCATCGCTTCCGCCACTCCGCGCACGACGTCCCGGCCCGGCAGCATCGGCCCCTTGCGGTTGCAGCAATTCGTGCTGGTCGAGGTGGCCGCGGCGATCGTGCTGGCCGCAGGAGTCGTCAACAAGCTCTTGCTGGTGCCCGCAGGAGTCGTGGGCGTCGTCCTGGTTCTGCTGGCCGTGGTCACGCGTCATCAGCAGCCGATTCCGGAATGGCTGGGCACCGCGCTCGCGCTGCGCAGGCGCCAGCGGCAAGCGGCGAAGCCGGTCGACGCGGGCGCGGACCCCGTGTTCACGCCGGCCCTGGAGTGCGAACCGGCCCTGCGCACCTATACGTTCACCGATCGTGAGCGGCGCATGGTCGGCCTGGTGGGCGACGGCACGTTCCTGACCGCCATCCTTCAGGTGGACGCGACGGACTCGCCGCTGCGCCCGCACCGTATGCAGCGTCCGCTTCCGCTTTCGCTGCTGCGGGACGCCATGGACGTCGACGGCATTGTCCTGGAGTCCGTCCAGGTGGTGCAGCATGCGCTGGCGGCGCCCGCACCCCATCTGTCGGCGCAGACGGTGCCCGTGCGCAACTACGGGCCGCTTCAGGAGCAGACGGGCGCCCCCGCGGTCCGTCTGACGTGGGTGGCGTTGAAGTTCAACCCGGAGCTCTGTCCGGAGGCCGTCGCGGCCAGGGGCGGGGGCCTCGAGGGTGCGCAGCGGTGTGTACTGCGGGCCGCGGATCAGTTGTCGAGCAGACTACAGGGGGCGGGTTTCGGCGTAACGCTCCTGACGGAGGAAGGCGTGACAGCGGCGATCGCCACCGCCGCGAGCGTCAACCCGCGAGCGACCGCGCAGGCCCGGCAGACCAACACGCTCAACCGACGCACGGTGGAGAGCACACGAGCCTGGCGCTGCGACGACCGGTGGCACACCACCTACTGGGTCAGCCGGTGGCCGCAGTTGGGGCCAAGCGCCACGCCCCTGCCCCAGTTGGCCGCGCTGCTGACCTCGCTCCCCGCGCTCGCGACCACGTTCAGCCTCACCTTGCGGCGGGGCGGGACGCAGGGCGGCCGGCCCGCCCCCACGGTGAGCGGGCATCTCCGGATCACGAGTCATAGCGCGGACGACCTGGTCGGGATGAGGCGAGAGCTTCAGCGCACCGCCCGTGGGGTACGGGTGGGGCTCGCACGGCTGGACCGCGAGCAGGTACCCGGCGTACTCGCCACTCTGCCCCTGGGAGGGACCCGCTGATGGCCATGCCGACGACCGTCTCAGGCGGCCCTTCTCACGCCCCGGCCTCGACGCCTGGCCTCATGCCTGGTCAGACGGATGAGCCGGTCACTCCCGCCCCCCGCAGGCCGCGACGGGGTTTCGGACTGATCGGACCGCGGCGCCAAGGGCATGAGCTCCCCCCGGAGCAGTTCGACGCACTCGCGCTGCCGATCGGCGACGACGGGGTGATGATCGGCGTCGGCGCGCGGGATCAACCCGCAGTACTGGGCCTGCATCGTGCTACGCCCTTCAATGTCGTCCTGGTCGGCGGGCTGTGGACAGCGCAGGTGATCGGGTTGCGAGCGGTCGCCACGGGCGCACGGGTCACCGTGGAGACCGGCCGTCAGCAGATGTGGGCGTCATTGGCGCAGGCCGCGAACGGCGGGTACCAGAGCATGACACTTCACGACGTGGGACGTGTGCCGCCACAGGGGCCGTCGATCGGCAGCCCCGTTCTGGTGATCCGTGACGCGGGCATGCGGCCGCCGCGCGGGCGGGTTTCCTCGGCGCCATGGCAGTCCGTGCTGACGCTTCTGCCCTATATGAGCCCGGTCGCGCCCCGGCTCATGGAGAACGCGGACCTGGTGGGCGTCCAGCGGGTGTCCCCCGAGGAGGCCATCCAGGTCGGGCAGATCATGGGGCTGCCGTCCATGGATGTCGAGTCGCTGTCCACGCTCCCCGACGGGGTCACTCTTTGGTGTGATCGCCAAACCCGGCTCTATGTGGCGACACATCCGACGGACGTCGAGTCGGGCCTGTTGGGCGGGGCTCGCCGCATGGACTGACGGTGTTCGATTGCCGCCGCGCACACCGTGGATGAGACTGGCAGCCAAGCACCAGGCGGGCTAGTTTCCGCGGTACCCGAAGGGATTCTCCACCGATGGCCGACGCCAAAGAGAAGGAAGAGCTGTACGCCCTTGACATCTCCGATGTCGAGTGGCTGAGCGCACCTGGCAGCACCTCCGAGGACCGGGTGGAGATCGCCTACCTGCCGAATGGGGCAGTGGCCATGCGGAATTCCACCGACCCCGAGACCGTGCTGCGCTACACGGAGGCCGAATGGCGTGCCTTCGTCCTGGGCGCGAGGGACGGCGAATTCGATCTGACCTGAGAAGCGCGGGCGTGGGGGCGGACACCGGCTGGTGTCCGCCCCCACGGTCGTTCCGCCGCTCGGCCGCCGCTCAGGGCCCGAAGGCCAGGAGGAGCTTTTCGGGGGTGGAGTCGTTGCCGGTGACGCGGTTGGTGGCGATGTAGAAGTTGCCGTTGCGGTAGGTATGGGTGGCGGAGTAGAAGTCGCGCTCGGTTCTCTGGGTGGCCTGGGGCAGGCGTAGCAGGGTTTTCGGCTTGCCGCCGTCGGGGGCGATGCGGACGATCTGGCCGGGTGCGGTGTACGAGGGCTTTTCGTAGGCGATGAGGTTCTTGCCGTCCATGTTCAGTGGGAGCAGGAGCCGTTCGGCCACCTTGACCGCCCATTTGCGCTTGCCGGTGTCGAGGTCGAAGGCGTGGATCTCGCTCGTCGAGCCCTTGCCCTGGTCCTGGGTCATCTCGGTCGGCAGGTAGAAGGTGTCGGCGGAGACGGCGACACCCTCGCAGTTGCCCATGTTCGTGCCGAAGATGTCCGTGCCGCACTCCGGTTGGTAGGAGTGCTTGCCCAGGGCGAGGGTCGAGCGTTCCTTGCCGTTGTCCGAGATGGCCAGGATGCCGCCGGACTGTCGGTTCTGGTCGGTGAGGGCCACCACGGCGGGGCTGCTGGAGAAGATGTTGTTGACCTTGTAGCCCTTACGGACGTTGTAGGTCCACTTGATCGAGCCGCTGGGGGTGAGTTGCTGGAGCCTCGCGGTGCCATTGGTGCAGGAGTAGGCGCGCAGCAGGACCTTGCCGCCCGCGTAACCGTCGATGGAGCAGCCAGCACTCGGCTTTTCGGATGAGACTTCCTTGCCGTCGCTGACCTTGATGACGGCGGAGCCGCCGAACCAGGCCATGCCGACGAGATCGCCGCTCTGTGCCATGCCCACACTGGTGTAGCCGCTGCCCAGGGAGCCGGTCTCGGGGGCGTGGTGGTCCCAGAGCTTGACGCCCTTGTTCAGGTCGATCAGGGCGAGTTGGCTGCACGAGTTCTTTCCGTGGCCCTCATAGGCGACCACGACCTTGCCATCGGTCGTGGAGTGGGGGGCGGCGCAGACCGCCTTGGGGAGCGAGAGGGTCCACTTGCTGCCCCCCTCGTCCTGGTACGCGACGATCTTGTTCTCGACGGCCTTGACGACATAGCCCTTCATCGCCCAGAAGCCGGGCACTTCCAGGTTCTTCTTGCTGAGCTCGGGCGCGGGCGTCTGGTAGAGAACCTTCGCCTCGCCCGCCCGGCGCTGATCGTTGGGATCGCTCTCGCCGCTGCCGCGGCCGCCGGTGTTGTCGCCGTCGCCGGTCGCCCTGGGTGTCGGGTCCTGTGTCCGCGGTCGGTCGGGGGTGGTCGTCGTGGATCCGGCGGTGGGCTTCTTACCGTCGTCATCGCCGCCCACCGTGGCGTACACCCCGCCACCCACCGCGAGCAGTACCGCCACCACCGCGCCGATGATGAGGGCTTTGCGCTGACGGGCCGGGCCGCCGCCGCTGACCGGACGCGCGCCGTACGGTTGGCCGGGCGGCGGGGAGTGCGGGCCGCCGTACCCTGGCTGACCCGCGTACGGGCTCTGGGCGTACGGGTTGGCGGGGTCCGGGCCGGGGGGACCGGGCACGCCGGGCGGCGGGGGAGGCGGGCTCGACGGCAGGACGCCGGTGTCCCATATCTGGGGTGGGGTGTGGCCCGTCGACGGGGTCGATGGGGGTCTCGGGGGCGCGGCGGGCGATACGGGGGGCACGGGAGGTTTCCGCACCGGAGGTCTGCGCGGCGAGCCGGAGCCGCCCTGGCCGGGCTCCTGGGGCGGCTGAGGCCGCTGGGGTTCCTCGGGCTCCGGGGGCGGGCCGAAGCCGCCGGGGGGCGGCTGGTTGGGGGGCTGGGGCGGCTGCGACATCTGCGCCTACCTCTCACGCGAGTCCACCGACCGGTCGGCCACCTCCCCGCGATCCGGTCGGCGGCACCGGCCGGAAAGGGGCGACGCGGTCGCAGGTCCCACTGCGCAACGGCATTCGAGCGGGGATTCTTTGTACCACCGGACGCTTGGACTTCCCCCCGTGGTTGCCGGGTACGCACCGTCGTAAGGCACGGTGAGGTCTCGGACTGCCTTGAGTGCGCGGACGGGCCTGCCCTCGTGGCGCTCATGGTGATTAGTCTTGGGGTACCCGGTGGAGAACCTGTTCAGGGATCCCCGGCGACACAAAAGGGGAAAGCCGAACGGTCGGACGACAGTAGCGATCGGCAACAGATCGGCCTCGCCAAGATTTTCAAGGGTGTTCGACCACACCAGGAGGCATTGTGAGCAGCGATCGGGACGAGATCCGCACGGGCGGAAACACACCCGGCGATGATCGGTCCGACGCGGAGACCGAGCACACGGGCGAGTTCACCATCGACTACACCCCGCCCGCCTGGTACACGCAGAACGCTTCGTCGTCGTCCTCGCCGGCCTCCACGGCCCCCGCGTCGACCGGCGGTTCCGGAGGGATCGGGACGGGCACCGGTGCGGGAGCGCCGGGCCCGCCGCCTCCGCCGCCCACGGGTAATCCTGTGTCCGTGCCGGGGGCGCCGGAGCCGAGCGGCTTTCCGGGTGCTTGGCCGTCGCCGACCGCGCCGCCCTCCGCCGATGTCGCTTCGGACGCCTCCGAGGTGGAGGGGGGCCCCGCGCGGAGGGAGGACGAGGGACGGTCTGAAGCCGCGGCAGGGTCGGACGCGGGCTTCCGTATGCCGCCTTTGCCCGATTCCAGGCCGGGTTGGGATAGTGCGCCCGCGGCTGACGCCGTGGCGGGTGGTGCCGCGTCGGACAACCCCGAGTCCGAACCCGCGCCCCGAGAATCTTCCGTCGAGGCTTCCGAGGTCGATGCGGAGGCGTCTGCGGCGACTCCCGCTCCGGCTCCCTTCACCGCTTCCGCTCCCGTCGACGACGACTTCAACCTGGCGCCCGCCGCGGCCCCGCGGGACGACGCTCCCGAGTCCGCGCCCGAGCCGGAACCCGAGTCCGGCTCCGATGAGAGCGACAACGGCGATGTGGTCAGCCCCTCCACCGTGCGGTTCTCCACCGCCGCGCTGCGGCGCGAGGTGGCCGACAGGCGGAGTGAGGATTCCGAGGAGGCTGCCGAGGCTGGTCCCGGGTTCGGGTCTGGTCCTGGTTCTGGGTTCGGGTCTGGTTCTGGTTCTTCTTCCGGTCCGGATTCTTCTTCCGGTTCTGGTTCTGGTTCCGGTTCTGGTTCCGGTTCTGGTTCTGGTTCTGGTTCTGGTTCTGGTTCTGGTTCTGATGCCGGTGTGGGCGACGAATCCGGCTTCGCGGACGCGGACGACCGTACCGACGACGAAGTGCCCAGCAAGGGCACCCTGCGCTTCTCCACAGCCGAGCTGCGGCGTGAGATGGAGGAGCTGAGGCAGGCGGCCGTCGAGCCTCAGGACGCGATCCCCGAGGACGCCGTGCCGCCTAGCGCGTCCTCTTCCGAGCAGCCCGCCGCCACCTGGGCTCCGCCGCCCGTGCCGCAGTCGGGGCTGCCGCCCCTGCCCCCGGACTTCCAGCCCGCCGCGCCCGAGGACGCCGCACCGGCTCCGGGTCCCGCTCCGGTTCCGGAGCAGCGGACGGACGGGCCTCCCACGCCTGGCGCCGGCGTGCCGCTCCCGTCCCAGGACACCTCCTGGGCGCCTCCCCCGCCCCAGTCGCAGGGTCAGCCCGGTCAGCCCGCCGCCGCGGCGCCTGGGCCCGGGCCGCAGGGCGGATACGGCTATCCGCGTCCTGGCGAGGGCGCTCCCGGTGTGGTCCCCGGCCAGCCCGGTCCGGTCCCGCTGCCGGATCAGGGCCAGGGGGCACAGCCCCCGGCGGCCAACGTGCCTGGTCCGCAGGGCGGTTATCAGCAGCCCGGTCCGCAGGGTCCCCCGGCTCCGCAGGGGCCCCACTACGGCTATCCGCAAGCCGGGGGCCAGCCCGCGCCCGGCCCGGCCGGTCAGGGCCAGAGCCAGGGCCAGAGGCCGATGCCTGTCCCGGGCGGCTACGGCTTCCCGCAGCCGCCCGCCCCGGACCAGCAGGGCCAGTACCACCAGCAGCCCAATCCGCAGTCCTATCCCAATCCCACGCCCCAGCCCGGGCAGCCGATGTACCCGGGCCAGCCCGGGCAGCCCGGCCAGCCCGCACCGTACGAGCCGAGCGATCCCGCCCAGGGCCAGCAGCCCCCCGGCCAGCAGTTCCCGGGGCAGCAGTTCCCGGCGCAGCAGGGTCCGGGCGTACCGGGCGCGCAGGGGGGCTACGGCTTCCCGCGACCTGGCGACGGCGTTCCCGGGCCCGGGCCGCAGGGGCAGGGGCAGGGGCAGCCGCACGACGGCTACGGCTATCCGCGCCCCGACGCCCACGCCGCCCCGCCAGCACCGGCCACCCCGGCGACCCCGGCCGATCCCCGTACCGGCGGCTGGCCGACGGTCACGCCCGACCAGCGGCGCCAGGGCGGAAGCGCGGGGGCGCCGCTCGGGTACACCGCCGCGGTCGAGCTCTCCTCCGACCGGCTGATCAAGGGCAAGCAGAAGCCGAAGAAGAACACCCCCGGCCCCTCCCGCTTCAAGATCGGCGGCAAGAAGGAGGAGGCGGAGCGGCAGCGCAAGCTGGAGCTGATCCGTACGCCGGTGCTCTCCTGCTACCGCATCGCGGTGATCAGCCTCAAGGGCGGTGTCGGCAAGACCACGACGACCACCGCACTCGGCTCGACCCTGGCCATCGAGCGCCAGGACAAGGTCATCGCGATCGACGCCAACCCGGACGCGGGCACCCTCGGCCGACGGGTGCGGCGGGAGACCAGTGCGACCATTCGCGACCTGGTCACCGCGATCCCTTATCTCAACAGCTACATGGACATCCGGCGGTTCACCTCACAGGCGCCGTCGGGGCTGGAGATCCTCGCCAACGACGTCGACCCCGCTGTCTCGACGACGTTCAACGACGACGACTACCGCAGCGTCATCGACGTCCTGGGCAAGCAGTACCCGATCATCCTCACCGACTCGGGCACCGGTCTGCTCTACAGCGCCATGCGTGGCGTCCTCGACCTCGCCGACCAGTTGATCATCATCTCCACGCCCTCCGTGGACGGTGCGAGCAGTGCCAGCACCACCCTCGACTGGCTGTCCGCGCACGGCTACGCGGATCTGGTCTCGCGGAGCATCACCGTGATCTCCGGGGTCCGGGAGACCGGAAAGATGATCAAGGTCGAGGACATCGTGTCCCACTTCGAGACCCGCTGCCGCGGGGTGATCGTCGTGCCGTTCGACGAGCATCTGTCGGCGGGCGCCGAGGTGGACCTGGACATGATGCGGCCCAAGACCCGTGAGGCGTACTTCAACCTCTCGGCCATGGTCGCGGAGGACTTCACCCGCGCCCAGCAGCAGCAAGGGCTGTGGACGGGCGACGGCGGGGCTCAGCCGCCGCAGGTGGCCCCGCCGATGCCCGGACAGGCCCAGCAGCCCTACCCCGGCCAGCAGCCCTACCCGGGCTCCTACGCGCCTCAGCAGGGCCAGCAGCCGCAGTACCCCGGATACCCACAGCAAGGCGGTCAGCAGGGCGGTCAGCAAGGCTGGCAGCAGTCCTACGGGCAGGGGCAGCAGCCGCAGCCCGGCCAGCCGTGGCAGCAGGTCCAGCCAGGACAGCCGGGCCAGCCCGGGCAACCGGAGCAGCCCTGGCAGCAGCAGCCCCCCGGGCCGCAGCAGTAGCAAGGGACTACAGCAGTAGCAAGCGGAAGCAATGCGCCCCGTGGGCCCGGATCACCGGGCCCACGGGGCGCATCCACGTTCACCGCACGGCGTACCTCACGGGCGTCTCACGGGCACACCGCACACCACCTCAGCGGCTGCTGCCGTGCTCCTCCACGAGTTCACGGGCCCGCTTCACATCGGCCGCCATGCGCTCCAGCAGCGCCTCGATCGAGTCGAACTTCTCCTGGCCCCGCAGATAGGCCAGGAAGTCGACCTCGACATGGAGTCCGTACAGATCCAGTCCGACCCGGTCGATCGCATACGCCTCGACCGTCCGCTCGGTCCCGTCGAACTGCGGATTGGTGCCGACCGAGATCGCCGCGGGCATCGCCTCGCCCCGCGCCGTCAGCCAGCCCGCGTAGACGCCGTCGGCCGGGATCGCGGTGTGCGGCGGGGTCTCCAGGTTGGCCGTCGGGAAGCCCAGTTCACGGCCGCGCTGCGCACCGCGTACCACCACACCCTCGACCCGGTGCGGCCGGCCGAGGACCTCCATCGCGCCCGCCACATCGCCCTCGGCGACCAGCCGGCGCACCAGCGTGGAGGAGAACGGCTCGCCGCCGCCCGCCTCGCCGCGCTCGTACAAGTCGATGACCTCGACCTCGTAGTCGTAGGTGGTGCCGAGCTCGCGCAGGAAGGCCACGTTCCCGGCGGCCTTGTGGCCGAAGCGGAAGTTGGGGCCCTCCACCACGACCCGTGCGTGCAACTTGTCGACCAGCACCTTCGCGACGAAGTCGGCGGGGGTGAGCCGGGAGAACTCCGCCGTGAACGGCAGCACCAGCACCGCGTCCACGCCCAGCCCGGCCATCAGCTCCGCGCGCCGCTGATGCGGGGCCAGCAGCGGCGGATGGCTGCCGGGCCGCACCACCTCGCTCGGATGGGGGTCGAAGGTGACCACGACCGCCGGTACGCCCAGCTCACGCGCCCGTGCCACGGCACGGCCGATGATCAACTGGTGCCCTCGGTGCACCCCGTCGTAGGAACCGATGGTGACGACGCTGCGCCCCCAGTCCTCAGGGATGTCCTCCAAGCCACGCCAGCGCTGCACTTTGCCCGCTCCTCGCCCGAACCTTTGTCTGTCGACTTCGCAGGTCTAAGACTGCCATGCCCCGGTCGCCCGCCTCGCATCGGTGGTCTCCACGAGTGCCCGGACCGGCCGGAAAGCCACCGTAGGCGGCCGGTCCGGGCGCTCGCAACGCAGCACGGAGCCGGTCACGGCACACCGGGGCGCCCTGGCCCCGACGCGCCCCGATGGCCTCATACGAAGACGGCCAGGCTCTTCGCCTTGCCCTTCGACTCCTCCACGAGGGCCAGAAAACGCCCCTCCGGCCCGAAGACCGCGACCGGCCCCGAAGCCGATGCCGAAGGACCCGGCGCGCCCTCCCCCGAGGGCATGTCGATCCGTACGCCGTTGCCCAGCAGCCGGGCCCGGTGGTCGTCCACGTCCCAACGCGGGAAGGCGGCAGCCGCCGCCTCGGCGATGGGCATGATCTCCAGCGACTCCTCCAGGCTCTCCAGCGTCCTGGCCGCCTCCAGCCCGTACGGGCCGACCCGGGTCCGGCGCAGGGCCGTCAGATGGCCGCCGGCGCCGAGTCCGGCGCCGAGGTCGCGCGCCAGCGCCCGGATGTAGGTGCCGGAGGAGCACACCACCGTGACGTCCAGGTCGAGGACGGTGGTGCCGTCCTCCGCCTTGGCCTCGCGGCGGTCGTGGAGGACGAAGGAGGAGACGGTCACCGGCCGCGCCGGGATCACGAACTCCTCGCCCTCCCGCGCCCGTGCGTAGGAGCGCTTACCGTCGATCTTGATGGCGCTGACCTTCGAGGGGACCTGCTGGATATCCCCGGTCAGCTCCTCGATCCCGGCCTGGACGGCGCCCGGCTCGACCCCGGCGGCACCGTCCGAGGCGGTGATCTCGCCCTCCGCGTCATCGGTGACCGTGGTCTGGCCGAGCCGGATGGTGGCCCGGTACTCCTTCTCGGTCAGCGCCAGATGCCCCAGCAGCCGCGTCGCCTTCTCCACGCCGACCACGAGCACGCCCGTGGCCATCGGGTCCAGCGTTCCGGCGTGGCCGACCCGCCGGGTGCCGGCGAACCGGCGCATCTTGGCGACGACGTCGTGCGAGGTGAAACCGGCCGGCTTGTCGACGATCACCAGGCCGTCCGGTGCCCCGGAACCGGCCCTGCCCTTGCGCGTCATGCGTCCGATGAACCCTTGCCGTCCGTGCCGGACTCCTTGCCGGCCTTACCGTCCGCGCCGGGCCCGTCGCCGTCCATGCCGGGCTCCTCGTCGGCCTCGTCCTCGCCCGGCTTGCGGTACGGATCCGCGTCGCCGGCGTAGCTGGCGCCCGAGGACGCCTCGCGCACCTGGGCGTCCGCCTCCCGGGCCTTGGCGAGCAGGTCGTCGATGGTGCGGGCGTTCTCCGGCAGCGCGTCCGGGACGAACGTCAGGGTCGGGGTGAAGCGCACCCCCGTCTGGCGTCCGACCTCCGACCGCAGCACACCCTTGGCGCTCTCCAGGGCCGCGGCGGAGGCCGCCCGCTCCTCGTCGTCGCCGAAGACCGTGTAGAAGACGGTCGCCTCCCGCAGATCACCGGTGATCCGGGTGTCGGTGATGGTCACATAGCCCAGCCGCGGGTCCTTGATCCGCCGCTGTAGAGTCTCCGCGACCACGACCCGGATGCGGTCCGCCAGCTTGCGTGCCCGCGCGGTGTCGCTCATGCGTCTTCTTCTCTCTTCTTCGCGTCAGTTCTTCGCGTCAGTCATCGATGGCCGGGGCGGTCTGCCGCCGCCGATCCGGCCCTCATTCATCATCGTCACCGTGGAACCGCCGTCGCACCGACAACAGCTCCACCTCCGGCCGCGCCGCCACCAGCCGCTCGCAGCGGTCGAGCACGTCCGTGAGATGGCCCGCGTCCCCGGAGACCATCGCCAGGGCGATCTGGGCCCTGCGGTAGAGGTCCTGGTCCCCGACCTCCGCCACGCTCACCGCGAATTTGCGGTGCAGCTCGGCGACGATCGGGCGGACGACGGAGCGCTTCTCCTTCAACGACCGTACGTCGCCGAGAAGCAGGTCAAAGGACAACGTCCCTACATACATGCGGTCCGGGTCAAGCCACCCGTGGGGCCTTTGTGAATGCGGGCTTCTCGCACCGTACACGCAAGGGCCGGGGCCGATCGACGGAAATTCCTCCGCCGACCGGCCCCGGTGGGACAGCCGCTTGTCAGCCGCGCGGCTTCTCGCGCATCTCGTACGTCGCGATGACGTCGTCGATCTTGATGTCGTTGTAGCTGCCGAGGTTGATACCGCCCTCGAAGCCTTCGCGAATCTCGGTGACGTCGTCCTTGAAGCGGCGCAGACCCTCGATGTTGAGGTTCTCCGCGATGACCTTGCCATCGCGGACCAGGCGGGCCTTGGTGTTCCGCTTGACCTCGCCGGAGCGGATGAGCACACCGGCGATGTTGCCCAGCTTGGACGAGCGGAAGACCTCGCGGATCTCCGCCGTACCCAGCTCGACCTCTTCGTACTCCGGCTTGAGCATGCCCTTCAGGGCCGCCTCGATCTCCTCGATCACCTGGTAGATGACCGAGTAGTACCGGACGTCCACGCCCTCGCGCTCGGCCATCTGCGTGGCACGCCCATCGGCGCGCACGTTGAAGCCGATGACGATGGCGTCGGAGCCGGTCGCCAGGTCGATGTCGGTCTCGGTGACCGCACCCACACCGCGGTGCAGGACGCGCAGGTCGACCTCTTCGCCGACGTCGAGCTGGAGCAGCGAGGACTCGAGAGCCTCCACCGAACCGGACGCGTCGCCCTTGATGATGAGGTTGAGCTGCTGGACCTGACCGGCCTTGAGCACCTTGTCCAGGTCCTCCAGGGAGACCCGGCGGGTGCGCTTGGCGAACGCCGCGTTCCGCTCGCGGGCGGCACGCTTCTCGGCGATCTGGCGGGCGGTGCGGTCCTCGTCGACGACGAGGAAGTTGTCGCCCGCACCGGGCACGTTGGTCAGACCGAGCACCAGGACCGGGGTCGCCGGGCCGGCCTCCTCCAGCGCGTTCCCGTTGTCGTCGAGCATCGCCCGGACGCGGCCGTAGGCGTCGCCCGCGACCATCGTGTCGCCGACCCGCAGGGTGCCGCGCTGGACCAGCACGGTGGCCACGGCGCCGCGGCCGCGGTCCAGGTGCGCCTCGATCGCGATGCCCTGCGCGTCCTGCTCCGCGTTGGCGCGCAGGTCGAGCGAGGCGTCCGCGGTCAGGACGACGGCCTCGAGCAGGTCGTCGATGTGCAGCCCCTGCTTGGCGGAGATGTCGACGAACATGGTGTCGCCGCCGTACTCCTCGGCCACCAGGCCGTACTCGGTGAGCTGACCGCGCACCTTGGTCGGGTCCGCGCCCTCGACGTCGATCTTGTTGACCGCGACCACGATCGGCACATCGGCCGCCTTGGCGTGGTTCAGCGCCTCGATCGTCTGCGGCATCACACCGTCGTTGGCCGCCACCACGAGGATCGCGATGTCGGTCGACTTGGCACCACGGGCACGCATGGCGGTGAACGCCTCGTGACCCGGGGTGTCGATGAAGGTGATCCTGCGCTCTTCGTCGTTGACCTCGGTCGAGACCTGGTAGGCACCAATGTGCTGGGTGATGCCGCCGGCCTCGCCCGCGATGACGTTGGTCTTGCGGATCGCGTCCAGCAGTCGCGTCTTACCGTGGTCGACGTGACCCATGACGGTCACCACCGGCGGACGCGCGACGAGCATCTCCTCGCCGCCCTCGTTCTCGCCGAACTCGATGTCGAAGGACTCGAGAAGCTCGCGGTCCTCCTCCTCCGGGCTGACGATCTCGACGTTGTAGTTCATCTCGTCGGCGAGGAGCTGGAGCGTCTCGTCGGAGACGGACTGCGTCGCGGTGACCATCTCGCCGAGGTTGAGCATCACGGCGACCAGCGACGCCGGGTTGGCGTTGATCTTCTCCGCGAAGTCGGTGAGCGAGGCACCCCGCGACAGCCGGACCGTCTGGCCGTTACCGCGCGGCAGCATCACACCGCCGACGGACGGGGCCTGCATGGCCTCGTACTCCTGGCGCCTCTGCCGCTTCGACTTACGGCCACGACGCGCCGGACCGCCGGGACGGCCGAACGCACCCTGCGTGCCACCACGGCCACCGGGACCACCCGGACGACCGCCGAAGCCGGGACGGCCACCGCCGCCACCGAAGCCGCCGCCACCACCGGGACCGCCCGGACGACCGGCGAAACCGCCGCCGCCACCGGGACGACCGCCGCCGCCACCACCGGGACGACCGGCGAAGCCGCCGCCGCCAC
>NZ_JAHLEM010000019.1 GCF_018883605.1 Streptomyces niphimycinicus | reverse complement strand
CCCCGTGCCCACCGCTTTCGGTGCCTTGCGCCACGATGACATCGGCGCCCACGTCGACCGCCCGGTTGGCCTCTTCCAGATCGGTTACCTGAATGATCAGCAGCGTGCCGGACGCGCGGATGCGCTCGGTGAAAGGGCTCGGATCCCCGAAGGACAACATCACCGCCCTGGGCTGGTGCTCCAGCGCCCGCTCGATCGCGCCGACGTCGATCTGCCAGGTGAGGAAACCGATGCCCCACGGCCGCCCGGCGGCTTCCGCGAGGAGCGGCAGCTCGCGGGCCAGCCACTCCGGGTCCCCGTTCGCGGCGCCCAGCATCCCGAGCCCACCGCCACGAGAGACGGCCGCCGCCAGCGCACCGCCGGCAGATCCACCCATCGGCGCCAGCGCGATCGGGTGCTCCACACCGAACAACTCCGTGAACCGCGTCGACAGCGCCATAGCCGCCATCATTCCCCTCGGCACGCCGCGCGAACATCGCTTGTCGCGACATCCGCCGCCAGGCGGCCCTGTCGGACCTGGGGACCTGCCCGCTGGGGATCCCTGCCGTGCGTCCGCTGGGCGGTGTCGAGGTCAGATCGCCATTGCCATCGTGAGGTAGCCGTTCGCGAGCGCGAGGCTGCGGGCGCGCAGAGCCGTCCTGGCCTGTTCGCCGTAAGCCTGGTCGGTTGGGCGGGCGGGCCGGAGGCGGTCGAAGAATTGGCCGGTGATGCCTTCCAGCGCAGGATCGACGGCGAGTCGGCGGGTGGCCTCGCCCCCGGGCTCCAGGGTGTCGGCCGGTGATTTACAGCAGGACGACGCACCCGCGTTCCTCCAGCTCCGTGAGCAAGCGGTGGGAGGGATCGCAGGTGTTCCAACGAAGATCCAGCTTCTCCAGGGCGGGCATCCGTGCGACCCAGTCCGGAATCTGGACGATGTGGTTGCTGCGGAGGTCGAGTTGCCGAAGCCGGGGGAGGGCGGCCAGCGGTTCGGGCAGTTCGGTGAATGCGTTCTCACGCAGGTCCAGGTGCCGTAGTTCACGCAGGCCGGTCACTGTCGGCGGCAAGGTGCTGAGCGCGTTCCCGCGCAGCCAGAGTTCGCGCAGTTTGTGGAGGCGACCGATGGTGTCGGGCAGTCTGGTCAGCCGATTGTGCTGGGCTCGGAGCTCGATCAGTTCCGTCATCCGGCCGACGGTTTCGGGCAGGGCGGTGAGAGGGTTTTCACCGACGTTGAGGTAGCGCAGCCGGGTCAGGTTTCCCAGCGTGTCCGGGAGCTGGGACAGGTTGTTGTCGTGCAGGTAGAGGCATCCGGTGAGTTCGGCCAGGTCGCCGAGTGTGTCGGGGAGGGAGGTGAGTTTGTTGTGGCCGAGGTCCAACGTGGTCAGGGTGTCCAGTTGTCCGATCTTCGGGGAGAGGGTCATGAGGCCGTTGTCTGCCAGGATCAGCACTCGGAGCTCGGTGTGCTGCCAGATGGACTCGGGCACATCTCCAAGCTGCTGGCGCCAGAGGTTGAGTGCGGGCTGCATGGCCCCGTCCTTTCCGTTCGGCGGTCTGGCTGGAGATTCTCGCGTGGAGCCTGCGGCCGTGCAGCACTCTCGGATGGGATCAGTCACGGCTGTCCCGAAGCCGCGGACGGGGGAGTTCTCGCCGTGCGCGGTGGTGTCGCGGCGCTGCCCCTCGCCCGGGGCGTGCGCGTGCGCGGCCTGTTGCTGATGGAGGATGGCGGCGGGCACTGGCGGACGTTCCTCGCCGGGGGCATTGCCCGGGGGGATCTGAAGTCGAGGGTAGGACGCTCTGCGGCATCGCGGACGCGGCGACGGTGGCGTACGGCCTGGTGAAGGGCGAAGGGCTGTGGCTCTCCGGCGGCGGTGGGCCCCAGGTGCGCTTGCCGCCCGGACGGCCGTGGACGCCTGCATCCCCGATGAAGGCGTAGGCGAGGGCTTTGAGTACCACCCGGCCGCGGGCGCGGCGCCGGGTCGCTGTGTCCGGGGTGGGCTGGCAGGCGTCGTAGAAGTGGTCGACGGCGCCGTCCGGCAGCAGTATCCGCGCGGCGGCGAGACCGCAGGCCGGATCGCCCGCGCAGAGGTCGCCGAAGTCGATCACGCCGCATAAAGTGCCGTCCTCGGTGAGGACGTTGGCCGGGTGGCCTGCTCGATGCGTCAGAACGCATTCGTAGCAGTCGGGCCCGCGCAGCCTCACATCCGGGATCTCAGCACGTCGACCTCACAGCCCGGCGCGAACGGGTCGAAGCCGTGCTCGATCAGCCAGCGAACTGCCAGCAGGCTTCGCAACGACCACCACGCGCGGATCACGTCGAGGTCGATGTCGGTTCCATAGCCGGCGATGACGTCGTCGAGGTGCTCCTCGTGTCCGAGCGTGAAGGTGGCGAGGTCGTACAGGGCATCACCCTGGCCCGCCTCGGACCAGTCGATGATGCCGGTGACCTCGTCGCCGTCGACGAAGACGTGCGCGATGTGCAGGTCGCCGTGCGTGAACGCCGGAGTCCACGGCCGGAGTGCGGCCTCGGCGACCTGGCGGTTGCGGGTGATCAGGTCGGCGGGCAGGAGGCCGTTCGTCACGAGCAACTCGCACTCGTCGTCGAGTTCCGCCGCCAGCGCGACGATGCTCCGTCCTGCCCGGCCGGGCCGGGGCGGCAGCGGCGCGTCGTGCAGCTTCCGGATGGCGGCGCCCGCCGCGGCCCACGCCGCCGAC
>NZ_JAHLEM010000189.1 GCF_018883605.1 Streptomyces niphimycinicus | reverse complement strand
TACGGGCGAAGGGCAGGGCGCCGTCCCCGGCCCGTCCGCGCGGCGCAGCGGGCGCCTCCCGCCCTCCGCGCCGCCCGTCGAGGGGAAACGCCTTGGCCGCGCTGCGCGGGCTCCAGCAGCGCCTCCGGAGGGCGTGGGACCGTCCGCTGACCGCGTACTACCTGTTGCTCGGCGGCTCGCTGCTGATCCTGGTGCTCGGTCTGGTCATGGTCTACTCCGCCTCCCAGATCAAGGCGCTCCAGTCCGGGCTCTCACCGTCGTACTTCTTCCGCAAACAGCTTTTCGCCGCCGCGCTCGGCGGCGCGCTGATGCTGCTCGCGGTGCGGATGCCCATCAAACTGCACCGCGCCTTCGCCTATCCGCTGCTCGCCGTCTCGGTCTTCCTGATGTGTCTGGTGCAGGTCCCGGGCATGGGCATCGCGGTCAACGGCAATCGGAACTGGATCTCCTTCGGCGGCCCGTTCCTGCTCCAGCCCAGTGAGTTCGGCAAGCTGGCGCTCGTCCTATGGGGTGCCGATCTTCTCGCCCGCAAACAGGACAAGCGGCTGCTGGCCCAGTGGAAGCATCTGCTGGTCCCGCTGGTGCCCGCGGCCGGGATGCTGCTCGGCCTGATCATGCTGGGCGGGGACATGGGCACCGCGATCATTCTCACGGCGATCCTTTTCGGCCTGCTTTGGCTGGCGGGCGCCCCCACCCGGCTCTTCGTGGGCGTCCTCGCCTTCGCAGGGGCCATCGGCATGCTGCTGATCAAGACCAGCGCCAACCGGATGTCCCGGCTCGCCTGCATCGGCGCCACCGAGCCCGGTGCGCACGATCAGTGCTGGCAGGCTGTCCATGGGATCTACGCGCTCGCCAACGGCGGCTGGTTCGGATCCGGACTCGGGGCAAGTATGGAGAAATGGGGCGAACTACCCGAACCGCATACTGACTTCATCTTCGCGATTACCGGGGAGGAACTCGGACTGGCGGGGACGCTGTCGGTTCTCGTTCTCTTCGCGGCTCTAGGCTATGCGGGTATCCGCGTGGCCGGACGCACGGAGGACCCCTTCGTGAGGTACGCCGCGGGAGGTGTGACCACCTGGATCACGGCCCAGGCCGTGGTCAATATCGGTGCGGTGCTCGGTCTGCTGCCGATCGCCGGGGTTCCGCTCCCGCTGTTCTCCTACGGAGGGTCCGCCCTGCTGCCGACCATGTTCGCCGTCGGCCTGCTGATCGCCTTCGCACGGGCTGAGCCCGGTGCGCGAGCGGCGCTGGCCATGCGGCAGCCTGCTTTGCGGAAGAAGCTGGCTCGGGTGAGACGGAAGACGATGCGACGGCCCGTCAAGAGGCGGCCGTCCGGAGAGCGGTGAATTTCGGTGCATGTCGTACTCGCCGGTGGGGGGACCGCCGGCCACATCGAGCCCGCGCTCGCCCTCGCGGACGCCCTGCGGAGGCAGGACCCGACCGTGGGGATCACGGCGCTCGGAACGGAGCGTGGGCTCGAGACCCGGCTCGTACCGGAGCGTGGTTATGAACTCGGGCTCATCCCGGCCGTACCGCTGCCGCGTAAGCCCACGCCTGAGCTGATCACCGTCCCCGGGCGGCTGCGCGGCACGATCAAGGCCGCCGAGCAGATCCTGGAGCGCACCAAGGCCGACTGTGTCGTCGGCTTCGGCGGCTATGTGGCGCTGCCCGGATATCTGGCGGCCAAGCGGCTCGGGGTGCCGATCGTGGTCCACGAGGCCAACGCCCGCCCCGGGCTCGCCAACAAGATCGGCTCGCGCTACGCCAAGTACGTGGCGGTCTCCACCCCCGACAGCAAGCTCCGCAACGCCCGCTACGTCGGCATCCCGCTGCGCCGCTCCATCGCCACCCTCGACCGGGCGGCGGTCCGCCCCGAGGCCCGCGCGGCCTTCGGGCTCGACCAGAACCTGCCGACGCTGCTGGTCTCCGGTGGATCACAGGGTGCGCGCCGGCTCAACGAGGTGGTCCAGGCGGTGGCGCCGTTCCTCCAGCGCGCCGGGATCCAGGTGCTGCACGCGGTCGGTCCGAAAAACGAATTGCCGCATGTGGACAACATGCCCGGAATGCCGCCGTATATCCCGGTATCGTACCTGGATCGGATGGACCTCGCGTATGCCGCGGCCGACATGATGCTCTGCCGCGCGGGCGCGATGACCGTCGCCGAACTGTCCGCCGTCGGGCTCCCGGCCGCCTACGTCCCCCTGCCGATCGGCAACGGCGAACAGCGGCTCAACGCCCAGCCGCTGGTCAAGGAGGGCGGCGGACTGCTGGTCGACGACGCCGAGCTGAGCCCCGAGTGGATTCAGGGCAATGTGCTGCCGGTGCTCGGCGACCCGCACCGGCTGTACGAGATGTCCCGCCGGGCCGCCGAGTTCGGCCGCAGGGACGCCGACGAGCTGCTGGTCGGCATGGTGTACGAGGCGATCAGCGCACGCCGCCAGGCGTGAGAAGGCAGGGAGCGTGGCCGGACCGTCGACCGCCGAGCGCGGCGCACGAAGGACGACTCCGTCCGGCCCGCCCCCACGCTTCCGCCGGCCGGGCGGCAGGTTCCGGCTGCCCGGCCGCCGCCCCCTGCTGGTGACGGCGGTGGCGGTGACCCTGCTCGGCGCCGGCGCGGTCTGGCTCCTCTACGGCTCGAGCTGGCTGCGGGCCGAGCGGGTGCGGGTCACCGGCACCACCGTCCTCACCGCCGACGAGGTGCGCTCCGCCGCCGATGTTCCGCTGAACACCCCGATGGTGGCGGTGGACACGGCGGCGATCGAACACCGGTTGCGCGAGCGGCTGCCGCGGATTGCAAAAGTGGACGTATCCCGGTCATGGCCGCACACCATCAGTCTGGTAGTGACGGAACGCAGGCCCGAAGCCATTGTCGAAGAGGGCGGGAAGTTCCATGAAGTGGACGCCGCGGGAGTCCGGTTCTCGACCGTGAGCAAGCGTCCGAAGGGGGTTCCGGTGCTGGAAATGGAGCCGGACCGGTCGCCGAGTTCGCGCCATTTCGGCCCCACCGCACTGCGCCGCGAGGCGGTCCGGGTGGTCACCCAACTCCCCGAGAAGGTCCGCCAGGACACCCGTTCCCTCCGGGTCCGCTCGTACGATTCGATCACCCTTGAGCTGACCGGAGGCCGTACCATCGCCTGGGGGAGCGGAGAGCGAGGCGAGGCGAAGGCGAAGACGCTCACCGCACTGATGAAAGCGCAGCCGGCCGCGGACCACTTCGACGTCAGTGCGCCGAGCGCTCCGGCGGTGTCTCGCAGTTGACCTGATAGCGGCAGGCCAGCACCCTGGTTGGCTAGCCCACTGGGTGATCACATAGGGTGAAAAGAAAAGCGGGAGGTTCGGCGTGTTCATTGAACGCGCGCCACTTGTCGACTTAGTGTCCTGTTCCGAAGAGTCCGGGAAACAGAGGCACTGGTAACCCTAAACTTCAGCGTTAGGGTTGGGGTCGGCAATCGGAACCGTCCCATTCGGCATCAGTCGGCGCACCGCGGCAACGGCGGGGTGACGACACGTAACTCGAGGCGAGAGGCCTTCGACGTGGCAGCACCGCAGAACTACCTCGCAGTCATCAAGGTCGTCGGCATCGGCGGCGGTGGCGTGAATGCCATCAACCGGATGATCGAGGTCGGGCTCAAGGGCGTCGAGTTCATCGCGATCAACACCGATGCACAGGCCCTGCTGATGAGTGACGCGGACGTCAAACTGGACGTCGGCCGTGAGCTCACCCGGGGCCTTGGAGCCGGCGCCAACCCGGATGTCGGCCGTAAGGCCGCCGAAGACCACCGCGAGGAGATCGAGGAGGTCCTCAAGGGGGCCGACATGGTCTTCGTGACCGCGGGTGAGGGCGGTGGCACGGGCACCGGCGGTGCGCCGGTGGTCGCCAATATCGCCCGCTCGCTCGGCGCCCTGACGATCGGCGTGGTCACCCGCCCGTTCACCTTCGAGGGCCGCCGCCGTGCCAATCAGGCCGAGGACGGCATCGCGGGTCTGCGGGACGAGGTCGACACCCTCATCGTGATCCCGAACGACCGGCTGCTGTCCATTTCGGACCGCCAGGTGAGCGTGCTCGACGCGTTCAAGTCGGCCGACCAGGTGCTGCTGTCGGGTGTTCAGGGCATCACCGATCTGATCACCACCCCGGGTCTGATCAACCTCGACTTCGCTGACGTCAAGTCCGTGATGTCCGAGGCCGGATCGGCGCTCATGGGCATCGGCTCGGCCCGCGGCGACGACCGTGCGGTGGCCGCCGCCGAGATGGCGATCTCCTCGCCGCTGCTGGAGGCGTCCATCGACGGCGCCCGGGGCGTGCTGCTCTCCATCTCCGGCGGTTCCGATCTCGGTCTGTTCGAGATCAACGAGGCCGCCCAGCTCGTGAGCGAGGCCGCCCACCCCGAGGCCAACATCATCTTCGGCGCGGTGATCGACGACGCGCTCGGCGACGAGGTCCGGGTCACCGTGATCGCGGCGGGCTTCGACGGCGGTCAGCCGCCCCCCAAGAACCGCGACAAGGTGCTGGGTTCCTACAGCGGCGGCCGCGAAGAGGGATCCGGCAATTCCTCGAGCCGTCCGTCCGGTCAGGAGAACAGCCGCCCGTCCTTCGGCGGACTCGGCAGCGTCACCTCGCGGGACGAGGAGTCCGCCCCGGCGGACCCGACCCCGGTCGCCGAGGTGCCGCCGCCCCCGGTGCCCACCCCGCACCCCCAGGTCCCGCCGGCCCGTCCCTACCCGGAGAGCCAGGCCGAGGAGCTGGACGTCCCGGACTTCCTGAAGTGAGCCGTCCGGCATGGCTCGACGGCGACTTTGAAGTGAATCAGACGTGATAGCGCAACAGCACGACGCGAGCGGCGCGCACTTCGCCTTCACCGACCGGTGGGGCGGGGTGAGCGCCGCTCCGTATGAAGAGCTCAATCTCGGCGGGGCGGTCGGCGACGACCCCCAGGCCGTACGGACCAACCGCGAACTGGCCGCCAAGGCGATGGGCCTGGACCCGGCGGCCGTCGTATGGATGAACCAGGTGCACGGCCGGGACGTCGCGGTGGTCGACGGACCGTGGTCGGACGGTGAGATTCCGGCGGTGGACGCGGTGGTGACCCGGCGTCCGGGGCTTGCCCTGGCCGTCCTCACCGCCGACTGCACCCCGGTGCTGCTGGCCGATCCGGTGGCCGGAGTCGTCGGCGCCGCCCACGCGGGCCGGCCGGGACTGGTCGCCGGAGTGGTCCCGGCGGTGGTCAAGGCGATGACCGAACAGGGCGCCGAGACCGCCCGGATCGTCGCCCGCACCGGCCCCGCGGTCTGCGGCCGCTGTTATGAGGTCCCCGCGGAGATGCGCGCCGATGTCGCGCAGAGCGTGCCGGAGGCGTGGGCCGAGACCCGGTGGGGTACCCCGGCGGTGGATGTGGCGGCCGGTGTGCGGGCCCAACTGGTCCGTGCCGGTGTGCGGATGGACGAGAAGGATGGACAATCTCACATCTGCACTCTGGAGTCGGCGGACCACTTCTCGTACCGGCGCGAGCACACCACGGGGCGGCTCGCGAGCTACGTCTGGTTGGGCGGCTGAGCTGTGACGGATCGCAAGAGTGAACTGGCCGCGAATCTGGCCCGGGTGACGGAACGTATCTCTGCCGCCTGTGCCGAGGCCGGTCGCAAGCGCGAAGAGGTGACCCTGATCGTGGTCACCAAGACCTATCCGGCGAGCGATGTCCGTTTGCTCGCGGAACTCGGCGTACGGCATGTCGCCGAGAACCGCGATCAGGAAGCCGCCCCCAAAGCCGCGGAATGCGCGGATCTGCCGTTGATCTGGCACTTTGTCGGGCAATTGCAGACCAATAAGGTGCGTTCCGTATCGAGTTATGCCGATGTGGTGCAATCTGTCGATCGTAAGCGATTGGTCGATGCGCTCTCCCGTGCGGCTGTGGGGGCCGCGCGGGAGATGGGCGTCCTGATTCAGGTCGCGCTCGACGCGGACTCCGATGAACGGGGAGCACGCGGGGGCGTGGGACCGGGCGGAGTGGAACGGCTCGCGGAGTCCGTGGCCGAGGCCGAAGGACTCCGGCTCGACGGACTGATGACCGTCGCCCCGCTGGCGGGCCCCTACGAGGGGCGGCCGCGGGCGGCGTTCGACCGGCTGCTGGAAATCTCATCCCGCCTGCGCGTGGCTCATCCGGCTGCGAACATGGTCTCGGCGGGGATGAGCTCGGATCTTGAGGAAGCCGTGGCGGCGGGAGCGACACATGTGCGCGTCGGCACTGCGGTACTCGGAGTCCGACCCAGCCTCCGGTAACGTCGCGAAGAAGTCGGACCACAGCAGAAAATATGGTCATTCCCGTCAAAAGGCGGGCTGGCCACGTGGATCCATGGCATCCGGTGGCGGAGCCGATCCACCACAGAGCGGAGGACGCAGAGAATGGCCGGCGCGATGCGCAAGATGGCGGTCTACCTCGGCCTCGTGGAGGACGATGGGTACGACGGCCGGGGATTCGACCCCGACGACGACTTCGAGCCCGAGCCGGAGCCCGAACGGGAGCGGGACCGTCGGCGGCATCAGGTAGTGGAGACCGAACCGCGGCCGGAAAGGGGCGAATCTGTGCGAGTCGTCCACCCTCCCGCACAACGTGAACCGGCTCCTCTTGCGGTGGAAACCGGGCGACCCGCGCGAATTGCCCCCGTGGCGTCCATCACACCTGAACGTCAGAACTTGGAGAAGAACGCGCCAGTGATCATGCCCAAGGTTGTGTCCGAGCGGGAGCCGTACCGCATCACCACACTGCACCCCCGGACCTACAACGAGGCCCGTACTATCGGGGAACACTTCCGTGAGGGCACTCCCGTGATCATGAATCTGACGGAGATGGACGACACGGATGCGAAGCGACTTGTCGACTTTGCCGCCGGTCTGGTGTTCGGCCTCCATGGGAGCATTGAGCGGGTGACGCAGAAGGTGTTCCTGTTGTCTCCTGCTAACGTCGATGTCACGGCGGAGGACAAGGCCCGTATCGCAGAGGGCGGGTTCTTCAACCAGAGCTGAGACGCAAAAACGGCAAACCGGCAACACCGAGTCATCCGAGGCCGAAAGGCCGGGTACGAATCAGGGGAGAGGGACGCGCGGGATGGGCATCGCACTACAGGTGATCTACATCGCGCTCTACTGCTACCTGATCGTGCTGATCTTCAGGCTCGTGATGGACTATGTCTTCCAGTTCGCGCGCTCGTGGCAACCCGGTAGGGCGATGGTGGTCATCCTCGAGGCCACCTACACTGTCACCGATCCGCCACTCAAGTTGCTACGGCGGTTCATTCCGCCGCTGCGTCTCGGGGGTGTGGCGCTCGACCTGTCCTTCTTCGTGCTGATGATCATCGTCTGGATCCTGATCACCGTCGTGAGCAATTTTGCGAGCAGGGTGTGAACGATACGGTCTTGCCGATTGCCGACGACTACGTTGAGGTGAAGTAGAGATGCCGTTGACCCCCGAGGACGTGCGGAACAAGCAGTTCACGACCGTCCGCCTCCGAGAAGGCTATGACGAGGACGAGGTCGATGCCTTCCTCGACGAG
Organism: Streptomyces niphimycinicus; assembly: GCF_018883605.1. GTDB lineage: Bacteria > Actinomycetota > Actinomycetes > Streptomycetales > Streptomycetaceae > Streptomyces > Streptomyces niphimycinicus. The sequence continues at coordinate 1,266 of NZ_JAHLEM010000189.1, read as the reverse complement.
GTCGAAGCCGAACTGACCCGGCTGCTGCGGGAGAACGAGGACCTGCGCGCCAAGCTGGCCGCAGCGACCCGTGCCGCCGCCCAGAGTCAGCAACAAGGTATGCGCAAGCCTCCCGAACAGCAGGAGAGGCCCGGCGCACCTGTGCCCGCCGCCATATCCGGACCGCAGCCGGTGCCGCCCGGCCAGCAGCAGATGGGTGGTCCGCCCCAACTCCCGGGCGGAGCCCCGCAACTGCCGGCGGGTCCGATGGGCCAGAACGGCCCCGGACCGATGCAGCAGGGCGGACCCGGTCCGATGCAGCAGGGTGGCCCCGGCCCCATGCAGCAGGGCGGACCCGGCCCCATGGGTCAGAACGGTCCGATGGGCCAGAACGGCCCGATGGGCCAGAACGGCCCGATGGGCCCCGGCGGTCCCATGGGTGGCCCGATGGGCGGTCCCGGTGGCCCCGGCGGTCCTGGCGGCCCCGGTGGCCCGCAGTTGCCGCAGCCGGGTCAGGGCCCGGGCGGCGACAGCGCCGCGCGCGTGCTCTCGCTCGCGCAGCAGACCGCCGACCAGGCGATCGCGGAGGCCCGTTCCGAGGCCAACAAGATCGTCGGCGAGGCCCGTAGCCGCGCCGAGGGCCTGGAGCGGGACGCCCGCGCCAAGGCAGACGCGCTGGAGCGGGACGCGCAGGAGAAGCACCGTGTCGCGATGGGCTCCTTGGAGTCCGCTCGTGCCACGCTCGAGCGCAAGGTCGAGGACCTGCGCGGCTTCGAGCGCGAGTACCGCACGCGGCTGAAGTCGTACCTGGAGAGCCAGCTCCGCCAGTTGGAGAACCAGGCCGACGACTCGCTCGCCCCGCCGCGCACCCCGGCGACCGCCTCGCTGCCGCCGTCCCCGTCGATGAGCGGTTCCATGGCCTCGGCCGGTGCCGGCTCGATGGGCGGCCACACCATGGGTGGCAACCAGACCATGGGCGGCCACAACCCGAACGGCGGAGGGCCGTCCTACGGTGGGCAGCAGCAGATGTCTCCCGCGATGACCCAGCCGATGGCACCGGTGCGGCCGCAGAGTCCGCAGCCGATGCAGCAGGCGCCCAGCCCGATGCGGGGCTTCCTCATCGACGAGGACGACAACTGATACTGATGCGGGCCGCCTAGCGCGGAGCGTTCGGCAATCACGAGGGCCGGGCCCCAGGAGCAGACTCCTGGGGCCCGGCCCTTTGCTGTGCGGGTGGGGTGTTGGGGGGGCTTTCCCCTACCCGCCCCTTCCCGAACAGGGGCTTCG
>NZ_JAHLEM010000188.1 GCF_018883605.1 Streptomyces niphimycinicus | reverse complement strand
GCGATGACCCAGCCGATGGCACCGGTGCGGCCGCAGAGTCCGCAGCCGATGCAGCAGGCGCCCAGCCCGATGCGGGGCTTCCTCATCGACGAGGACGACAACTGATACTGATGCGGGCCGCCTAGCGCGGAGCGTTCGGCAATCACGAGGGCCGGGCCCCAGGAGCAGACTCCTGGGGCCCGGCCCTTTGCTGTGCGGGTGGGGTGTTGGGGGGGCTTTCCCCTACCCGCCCCTTCCCGAACAGGGGCTTCGCCCCTGACCCCGGACGCCCTTCGGGCGTGTCCTCAATCGCCGGACGGGCTGAATATCAGCCCGTCCGGCGATTGAGGACCGGGGTCCGGGGCGGAGCCCCACGCGCGGCGGAGCCGCATATCGACAGGGGCCGGGAAGGGGCGGGTAGGGGAATACAGCTCTCGCCCGAGCGTTACGCCTTGCGGAGGCGGAAGGTCAGGCCCAGGGGGGCGTCCTCGAAGGGGGTGCCGTAGGCGGCGTCGGCCTCGCCGGTGGCGAAGTCGGTCGCGAGGACCTCGTCCGCGATCAGGCCCGCGTGATCCGTGAGCGCCTGCCGCAGCTCCTCGTCCGCCGTCTCCCACCGCAGCGCGATCCGGTCGGCCACGTCCAGCCCGCTGTTCTTACGGGCCTCCTGGATCAGCCGGATCGCATCACGGGCGAGGCCCGCGCGGCGCAGCTCCGGGGTGATCTCCAGGTCGAGGGCGACCGTGGCGCCCGCGTCGGAGGCGACCGACCAGCCCTCGCGCGGGGTCTCGGTGATGATGACCTCGTCGGGGGAGAGGGCCACCGTCTCGCCGTCCACCAGGACCGACGCGTTCCCCTCGCGCAGCGCGAGCGACAGCGCGGCGGCTTCCGCCTCCGCGATCGCCTTGGCGACCGGCTGGGTGCCCTTGCCGAACCGTTTGCCCAGGGCGCGGAAGTTGGCCTTCGCGGTCGTGTCGACCAGGGAGCCGCCGACCTCGCTCAGCGAGGCGAGTGAGGAGACGTTCAGCTCCTCCTCGATCTGGGCGCGCAGTTCGGCGCCGAGGGTTTCGAAGCCGGCCGCCGCGACCAGCGCGCGCGAGAGCGGCTGGCGCGTCTTCACACCGGACTCCGCGCGGGTCGCGCGCCCCAGCTCCACCAGGCGCCGCACCAGCGCCATCTGCGCCGAGAGGGCCGGGTCGATCATCGACCGGTCCGGCTCCGGCCAGGTGGTCAGGTGGACGGAGGCGGGGGCCTCCGGGACCACCGGGACGACCAGGTCCTGCCAGACCCGCTCGGTGATGAAGGGCACCAGGGGCGCCATCAGCCGGGTGACCGTCTCGATGACATCGTGCAGGGTGCGCAGCGCGGCGGCGTCGCCCTGCCAGAAGCGGCGGCGGGAGCGGCGCACGTACCAGTTGGACAGATCGTCGACGAAGGCCGACAGCAGCTTTCCGGCGCGCTGGGTGTCGTACGCCTCCAGGGCCTCGGTGACCTGCTCGGTGAGCGTGCCCAGTTCGCCCAGCAGCCAGCGGTCCAGCAGCGGCCGCTCGGCCGGGGCCGGGTCGGCCGCGGACGGCGCCCAGCCCGAGGTGCGGGCGTACAGCGCCTGGAAGGCGACCGTGTTCCAGTAGGTGAGCAGTGTCTTGCGCACGACCTCCTGGATGGTGCCGTGGCCCACCCGCCGGGCCGCCCACGGCGAGCCGCCCGCGGCCATGAACCAGCGGACCGCGTCGGCGCCGTGCTGATCCATCAGCGGGATCGGCTGAAGGATGTTGCCCAGGTGCTTGGACATCTTGCGGCCGTCCTCGGCCAGGATGTGACCGAGGCAGACCACGTTCTCGTACGAGGACTTGTCGAAGACGAGCGTGCCGACCGCCATCAGCGTGTAGAACCAGCCGCGGGTCTGGTCGATGGCCTCGGAGATGAACTGCGCCGGGTAGCGGCTCTCGAAGAGCTCCTTGTTCCGGTACGGGTAGCCGTACTGCGCGAACGGCATCGAGCCCGAGTCGTACCAGGCGTCGATCACCTCGGGCACCCGCTCGGCCGTCAGCGAGCAGCCGTCGGCGGTGCAGGTGAAGGTGATGTCGTCGATGTACGGGCGGTGCGGGTCCAGATCGCTCTGGTCGGAGCCGGTCAGCTCGGAGAGCTCGGCGAGGGAGCCGACGCAGGTGAGATGGGACTCGGCGCAGCGCCAGATGGGCAGCGGAGTGCCCCAGTAGCGATTGCGCGACAGCGCCCAGTCGATGTTGTTATTGAGCCAGTCGCCATAGCGACCGGTCTTGACCGATTCCGGATACCAGTTGGTCTTCTCGTTCTCCCGCAGCAGCGCGTCCTTGATCGCGGTGGTGCGGATGTACCAGGACGGCTGGGCGTAGTAGAGCAGCGCGGTGTGGCAGCGCCAGCAGTGCGGGTAGCTGTGCTCGTACGGCACATGCCGGAACAGCAGTCCGCGGTCCTTCAGGTCCGCCGTGAGCGCCTCGTCGGCCTTCTTGAAGAACTGGCCGCCGATCAGCTCCAGTCCTTCCTCGAAGGTGCCGTCCGGGCGGACCGGGTTGACCACCGGCAGACCGTAGGCCCGGCAGGTCAGCAGGTCGTCCTCGCCGAAGGCGGGGGACTGGTGGACCAGACCGGTGCCGTCCTCGGTCGTCACATACTCGGCGTTGACGACGAAGTGCGCGTCCGGGATCTCCACCAGCTCGAAGGGGCGCCGATAGGTCCAGCGCTCCATCTCGGCCCCGGTGAAGGACTCCCCGGTGACCGTCCAGTCCTCGCCGAGCGCCTGCCCGACCAGCGGCTCGGCGACGACCAGCTTCTCCTCGCCGTTGGTGGCGACCACATAGCGCACCTGCGGATGCGCGGCCACGGCGGTGTTGGAGACCAGGGTCCACGGTGTGGTCGTCCACACCAGCAGCGCCGCCTCGCCCGCCAGCGGGCCCGAGGTCAGCGGGAAGCGGACGAAGACCGAGGGGTCGACGACCGTCTCATAGCCCTGGGCCAGCTCATGGTCGGACAGCCCGGTGCCGCAGCGCGGGCACCAGGGGGCGACCCGGTGGTCCTGGACCAGCAGCCCCTTGTCGAAGATCTCCTTCAGGGACCACCACACCGACTCGATATAGCCGGGGTTCATGGTCCAGTACGCGCCGTCGAGGTCGGTCCAGTAGCCCATCCGCGTGGTGAGCTCGGCGAAGGCGTCGGTGTGCCGGGTGACGGACTCCCGGCACTTGGCGTTGAACTCGGCGATGCCGTACGCCTCGATGTCCTTCTTGCCGTTGAAGCCCAGCTCCTTCTCGACCGCCAGCTCGACCGGCAGGCCATGGCAGTCCCAGCCCGCCTTACGGTCGACGTGGTAGCCCCGCATGGTGCGGAAGCGCGGGAAGACGTCCTTGAAGACGCGGGCCTCGATGTGGTGGGCGCCCGGCATGCCGTTCGCGGTCGGGGGGCCCTCGTAGAAGACCCACTCGGGCCGGCCCTCGGACTGCTCGAGGCTACGGGCGAAGATCTTGTTCTCCCGCCAGAAGTCGAGCACGGCGTGCTCGAGGGCGGGCAGGTCGACCTGGGCGGGCACCTGGCGGTACTGCGGCGTCATCGGGGCTCTTCTTCCTCCGGCGGACACGTGCTCTTCCGTTTCCGTCGGAGGGACGAGAGCCGTGCGCTCCCGCGGTACCACCCTCCTTGACCGGTAGCTGGTCGGCTCCCGGCCCCCTCATTGGGATCGCGATGCCGGTTCTACTGACCCACTGCGGGCGTTCTTCCGGCGGCTCCGGGGTGATCCTTCACATCGCGCTCGCCCCCGGGCTCACACCGTCCCCGGGTCGCTCTGGGCCGCCTGCGACGCTACTCGTCCCCATCCACGCCTCTCGCTGCGCCCCAGTGTACGGGGCCGGGGAGGCCCGGGCCGACCGAATACCCGCTGCGCCGAGTGGGGGACGGCCGGCTCCGGGGGTTGACCCGAATGGCGATACGCCGGGTGCCGTGGCCGCGGTCGTCACGCAGGGTCACCGGTGGGTGCCGGATTCCGGACGGATTACCGGACGCGGAGTGGGGCACAAAGGTGGGGACCGGGTTGTCGAACGGGCAAGCCGGGCGAATCGGGCGGCGTGCCCCGTTGCCGCCCGCCCGGAGTCGATTTATCGTTCCGGAACGATTCGCGCGCAAGATCACAATATGTGAAGGGGCCGCGGCCATGGTGGCGAGAAAGACCGCCGTGCAGAAAAGCACGGCGAAGGCGACGAAGGCCGCGCCCGGCAAGAAGAGCGCCTCGGGCAAGAAGGCCGTCAACAACACGACCGCGGCCCCCGCCGGAGCCGCCGCGCAAGGCGCCGCCAAGGCGGCCGGGAAGAGCGCCCCGAGGAAGAACTCGGAGACGCCCACCAGGAAGCACGCATCCGCCAAGACGGTCGCGCCGACCGAGGAGGGCGCGGCCGAGGAGACCGTGGCCGGGCAGACCACGGCCGGTAAGACCACGGCCAGGAAGGCCGCGCCCGCCGACAAGGCGGTGCCCGCGAAGAAGACGGGAGCCAGGAAAGTGGTTGCGAAGAAGACTCCGGGTGGTGCGCCGACCGGCAAGAAGGCCACGACGACCGCACCCCCCCTGCCCAAGGCCCGTGCGGCGGGCGCGCCCGTCGACCCCAGCGACCTCGCGGTCCGCCCGGGCGAGGACCCCTGGTCCGCCGAGGAGGTGGACGAGGCGCGCGCCGGGCTGCTGACCGAGGCCGGCCGGCTGCGCACCGAGATCCTCGCCTCCGAGCAGGCGATCACCGGGCTGATGCGCGACTCCGGTGACGGCGCCGGTGACGACCAGGCCGACACCGGCACCAAGAACATCACCCGCGAGCACGAGATGGCCCTGGCCGGAAACGCCCGCGAGATGCTGCTCCAGACCGAGCGGGCCCTGGACCGGCTGGACACCGGCACCTACGGGCTGTGCGAGAACTGCGGCAATGCGATCGGCAAGGCCCGGATGCAGGCGTTCCCCAGGGCCACGCTGTGTGTCGAGTGCAAGCAGCGTCAGGAGCGGCGCTGACGCCCGTACGCATGTGCCGTACCCTCGTCCCTCACAGGGGGAGACTGGCCCGGACGAGTTGAGGGACTCACGTGACAGAGGCGGAGCAGGCCATCGGTACGCCGGATGCGGGGAAGGCAGAGGAGGGTGCCGGGACCAGCGCCGCCGGAGCCGATGAGGCCGCGGCGGACAGGGGGAAGCGGCGCGTCGGCGTGCTCCTCACGGTCGCGGCGCTGGCCTATCTGATCGATCTGGTCAGCAAGCTGGCCGTGGTCGCGAAGCTGGAGCACCACGCTCCGGTCGAGGTGATCGGCACCTGGCTTCAGTTCGAGGTGATCCGCAACCGGGGTGCGGCCTTCGGCTTCGGCGAGGCCATGACCATCGTCTTCACGGTGATCGCGGTCGGCGTCATCGTGGTGATCGCCCGGCTGGCCCGCAAGCTCCACAGCCTGCCCTGGGCCATCGCGCTCGGTCTGCTGCTCGGCGGCGCCTTCGGCAATCTCACCGACCGGATCTTCCGGGCGCCCGGGGACCTCCAGGGGGCGGTCGTGGACTTCATCGCGCCCTCCCACTTCGCGGTCTTCAACCTCGCCGACTCGGCCATCGTCTGCGGCGGCTTCCTGATCGTGATCCTGTCCTTCCGCGGTCTCGACCCGGACGGCACCGTCCACAAGGACTGACCAGGGCCCGGCGGCCGGTATCCGACGGGCGTACGAACCGGTGCCTCCGGTCCGGCATACTCGTCGGGTGAGTACGATTCCCGAGATCCGCACCCTGCCCGTACCGGACGGTCTGGAGGGCGAGCGCGTCGACGCCGCGATCGCCCGCATGTTCGGCTTCTCCCGGACCAAGGCGGCCGAGCTGGCCGCCGCCGGAAAGGTGCAGCTCGACGGCAGCGTCGCCGGGAAGTCCGACCGGGTCTCAGGGGGTGCCTGGCTCGAGGTCGAGTTGCCGCAGGCCGCGCCGCCGGTGCGGGTCGTCGCCGAGCCCGTCGAGGGCATGGAGATCGTGCACGACGACGAGGACATCGTGGTCGTCTCCAAGCCGGTCGGCGTCGCCGCCCACCCCAGCCCCGGCTGGACCGGCCCCACCGTGATCGGCGGGCTCGCGGCCGCCGGTTTCCGCGTCTCCACCTCGGGCGCCGCCGAGCGCCAGGGGATCGTGCACCGGCTGGACGTCGGCACCTCCGGGCTCATGGTCGTCGCCAAGTCCGAGCTCGCGTACTCCGTGCTCAAGCAGGCATTCCGCGAGCGCACCGTGGACAAGCGCTACCACGCGCTGGTCCAGGGCCACCCGGACCCGCTGAGCGGCACCATCGACGCCCCGATCGGGCGCCATCCGCAGCACGACTACAAGTGGGCGGTGACGGCGGACGGCAAGCCGAGCGTCACCCACTACGACCTCATCGAGGCGTTCCGGGCCGCGAGCCTGCTGGACATCAAGCTGGAGACCGGCCGCACCCACCAGATCCGGGTGCATATGGCGGCCCACCGCCACCCCTGCGTCGGCGACCTCACCTACGGCGCGGACCCGACGCTCGCCAAGCGGCTGAAGCTGACCCGGCAGTGGCTGCACGCCATGCGGCTCGGCTTCGAGCACCCCGCGCACGGCGGGTGGGTCGAGTTCGAGAGCGCCTACCCGGACGATCTGCGCACGGCACTGGACATCGTGAAGGCCGAGAGTTCGTGATCGAGGTCGTGGCCGACGGGGACCTGTCCGGCTGCTTCGCGGTCCGCCGGGAGGTCTTCGTGGTGGAGCAGCGGATCCCCGAGGAGGAGGAGATGGACGCGTACGACGTGCACGCCGTCCACCTCCTGGCCACCGACGGCGCGGGCCGCCCGGTGGGCACCGCGCGCTTTCTGCACGGCGCTGCCGCAAACAAGAAGTACGCCCATGCCGGTGTCGACGGCGCCACCACCGCCGTTCTCGGCCGCCTCGCGGTGGCCAAGGCCGCGCGGGGCACGGGGCTGGGGGCCGACCTGGTCCGGGCCGTCGAGGCGGAGGCCCACCGGCGCGGTCTGGCCGAGGTCTATCTGGAATCCCAGACCCATGCGCTCGGCTTCTACGAGCGGCTGGGCTACGAGGCGTTCGGCCCCGAGTTCGACGAGGGCAGCGGCATCCCGCACCGCGCGATGCGACGGCCGCTGTAGCGGCCCGGCAGCGCCCTCACCGCGGGTGCCGGGCGTCCTTGCGGAGCCCGTCCTCGAAGCGGGCCAGACGGTCGTGGTGGTCGTGGCGGTCATGCAGCTCACGGCCCCGCTCGCGCTCCAGCGGCGTCGGCGGGGGCTGGGCCGCCGGGGCGGTGGCGATGCGCGGCAGGGCGTGCGGATGGGCGTCCCGCAGCCACGTGATCATCTTCTCGCGCACCTCACAGCGCACGGTCCAGGCGTCGTCCGGGTCCCGCGCCGTGATGAGCGCCCGTACCACGATGGTGCTCGGGGTGGTGTCCGTCACCACCAGGTTCCAGTCCCGGCCGTCCCAGGCCGGGGACTTCTGCACGATCTCGCGCAGCCGCTCCCGCATCTCCTCGATCGGCGCCGTGTGGTCGAGATGGAAGAGGACGGTGGCCAGCTTCTGGGTGCCGCCCCGCGACCAGTTCTCGAACGGCTTGTTGGTGAAGTACGACACCGGCATGGTGATCCGGCGCTCGTCCCAGGTCCGTACGGACAGGAAGGTCAGCGTGATCTCCTCGACCGTGCCCCACTCGCCGTCCACGACCACCGTGTCGCCGATCCGCACCATGTCGCCGAAGGCGATCTGGAGCCCGGCGAAGAGGTTTCCCAGCGTGGACTGGGCGGCGACACCGGCGACCACACCGAGGATCCCGGCGGAGGCCAGCATGGAGGTGCCGACCGTGCGCATCGCCGGGAAGGTCAGCAGCATGGCGGAGACCGCCACCACGCCGACGATCGCGGCCACCACCCGCTGGATCAGCGTCACCTGGGTGCGCACCCGGCGCACCCGCGCGGCGTCGTGCGCGCTGGAGGCGTAGCGGAAGTAGGAGGACTCCACGACGGCCGAGGAGACCCGCACCACCAGCCATGCCGTCGCCGCGATCAGCACCAGCGCGAGCAGCCGGCCGATCGCCGGCTCATGCTCCTGGACGACCCTCGCCCGCGTCTTGTCGTACGAACCGCTCAGCAGCGCCGTGCACACGGTCACCTGGAGCGGAAGCCGGCAGCCGCGCAGATGGCCCCACAAGGGGGTCTCCGGGTGCCGGGCATCGACCCTCCGCAGCAGCCAGTCGACGGCCCAGCCGATGAACAGCGTGATGGCCAGTGAGCCGCCGATGACGACGAGCGGACGCAGCACGTCCTCCATGGACACCTAATTCATCCTTCCCTCGGACAGACTCCGGGTGTCCTGTGCCGCCTTCCCCGGATCCGGTGTCCTCAGACCGGGACTGGCACGATGGGAGGGGGCGATCCACGGAAAGGAAAGTGACAGCGGTGGCCGATACCTCGACGATTGTTCTGTTCCACTCCGCGTACGGGCTGCGGCCCGCCGTACAGGAGGCGGCCGACCGACTGCGCGCGGCCGGGCATGAGGTGGTCGTGCCGGACCTGTACGAGGGGCAGACCGCCGAAACCGTCGAGGACGGCATGGTGATCAAGGAGCGGATCGGCCGCGACGAGCTGCTGAAACGGGCCATCACCGCCGCCGCGCCGTACTCGGACCGCGGGCTGGTCTACGCCGGGTTCTCGCTCGGCGGCGCCCTGGCGCAGAACCTGGCGCTGGCCGACGACAAGGCGCGCGGACTGCTTCTGCTGCACGGCACCTCCGACATCGCCGACGACACCACGGTCGATGAGCTGCCGGTGCAACTGCATGTGGCCGACCCCGACCCGTTCGAGCCACACGACTGGCTCAACGCCTGGTATCTGCGGATGCGGCGGGCCGGTGCCGATGTGGAGGTCTTCCGCTACGCCGGGGCCGGGCATATCTTCACCGACCCCGAGCTGCCGGACTACGACAAGGAGGCCGCCGAGGCCACCTGGCGGGTGGCGCTCGGCTTCCTGGCCGGCCTCTGAGCCGGTGACCCGGCCGTGAACCGGTCCGGCCGTGAACCGGTCCGTCAGCGCGCCGGTCCGTCAGCGCGCCGGTGCGTCGGCGCGCTCGACCCGCTGGCTGCCCGCCTGGGTGCGGTACGACCGCGCCCAGGCGGTCGTGGCGTTGCGGTCGGTCTTGTCGGAGACGGTGTAGTAGTCCATCTGGGCCCGCTGAGGAGTGACATCGAGCACGCCGTAGCCGTGCGAGTCCATGTCCACCCACTTCACATGGCGGTTGGCGACCTTGATCGCGGCGGCCGCGGCCAACGACACCGTGTGCGGTGCCACATGGAGCAGATCGTCGAGGTTGTCCGAGGTCACCGAGGTGACCACGAACTCGGTCGCGGCCGACCGGGAGAGCGGATAGGTGGCGGCCTTCACCGGTACGTCGTTGGCCCACGCCATATGGATGTCACCGGTGAGGAAGACCGTGTTGCCGATCGCGTGGTCGGTGAGGTGGGCGAGCAGCTCGCGCCGGTCGTCCGTATAGCCGTCCCACTGGTCGGTGTTGATGGCCAGGCCGCCCTTGGGCAGCCCCAGCAGCTCGGCGAGCGGGCCCAGCAGCTCGGCGGGGAGGGCCCCGAAGGCGACCGGTGAGATCATCACCGAGTTGCCCACCAGCCGCCAGGTGGTGTCCGAGGCGGTCAGGCCCGACTTCAGCCAGTCGAGCTGGGCGCGCCCGGTCAGGGTGCGCTCCGGGTCGTCCACGTCGCCGCTGCCGGTGGCCGCCTGCTGGGAGCGGAACGAGCGCAGATCGAGCAGATGGAGATCGGCGAGGGTGCCGTAGCGCAGCCGCCGGTAGGTGGTGCCCTGGGTGGAGGGCCGCACCGGCATCCACTCGAAGTACGCCTGCTTGGCGGCGGCCACCCGCTGCGCCCACGCCCCCTCGGTGCCGGGCGTGTGGTTCTCCGCCCCGCCGGACCAGGCGTCGTTGGCGAACTCGTGGTCGTCCCATATCGCGATCAGGGGGAGCGCGGCGTGCAGCGCCTGGGCGTCGGGGTCGGTCTTGTAGTTCCCGTGCCGGACGCGGTAGTCGGCGAGCGTGACGATCTCGTGGGTGGGGGCGTGCGGGCGGACGACGCCCTTGGCCTCCGGGTATTCGCCGCTCTTGTACTCGTAGATGTAGTCGCCGAGATGGAGCACCGCCTCCAGGTCGGTACGGGCGGCCAGATGGCGGTACGGGGAGAACCAGCCCGACTCCCAGTTGGCGCAGGAGACCACGCCGAAGCGGACCCCGTCGGCCGCGGCGTCGTGCGCGGGGGTGGTGCGGGTGCGCCCCACGGGGGAGCGGACGCCGCCGTCCACGCCGAAGCGGTAGAAGTAGTCGGTGGCGGGCCGCAGCCCGCGCACATCGGCCTTGACGGTGTGGTCGGTGCCGGTGGCGGCCTTGACGGTGCCGCGGGCGACGACCGAGCGGAAGTCCCGGTCCTCGGCGACCTCCCAGGTCACCTCGATGGCCGGGCCGCGCCCCGAACCGGGCACGGCGTCGGGGACGGGCGTGATACGGGTCCACAGCAGGATCCCGTCGGGCAGCGGGTCACCCGAGGCGACGCCGTGCAGAAAGGCGGGCCCGGAGCCGGCGTTGGCGACGGGTCCGGGGACGAGGGGCAGCAGGGCGGCGGCGGCCGCCGCGGCCGTGACGGCGCTGCGGCGCGAGATGTGGAGGTCGGTCACGGCCGAGGACATTACTGACAAGTAGCGGGCGGGGACAGGGGGCTTGGGGGATGTTCGCCCACCCGTCGCCGCCAGGTCATCACCGTCGTGGGCGTGAGGGCACCACCGCGGCTGCCGGGTCACCGCTGCCGCTGCCGTCGTCGCCGGGCCATAACGCCGTCGGCGGGCGCGCCCAGGGGCACGCCCGCCGACTCGGCCGGGAAGGGCCGGACGCTACTTCTTGAGCTCCTTCTGGACGAGCGGGGTGAACTGGTCCGGGGTCATCGGCGGGTTCTGGCCCACCTCCAGCTTCTTCCCGTTGAGCTTGAAGGTCGGGGTGCTGTGGACGTCCTTGGTGTCGTTGAACGTCTTGGACATGGCCAGCGCCCACCGGTCGTAGGTGCCGTTCTTCACGGCCTTCTCGAACGCCGTGTTGCCCTTCAGCTCCTTGACCTGCTGGGCGACGTCGATCAGCTTCTGGTCCTTCGCGAAGGCGTCATCGGTCTCCTGCGGGTGGTTCTTCGGCGCGTATAGCGCCTCCTTGTAGTCCAGGAACGCCTGCGGGCTGACATTGAGGGCCGCGCCGAGCGCGCTCAGCGCGTTCTTCGAGCCGACGCCGGGCTGCTGCTTGTTGAAGTCGTCCAGGAAGGTGCCCATGGTGAACTGCGCCTTGTAGGTGCCGTCCTTGATGTCCTTGAGCACCGTCGGGCCGGTGAGCTTCTCGAACTGGGCACAGGCCGGGCAGCGCATGTCCTCGTAGATGTGCAGCGTGTTCTTGGCCTTCTTGTCGCCGATGACGACCGTGGTGCCCTGGGGGCCGGTGGCGTTGGCGGGCTTCGCGAACGGCTTCTTCTCGGCCGCCGTCCGCCACTTCTGGGCGTTGTTGTCCGACGAGTCCATGCTGGTGACGGCGTAGCCGATGCCGCCGGCTATCGCGAGGACCGCGACGACCGCGCCGCCGACGAACAACTGGCGCCGCGTGCGGTCCTTCTTGGCCTGGCGCTCACGCTCGGCGCGCAGCCGTTCGCGCGCGGCCTGCTTGTTCTGCTGGTTGTTGCGGTTGCTCATGATGGATCGATCTCCGTGGGTGTGCGTCGTCGGTAAGGCGTACGGGGGTGTGGATCGCTGTGCTCGGGCAGTGGCCGAGCTGTGCTCAGGCAGCGGCCGAGCAGGGCGGTCCACGACGCACCACGGAGTGCACGAGGAGAGGGAGCGCCGGAGCCGGGCGCACGGGCCGTACGGACCGCGGGGCCGGGCGGCGAAGGGGCCGCAGGGCCGCGGCGTGGACCGCGACGGCCAGCAGCAGCGGCCGGAAGGCGAAGGCGGCCAGGGAGGCCAGCAGACGGCTCAGGGCGGCCTCGCCGCGCCGCAGCCAGGCCGAGGCGAGCAGACCCACCGCGATATGCGCGGCGAGCAGCAGCCAGGGGGTGGCGGAGCTCACGGTGGCGGCCAGGGGGGTGCCGATCCCGTTCTGGGAGATCCCGGGCAGCGGGCTGCCGAGATCGCCGCCGCTGCACAGCACGGTGACCCCCATGGAGCGCAGGGAGCCCGCCACGGGGCCGCCGGACGGTCCGTAACACGCCTGCTGGCCGGTGGTGAAGATCGTGTCGGCGGCCAGCTCCAGCGGGATCAGCAGGGCGGCTATGGACCAGAAGCCCCGCTCCCGGCCCGCGAGGGCGTACGCGACGGCGAAGACGGCCACCGAGAGCGCGCCGACGGTGCCCAGCGGCAGCGGGGTCCGCGACAGCAGGACATGCGAAGCCGAGGACAGCGTGACGCACAGCGCCGTGAAGAGCGCCGCGCGCACTGTCCTGAGCTGCGGTCCGGTGCCGTCCATGACTTCGAATTCTGCCATGAACGGCTGTAGGGACCATGTGAAGAATCGGCCCGGCGGTCGGCTAACCGCCCTTGACCTGCTTGTTCACCGCTTCCGTGAACTCCGTCGCGGTCATCGGGGTGGCGCCGCCGCTGCCGGTGAGCTGGGAGCCGTCGAGCTTGACGGCGGGGGTGCTGTTCACCCCGGAGGCGTCGAAGTCGGCGATCATCTTCTTCGCCCAGGGGTCGTAGGTGCCCTCGCGCAGAGCCTCCCGGAAGGAGGCGTTCGTCTTGAGCGCGTACACCTCCTGGGAGACGGCCAGCAGACGGCTGTCGTCGGCGTAGGAGTCCTTGCTCTCCTCGGGGTGGTTCTTCGACGACATCAGGGCGGCCTTGTAGTCGAGGAAGGCGTCGGGGCTCACGTCCAGCGCCGCCCCGAGGGCGCTCAGGGCGTTCGCGGAGCCGTTGCCGCCCATGCTCTTGTCGAGGATGGCGGCGAAGTGGAACGAGACCTTGTACTTGCCGGCCTTGATGTCCTTGGCGATGGTCGGCCCGACCCCCTGGTCGAAGGAGGCGCACGGCGGGCAGCGCACGTCCTCGTAGACGTCGAGGGTGTGCCCCGCACCGGCCTCGCCGATCACCACGGTGGTGCCGCTCGGACCGGAGCTGTGGGCGGGCGCGACGAGGTTTCCCGGGCCCTGTGAGCCACCGGAGCCGTCCGGGCCCGGCGCTCCCGGCGGGCTCTGGACGACATCGTTCGCGGAACCGGCCCTGGAGTCCTTGTCGTCATCCGTGATCACGAGAACGCCCGCGACCACCGCGGCGGCCACCGTCACCCCCACCACGGCCATGAGCCCGGCCTTGCGCTGTGGGTCCGCCGGGGCGGGAGCGCCACCCCAGGGCGCGCCGCCCGGGCCGGGCGGCGGGGGAGCGGGCGGGAAGCCCGGGGGCTGGGACGGAGGCGGCGGATGACCCGGCTGCGGGTGCTCCGGCTGCTCCGGCTGCTGATACGGGTTCTGCTGCGGGTTCTGCTCGCCCCCCGGCGGCTGCTGTCCAGGCCACATGACCGGTAACGATAGGGGGGCGAGCAGACAGCGACCATGGCCGGGTGACGATCGGAGCCCGGCCTGGCGATCAGAGCCCGGGGATGCGGCCGTTGCGGAAGAGGTCCACGAAGATCTGGTGGTCGGCCCGGGCGCGGGCACCGTAAGAGTGCGCGAAGTCCACCAGGAGGTCGGCGAAGCCGTCCTCGTCGGCGGCGATCACCGCGTCGATGGCGCGCTCGGTGGAGAACGGCACCAGCGAGTGGCCGCTCTGGTCGTCGGCGGCCGCGTGCATGGTGGCCGTGGCCCGCCCCAGGTCGGCCACGACCGCCGCGATCTCGGCCGGGTCGTCGATATCGGACCAGTCGAGGTCCACCGCGTACGGCGACACCTCGGCGACCAGTTGCCCCGCCCCGTCCAGCTCGGTCCAGCCCAGCCACGGGTCGGCGTGGGCCTGGAGCGCGCGCTGGGAGATCACCGTGCGGTGGCCCTCGTGCTGGAAGTACGACCGCACCTGCTCGTCGGTGATGTGCCGGGAGACCGCCGGGGTCTGCCCCTGCTTCATGTAGATCACCACATCGTTCTCCAGGGCGTCGCTGTTGCCCTCCAGAAGGATGTTGTACGAGGGGAGCCCGGCGCTGCCGATGCCGATGCCCCGGCGGCCCACGACGTCCTTGACGCGGTAGGAGTCCGGGCGCGAGAGACTGGACTCGGGGAGTGTCTCCAGATAGCCGTCGAAGGCGGCCAGGACCTTGTAGCGGGTGGCCGCGTCCAGCTCGATGGACCCGCCGCCGGCCGTGAAGCGGCGCTCGAAGTCGCGGATCTCGGTCATCGAGTCCAGCAGCCCGAAGCGGGTCAGCGAGCGGGCGTCACGCAGCGCGTCCAGCAGCGGGCCCTCGGCGGTCTCCAGGGTGAAGGGCGGCACCTCGTCGTTCTTGGCGCCGGTGGCCAGGGCGTGCACGCGCTCGCGGTAGGCGCCGGCGTACGTCCGCACCAGCTCGCTGATCTTCTCGTCGCTGAGCGCCTTGGTGTAGCCGATGAGCGCCACGGAGGCGGCGAAACGCTTCAGGTCCCAGGTGAAGGGGCCGACGTACGCCTCGTCGAAGTCGTTCACATTGAAGATCAGCCGGCCGTTGGCGTCCATGTAGGTGCCGAAGTTCTCGGCGTGGAGGTCGCCGTGGATCCACACCCGGCTGGTGCGGTCGTCCAGGTACGGCCCGCCGGCGCGCTCCCGCTCCACATCGGAATAGAACAGACAGGCGGTGCCGCGGTAGAACGCGAACGCCGAGGCGGCCATCTTCCGGAACTTGACGCGGAAGGCGGCCGGGTCGGCGGCGAGCAGCTCGCCGAAGGCGGTGTCGAATACGGCGAGGATGTGCTCGCCGCGCTGTTCCGCCTGGGTCTGCTGGTTCGGCATCGCGGAACGCCTCCTGGGGCATGAGGGATGTGATCGGTGTGGCAGATACGACAGGGTATGTTCCGTCGCGCCGGGTGCGCGGGAAGACCGGATGACCCGTCGGGATCAACGCCTGAGGCTACTCGTGAGTGCCCGGCCCGTGTCAGTGCGGAGGGGTAACCTTCGGAGCTGTCTCGCCCTGCCGTCATCGATTGTTCGCCGGAGGTCTTCCACCGTGACCAAGCCGCCCTTCACGCACCTGCATGTCCATACCCAGTACTCGCTGCTGGACGGTGCGGCGCGGCTCAAGGACATGTTCAACGCGTGCAACGAGATGGGCATGACCCACATCGCCATGACCGACCATGGCAACCTCCACGGCGCGTACGACTTCTACCAGCAGGCGACGGGCGCCGGGGTCACACCGATCATCGGGATCGAGGCGTATGTGGCGCCCGAGTCGCGGCGCTACAAGCGGCGGGTCCAGTGGGGCCAGCCGCATCAGAAGCGCGATGACGTCTCCGGTTCCGGTGGTTACACCCACAAGACCATCTGGGCGTCGAACAAGACCGGTCTGCACAACCTCTTCCGGCTCTCCTCCGACGCCTATATGGAGGGCTATTTCGTCAAGTGGCCGCGGATGGACAAGGAGACCATCGCCCAGTGGTCCGAGGGCCTGATCGCCTCCACCGGCTGCCCCTCGGGCGAGTTGCAGACCCGGCTGCGGCTCGGCCAGTTCGACGAGGCGCTCAAGGCCGCCTCCGAGTACCAGGACATCTTCGGCAAGGAGCGTTACTTCCTGGAGCTGATGGACCACGGCATCGAGATCGAGCGCCGGGTCCGGGACGGCCTGCTGGAGATCGGCAAGAAGCTGGACATCCCGCCGCTGGTCACCAACGACTCGCACTACACCTACTCCCGCGAGTCCGTGGCGCATGACGCGCTGCTGTGCGTCCAGACCGGTAAGAACCTCTCCGACCCGGACCGCTTCCGCTTCGACGGCACCGGCTACTACCTGAAGTCCACGGAGGAGATGTACGCCATCGACTCCTCCGACGCCTGGCAGCAGGGGTGCGCCAACACCCTGCTGGTCGCCGAGCAGATCGACGCCACCGGCTGGTTCGAAAAGCGCGACCTGATGCCGCGGTTCGACGTCCCCGAGGGGTATACCGAGGTCACCTGGTTCCAGGAGGAGGTCAAGAAGGGGATGGCCCGCCGCTTCCCCGGCGGCGTCCCCGAGGACCGTCAGAAGCTCGCCGAGTACGAGATGGACGTCATCATCCAGATGGGGTTCCCGGGGTACTTCCTCGTGGTCGCCGACTTCATCATGTGGGCCAAGAACAACGGCATCGCGGTCGGCCCCGGCCGAGGCTCCGCGGCCGGTTCGATCGTCTCGTACGCGATGGGCATCACCGACCTCGACCCGGTCGAGCACGGGCTGATCTTCGAGCGGTTCCTCAACCCCGAGCG
>NZ_JAHLEM010000187.1 GCF_018883605.1 Streptomyces niphimycinicus | reverse complement strand
ACTTCATCATGTGGGCCAAGAACAACGGCATCGCGGTCGGCCCCGGCCGAGGCTCCGCGGCCGGTTCGATCGTCTCGTACGCGATGGGCATCACCGACCTCGACCCGGTCGAGCACGGGCTGATCTTCGAGCGGTTCCTCAACCCCGAGCGTGTGTCCATGCCCGATGTCGACATCGACTTCGACGAGCGTCGGCGCGGTGAGGTCATCCGGTACGTCACCGAGAAATACGGCCACGACAAGGTCGCCCAGATCGGCACCTACGGCACCATCAAGGCCAAGAACGCCATCAAGGACTCGGCCCGGGTGCTCGGCTATCCGTACGCGATGGGCGACCGCATCACCAAGGCCATGCCCGCCGACGTCCTCGGCAAGGGCATCCCGCTCTCCGGTATCACCGATGAGAAGCACCCCCGCTACAGCGAGGCGGGCGAGGTGCGCGGGATGTATGAGAACGAGCCGGATGTGAAGAAGGTCATCGACACCGCGCGCGGTATCGAGGGCCTGGTGCGCCAGATGGGTGTGCACGCCGCCGGTGTGATCATGTCGAGCGAGACGGTGACCGACCATGTCCCGGTCTTCTCGCCGAAGAACGACGGCCAGGTCGTGACCCAGTGGGACTACCCCACCTGTGAGTCGCTCGGCCTGCTGAAGATGGACTTCCTGGGCCTGCGCAACCTGACCATCATGGACGACGCCGTCAAGATGGTGCGCGCCAACAAGGGCATCGACCTGAAGATGCTCGATCTGTCCCTGGACGACCCCAAGACCTTCGAACTGCTCTGCCGCGGTGACACCCTCGGCGTCTTCCAGTTCGACGGCGGCCCGATGCGCTCCCTGCTGCGCATGATGAAGCCCGACAACTTCGAGGACATTTCCGCCGTCTCGGCCCTCTACCGGCCGGGCCCGATGGGCATGAACTCGCATATCAACTACGCGCTGCGGAAGAACGGGCAGCAGGAGATCACCCCGATCCACCCCGAGCTGGAGGAGCCGCTCAAGGAGGTCCTGGGCATCACCTACGGCCTCATCGTGTACCAGGAGCAGGTGCAGAAGGCCGCCCAGGTGCTCGCCGGCTATTCGCTCGGCCAGGCCGACCTGCTCCGC
>NZ_JAHLEM010000186.1 GCF_018883605.1 Streptomyces niphimycinicus | reverse complement strand
GCAGCAGGAGATCACCCCGATCCACCCCGAGCTGGAGGAGCCGCTCAAGGAGGTCCTGGGCATCACCTACGGCCTCATCGTGTACCAGGAGCAGGTGCAGAAGGCCGCCCAGGTGCTCGCCGGCTATTCGCTCGGCCAGGCCGACCTGCTCCGCCGGGCCATGGGCAAGAAGAAGCAGGAGGTCCTGGACAAGGAGTTCGTGCCCTTCCAGAAGGGCATGCGCGACCGGGACTACTCCGACCAGGCCATCCAGGCGGTGTGGGACGTCCTGGTCCCGTTCGCCGGATACGCGTTCAACAAGGCGCACTCCTCCGCGTACGGCCTGGTCACCTACTGGACCGCGTATCTCAAGGCCAACTACCCCGCCGAGTACATGGCGGCGCTGCTCACCTCGGTCCGTGACGACAAGGACAAGTCGGCGGTCTATCTGAACGAGTGCCGTCGTATGGGCATCAAGGTGCTGCCGCCGAACGTCAATGAGTCCGAGGCC
>NZ_JAHLEM010000185.1 GCF_018883605.1 Streptomyces niphimycinicus | reverse complement strand
TATCTCAAGGCCAACTACCCCGCCGAGTACATGGCGGCGCTGCTCACCTCGGTCCGTGACGACAAGGACAAGTCGGCGGTCTATCTGAACGAGTGCCGTCGTATGGGCATCAAGGTGCTGCCGCCGAACGTCAATGAGTCCGAGGCCAACTTCACCGCTCAGGGTGATGATGTGATCCTCTTCGGTCTCACGGCGGTCCGGAACGTGGGCCAGAACGTGGTGGAAGCGATCATCCGCGGCCGTAAGGCCAAGGGGAAGTACGGCTCGTTCCCGGACTACCTGGACAAGGTCGAGGCGGTCGTGTGCAACAAGCGCACCACCGAATCGCTGATCAAGGCGGGCGCCTTCGACGAGATGGGCCACACCCGCAAGGGGCTCACGGCGCACTACGAGGCGCTGATCGACAATGTGGTCGCGGTCAAGCGCAAGGAGGCCGAGGGGCAGTTCGACCTCTTCGGCGGCATGGCCGGGGACAGCGGGGACGGCGAGGGGCCGGGCTTCGGCCTCGACGTAGAGTTCTCGGACGAGGAGTGGGACAAGCCGTATCTGCTCGCCCAGGAGCGGGAGATGCTCGGTCTCTACGTCTCCGACCATCCGCTCCTCGGTCTGGAGCGGCTGCTGGCCGGTACGGCGGACGCCACCGTCGCGCAGCTCACCGGCGGTGACTTCGCGGACGGCGCGGTCGTCACGGTGGGCGGCATCATCTCCGGTCTACAGCGCAAGATGACCAAACAGGGCAACCCCTGGGCCATCGCCACCGTGGAGGACCTGGCCGGCTCCATCGAGTGCATGTTCTTCCCCGCCACCTATCAGTTGGTGTCGGCCCAGCTCGTCGAGGACACGGTGGTGTTCGTCAAGGGCCGCCTCGACAGACGCGAGGACGTGCCCCGGCTGGTGGGGATGGAACTGGCGGTCCCCGACCTGAGTGCCCG
>NZ_JAHLEM010000184.1 GCF_018883605.1 Streptomyces niphimycinicus | reverse complement strand
T
This sequence comes from Streptomyces niphimycinicus, assembly GCF_018883605.1. Classification (GTDB taxonomy): domain Bacteria; phylum Actinomycetota; class Actinomycetes; order Streptomycetales; family Streptomycetaceae; genus Streptomyces; species Streptomyces niphimycinicus. Next base: position 12,213 of record NZ_JAHLEM010000184.1, on the reverse strand, counting down.
TGGTGTCGGCCCAGCTCGTCGAGGACACGGTGGTGTTCGTCAAGGGCCGCCTCGACAGACGCGAGGACGTGCCCCGGCTGGTGGGGATGGAACTGGCGGTCCCCGACCTGAGTGCCCGCCATGCCCCGCTGCGCCTGGAGATGCTCGAACCGCGGGTGACACCGCGCTCCGTCCAGCAGCTCAAGGAGATCCTCCAGGCCCATCCGGGACCGACCGAGGTACATCTGCTGGTGCGTGGCCGGAGCAGGACCACGGTCTACCGGCTGGGCTACCGTATCGGCCTCCGGCCCGAGTTCTGGGCGGATCTCAAAGCGGCGGTGGCCGTCACCCGGGCGACTTGAGCCGGAGCCACCGCCGGGGTTCGCGCGATCTATACCCCCATTACGCAAGCGACTTGCAATTCTTGCGCTACGCTTGCGTGCATGACGCGACGACTTGCTGAAGTGGCGAAGAAGGTCGGTGTCAGCGAGGCCACGGTCAGCCGGGTGCTCAATGGCAAGCCCGGGGTCTCCGAAGCCACCCGGCAGGCGGTGCTGTCCGCGCTGGACGTCCTCGGCTACGAGCGGCCCACCCAGCTCCGGGGCGACCGGGCCCGGCTGGTCGGGCTGGTCCTGCCCGAGCTGCAAAACCCCATCTTCCCGGCGTTCGCCGAGGTCATCGGCGGGGCGCTGGCGCAACTGGGGCTGACTCCGGTGCTGTGCACCCAGACCAAGGGCGGGGTCTCCGAGGCCGATTATGTGGACCTGCTGCTGCAACAACAGGTCTCCGGGGTGGTGTTCGCGGGCGGTCTGTTCGCCCAGGCCGACGCGCCGCACGACCACTACCGGCTGCTCGCCGAGCGCAACATCCCGGTGGTGCTGATCAACGCGGCCATCGAGCATCTCGGCTTCCCGGGCGTCTCCTGCGACGACGCCGTGGCCGTGGAGCAGGCGTGGCGCCATCTGGCCTCCCTCGGCCACGAGCGGATCGGGCTCGTACTCGGGCCGGGTGACCATATGCCGTCGGCGCGCAAGCTGGCCGCCGCGCGCGCGGTCGCGGGCCAGTTGCCGGACGAGTTCGTGGCCCGGGCGATCTTCTCGATCGAGGGCGGACACGCCGCGGCCTCCCGGCTGATCGACCGGGGCGTCACGGGCATCATCTGCGCCAGTGACCCGCTGGCCCTGGGGGCGATCCGGGCGGCGCGCCGCAAGGGGTTCGGCGTGCCGTCGCAGGTGTCCGTGGTCGGCTACGACGACTCCGCGTTCATGAACTGCACCGAGCCGCCGCTGACCACTGTCCGCCAGCCCATCGAGGCCATGGGCAGGGCGGCCGTGGAGCTGCTGAACGCGCAGATCGGCGGCGCGGCCGTACCGTCCGAGGAACTGCTGTTCGAGCCGGAGCTGGTGGTGCGCGGCTCCACCGCACAGGCGCCACGGGACTGAAGCGCGGGGCCCGCCCGGAGGCGGTCGACAGGTGGTCGGCAGGCTCAATTAACTCGATCCACAGCTCAGTTGAATAATTACAGAATCTACGCGACATCTTGCGGCCCGTTGTCGACGGTGCTTGAGTGTGCGGCGCACTCACGGTTGTGTGCGCCCCGCTCGCGGCCGTGGTGCTTCCCTGCTCCTGTACAGAGGGGTCCACCCATGAGAAGCACCGGGTTCCGCCGTACGCTCATCGCGCTCAGCGCCTGCTCCCTCGCCCTCACCGCCTGCGGAGGGTCGAACGACGGCTCGGCGGGCGGAAAGACGCGTATCACCGTCAACTGCATGCCGCCCAAGAGCGCCAAGGTCGACCGCTCGTTCTTCGAGGCGGACATCGCCTCCTTCGAGAAGCAGAACCCGGACATCGACGTCGTCGCGCATGACGCGTTCCCCTGCCAGGACCCGAAGACCTTCGACGCCAAGCTGGCCGGCGGCCAGATGGAGAACGTCTTCTACACGTACTTCACCGACGCCCGGCATGTCGTCGACATCAACCAGGCGGCCGATCTCACTCCGTACGTCAAGGAGTTGAAGAGCTACCCCACCCTCCAAAAACAGCTTCGCGACATCTACACGGTCGACGGCAAGGTCTACGGCATCCCGCGCACCGGCTACTCGATGGGCCTGATCTACAACCGCAAGCTCTTCGAGAAGGCCGGACTCGACCCCGACAAGCCGCCGATGACCTGGGAAGAGGTCCGCGCCGACGCAAAGAAGATCGCCGCGCTGGGCGATGGCACGGTCGGCTACGCGGACTACAGCGCACAGAACCAGGGCGGCTGGCACTTCACGGCGGAGCTGTACGCACAGGGCGGCGATGTCGTCAGCACCGACGGCAAGAAGGCCACCATCGACACCCCCGAGGCACGCGCCGTCCTGCGGAATCTGCACGATATGCGCTGGTCGGACGACTCGATGGGCAGCAAGCAACTCCTCGTCATCAACGACGCCCAGCAGATGATGGGCTCGGGCAAGCTGGGCATGTATCTCGCCGCGCCCGACAACATCCCGATCCTGGTGAAGGAGAAGGGCGGCAACTACAAGGACCTCGCCATCGCACCCATGCCCGGTGGCAAGGGCACGCTCATCGGCGGCGACGGCTATATGTTCCAGAAGAAGGACACGCCCGCCCAGATCCGGGCCGGTCTCAAGTGGCTCGACCATATGTTCCTGACCCCGGGCAAGGGCTTCCTCGGCGACTACGTCCGCGCCAAGAAGAACGACGCCCCGGTGGGCCTGCCCGAGCCGCGGCTGTTCACCGGCGCCGCCGACGCCAAGGACCAGCAGGTCAAGAAGGCCAACGCCAATGTCCCCGTGGACAACTACCAGACCTTCCTGGACGGCAATCAGAAGCTGCGGATGAAGATCGAGCCGCCGCACGCCCAGCAGATCTACTCCGTGCTCGACGGAGCCGTCTCCGCCGTCCTGACCAAGAAGGACGCCGATATCGACCAGCTCATCGAGGATGCCTCGGGAAAGATCGACACCATCCTGGCCCGGGGCTGACCCGATGACCAGGACCGCTGCGCGGCCGCCCGCCGAGGCGATCGCCGTCCACCCAGTGCAGGCGCCGCCCCCGGCGGGGGGTCGGGGGCGGCGCCGCCTCGCCGACCAGGCCCGCGCCTATGGCTTCCTCCTCGGCGGTCTCCTCTGCTTCGCGCTGTTCTCCTGGTATCCGGCGATCCGCGCGGTCGTGATCGCCTTCCAGAAGTACACGCCCGGCTCGTCCCCCGAGTGGGTCGGCACCGCCAACTTCACCCGGGTGCTGCACGATCCGGAGTTCACCGCGGCGTGGCGGAACACCCTCACCTTCACCCTGCTGGCGCTGGTCATCGGCTTCGCGATCCCGTTCCTGCTCGCCCTGGTCCTCAATGAACTCCGGCACGCCAAGGCGTTCTTCCGGGTCGTGGTCTATCTGCCGGTGATGATCCCGCCGGTGGTCAGCGCCCTGCTGTGGAAGTGGTTCTACGACCCCGGCGCCGGGCTGGCCAACGAGGCGCTGCGCTTCGCGCATCTGCCCACCTCGAACTGGTCCAACGGCGCCGACACCGCCCTGGTCTCCCTCGTCATCGTCGCCACCTGGGCCAATATGGGCGGCACCGTCCTGATCTATCTGGCGGCCCTCCAGTCGATCCCCGGTGAACTGTACGAGGCGGCCGAGCTGGACGGCGCGAGCCTGCTGCAACGTGTCCGCCATGTCACGATCCCCCAGACGCGGTTCGTGATCCTCATGCTGATGCTGCTTCAGATCATCGCGACGATGCAGGTCTTCACCGAGCCCTTCGTGATCACCGGCGGTGGCCCGGAGAACGCCACGGTCACCGTCCTCTACCTCATCTACAAATACGCCTTCCTCTACAACGACTTCGGTGGCGCGTGTGCGCTGAGCGTCATGCTGCTGGTGCTGCTCGGTGCCTTCTCCGCCCTCTATCTGCGGCTGACCCGCTCCGGGGAGGACGAAGCGTGAGCACTCGGACCCTCGTCTCCCCCGCCGCCCTGGCCCGCCCCCGCGGCCGGGCCGTCTACTGGACGGTCTTCACGGCCGTGGTGGTGCTGTTCGCGATCGCCTTCCTCTTCCCCGTCTACTGGATGGTGACCGGTGCGATGAAGTCGCCGGACGAGGTGGCGCAGACCCCGCCCAGCCTCGTCCCGAAGCAGTGGCACTCCAGCGGCTACACCGATGCCTGGGACCTGATGCAGCTTCCGCAGCATCTGTGGAACACGGTGGTCCAGGCGGCCGGTGCCTGGCTGTTCCAACTGGTCTTCTGTACGGCCGCCGCCTACGCCCTGTCCAAGCTGAAGCCCGCCTTCGGCAAGGTGATCCTCGGTGGCATCCTGGCCACGCTGATGGTCCCGGCCCAGGCGCTGGTCGTGCCGAAGTATCTGACCGTGGCCGATCTGCCGCTGATCCACACCAGCCTGCTCAACGACCCGCTCGCGATCTGGCTGCCGGCCGTGGCCAACGCCTTCAATCTCTATCTCCTCAAGCGGTTCTTCGACCAGATCCCGCGCGATGTCCTGGAGGCCGCCGAGATCGACGGCGCCGGAAAGCTGCGCACCCTGTGGTCGATCGTGCTGCCCATGTCGCGTCCGGTGCTCGGCGTCGTGTCGATCTTCGCGCTGGTCGCGGTGTGGCAGGACTTCCTGTGGCCGCTGATGGTCTTCTCCGACACCGGCAAGCAGCCGATCAGCGTGGCACTCGTCCAGTTGTCGCAGAACATCCAACTGACCGTGCTCATCGCCGCGATGGTCATCGCCAGCATCCCGATGGTCGCGCTGTTCCTCGTCTTCCAGCGGCACATCATCGCCGGGATCAGCGCGGGCAGCACGAAGGGCTGATATCGCCCCCTCGACAGAAAGGCATCCACCGTGGCCCAGCCCACCCCTGCCCGGACGCCCCACGACTGGTGGCGCTCCGCCGTCATCTACCAGGTGTATGTGCGCAGCTTCGCCGACGGGGACGGCGACGGCACCGGCGACCTCGCGGGCGTCCGCGCCAGGCTGCCGTACCTCGCCGAACTCGGCGTCGACGCACTGTGGTTCAGCCCCTGGTACCAGTCGCCCATGAAGGACGGCGGCTATGACGTCGCCGACTACCGCGCCATCGACCCGGCCTTCGGCACCCTGGCCGAGGCGGAGAAGCTCATCGCCGAGGCCCGGGAGCTGGGCATCCGCACGATCGTCGACATCGTGCCGAACCATGTCTCCGACCAGCACCCCTGGTGGCGTGCCGCGCTGGCCGGCGGCCCCGAGCGCGAGCTGTTCCACTTCCGCCCGGGCCGTGGCGACCACGGTCAACTGCCGCCCAACGACTGGAAGTCGGAGTTCGGCGGCCCGGCGTGGACCCGGCTGCCCGACGGCCACTGGTATCTGCATCTGTTCGCCCCCGAGCAGCCGGACCTCAACTGGGCGCACCCCGCCGTGCGCCAGGAACACGAGGACATCCTGCGCTTCTGGTTCGAGCGGGGTGTCGCGGGCGTCCGCATCGACTCGGCCGCCCTGCTGGCCAAGGATCCCCGGCTGCCCGACTTCGTCGAGGGCCGCGATCCGCATCCGTATGTCGACCGCGACGAGCTCCATGACATCTACCGCTCCTGGCGCGCGGTGGCCGACGAGCACGGTGGTGTGTTCGTCGGCGAGGTGTGGCTGCCGGACAGCGAGCGCTTCGCCCGCTATCTGCGCCCGGACGAGCTGCACACCGCCTTCAACTTCTCCTTTCTGGCCTGCCCTTGGGAGCCCCGGCGGCTGCGGGCGTCGATCGACGAGACGCTCGCCGAACACGCTCCGGTGGGCGCGCCCGCCACCTGGGTACTGTGCAACCACGATGTGACCCGCACGGTCACCCGCTACGGGCGCGAGGACACCGGCTTCGACTTCGCCACCAAGGTCTTCGGCACCCCCACCGACCTCGCCCTCGGCACCCGGCGGGCACGGGCCGCCGCCCTGCTGTCGCTGGCCCTGCCCGGCGCCGTCTACGTCTACCAGGGGGAGGAACTGGGCCTGCCCGAGGCCGATATCCCCCGCGACCGCATCCAGGACCCGATGCACTTCCGCTCCGGCGGCACCGACCCGGGCCGCGACGGCTGCCGGGTGCCGCTGCCGTGGGGAGTCGAGGCGCCGTACGCCGGTTTCGGCTCGCACCAGGAGCCGTGGCTGCCGCAGCCCGCGCACTGGCCGGCGTACGCGGCCGATGCGCAAGAGGCGGATCCGGGCTCGATGCTCGCCCTCTACCGCGAGGCGATCCGCCTCCGCCGCGCCACCCCCGGATTCGGCGACGGGCCGCTGACCTGGCTTCCCTCGGCCGACGGTGTCCTGGCCTTCGCCCGTGACAACGGCCTGGTCTGCCTGGTCAACCTCGCGGACACCCCCGCCGAGCTGGACGGCACCTCCCGGCTGCTGCTCAGCAGCGGCCCGCTGGACGACCAGGGCCGTCTTCCGCGGGACACGGCGGCCTGGCTGCTCGCCTGAACCACCCCCCACCGCACCGCGCTATCCCACCACCCCCACCACGAAGGGATCAGCACATGCACAGCAGCAGCACCGCATCGGCATCCGCCAGGCGCTTGCCGGCGATCGGCGCGGCCGTCGCCCTGGCGGCCGGCATGCTCGTCACCCTGACCCCCACGGCCGCCCACGCGGCGGCGGGCGCCTCCCTGCCCTTCACCTCGGTCGAGGCCGAGTCGGCCACCACCACGGGTACGAAGATCGGCCCCGACGTCACCCAGGGCACGCTCGCCTCCGAGGCGTCCGGGCGTCAGGCCGTCCGCCTCACCACCGGCCAGCGCGTCGAGTTCACCGCACCGCGCGCCGCCAACGCGGTGAACGTGGCCTACAGCGTGCCCGACGGCCAGTCGGGCACGCTCAACGTCTATGTCAACGGCACCAGACTGGCCAAGACCCTCGCGGTCACGTCCAAGTACTCGTATGTGGACACCGGCTGGATCGCGGGCTCGAAGACCCACCACCTCTACGACAACGCCCGGCTGCTGCTCGGGCAGAACATCCAGGCCGGTGACAAGATCGCCTTCGAGGCGGCGAACGCCCAGGTCACCGTCGATGTGGCCGACTTCGAGCAGGTCGCGGCGGCGGCGAGCCAGCCCGCCGGATCGGTCTCGGTCACCTCCAAGGGCGCCGACCCCAGCGGGCAGGGCGACTCCACCCAGGCGTTCCGGGACGCCATCGCCGCCGCCCAGGGCGGTGTGGTCTGGATCCCGCCGGGTGACTACAAGCTGACCTCCTCCCTGAGCGGTGTCCAGAACGTCACCCTCCAGGGCGCCGGAAGCTGGCACTCCGTCGTGCACACCTCGCGGTTCATCGACCAGACCAGCTCCTCCGGCAACGTCCACATCAAGGACTTCGCCGTCATCGGCGAGGTCACCGAGCGCGTCGACTCCAACCCGGACAACTTCGTCAACGGCTCGCTCGGCCCTGGCTCCAGCGTGTCGGGCATGTGGCTCCAGCATCTGAAGGTCGGTCTCTGGCTGACCGGCAACAACGACAACCTCGTGGTGGAGAACAACCGCATCCTCGACACCACCGCCGACGGCCTCAACCTCAACGGCACCGCCAAGGAGGTGCGGGTCCGCAACAACTTCCTGCGCAACCAGGGCGACGACTCGCTCGCCATGTGGTCACTGAACTCCCCGGATGTGAGCAGCAGCTTCGAGAACAACACCATCTCGCAGCCGAACCTGGCCAATGGCATCGCGATCTACGGCGGCCGGGACATCACCGTCAAGAACAACCTGATCTCCGACACCAACGCGCTGGGCAGCGGCATCGCCATCTCCAACCAGAAGTTCCTGGACCCGTTCCATCCGCTGGCCGGCACGATCACGGTGGACGGCAACACGCTCGTGCGCGCGGGCGCCATGAACCCCAACTGGAACCATCCGATGGGCGCCCTGCGCGTCGACTCCTACGACAGCGCGATCGACGCCACCGTCAACATCACCAACACGACCATCACGGACAGCCCGTACAGCGCCTTCGAGTTCGTCTCCGGCGGCGGCCGGGGCTACCCGGTCAAGAACGTCAATGTGACCGGCGCGACCGTCACCAACCCCGGAACGGTCGTCGTCCAGGCCGAGGCGCAGGGAGCGGCGAAGTTCGGCAATGTCACCGCCTCCAGCGTCGGCGTGGCGGGGGTCTACAACTGCCCGTTCCCGGCCGGTTCGGGCACCTTCGAGGTCGCCGACGGCGGCGGCAACTCCGGCTGGAGCAGCACCTGGTCGGACTGCTCCACCTGGCCGCAGCCCGGCCAGGGCAACCCGGACCCCGATCCGGGCCGCAACCTCGCCAAGGGCCGCCCGGCCACCGCGACCGGCTCCCAGGACGTCTACACCCCCGGCAAGGCGGTCGACGGCGACGCCGGCACCTACTGGGAGTCGACCAACAACGCCTTTCCGCAGGCCCTGACCGTCGACCTGGGCTCCAGCCAGGCCGTCCGCCGGCTGGTGCTGAAGCTGCCGCCCTCCTCGGCGTGGGGCGCCCGTACCCAGACGCTGTCCGTGCTGGGCAGCTCCGATGGCTCGGCGTATTCGACGGTGGTGGGCTCGCAGGGCTACCGCTTCGACCCGGCGACCGGCAACAAGGTCACCATCGCCCTGCCCGGCACCGCGCAGGTGCGCTACCTGAAGCTCAATGTCACCGGCAACACGGGCTGGCCGGCCGCCCAGCTCAGTGAGGTGGAGGCGTATCTGACCTCGTGACCCTCGCCCCCGCGCTTCGCCTCCCGGAGCCGCAAGGAGCCGCCCGGACACCCCGGTTTCCGGCCCGGCGAAGCGCGGGGCGAGGCGCGGGGCGAGGCCCTGGGCGAGGCGTTGGATCATCAGCATCACCAGGGGCGCTTGCATGATCATGCATAAGACTGCATACTCCTGCTGTGTCCAAAGTTCTCACCTCCCTCCCTGTCGGCGAACGCGTCGGGATCGCCTTCTCCGGCGGCCTCGACACCTCGGTAGCGGTCGCGTGGATGCGCGACAAGGGCGCGGTGCCCTGCACCTATACCGCCGACATCGGCCAGTACGACGAGCCCGACATCGCCTCGGTCCCCGGGCGCGCCACGACGTACGGCGCGGAGGTCGCCCGGCTGGTCGACTGCCGGGCGGCCCTGGTGGAGGAGGGGCTCGCGGCCCTTGCCTGCGGGGCGTTCCACATCCGCTCCGGCGGCCGCAGCTACTTCAACACCACCCCGCTCGGGCGGGCGGTCACCGGCACCCTGCTGGTGCGCGCCATGCTCGAGGACAATGTGCAGATCTGGGGCGACGGCTCCACCTTCAAGGGCAATGACATCGAGCGGTTCTACCGCTACGGCCTGCTGGCCAACCCCTCCCTGCGGATCTACAAGCCGTGGCTGGACGCCGACTTCGTCCGCGAGCTCGGCGGCCGCAAGGAGATGTCGGAGTGGCTGGTCGCCCATGACCTGCCCTACCGGGACAGCACCGAGAAGGCTTACTCCACCGACGCCAACATCTGGGGCGCGACCCACGAGGCCAAGTCGCTCGAGCACCTCGACACGGGCATCGAGCTCGTCGAGCCGATCATGGGCGTGCGGTTCTGGGACCCGACGGTCGAAATAGCGGCCGAGGACGTCACGATCGGCTTCGAGCAGGGCCGGCCGGTGACGATCAACGGCAAGGAGTTCGCCTCCGCCGTCGATCTGGTGCTGGAGGCCAATGCCATCGGCGGTCGGCACGGCATGGGCATGTCCGACCAGATCGAGAACCGCGTCATCGAGGCCAAGAGCCGGGGCATCTACGAGGCACCGGGCATGGCGCTGCTGCACGCGGCGTACGAGCGGCTGGTCAACGCGATCCACAACGAGGACACCCTCGCCACCTACCACAGCGAGGGACGGCGGCTCGGCCGGCTGATGTACGAGGGCCGCTGGCTGGACCCGCAGGCGCTGATGGTGCGCGAGTCGCTACAGCGCTGGGTGGGTGCGGCGATCACCGGCGAGGTGACCCTGCGGCTGCGGCGCGGTGAGGACTACTCCATCCTGGACACCTCCGGACCGGCGTTCAGCTACCACCCGGACAAGCTCTCCATGGAGCGGACCGAGGACTCCGCCTTCGGGCCGGTGGACCGGATCGGCCAGCTCACCATGCGCAATCTCGACATCGCCGACTCGCGCGCCAAGCTGGAGCAGTACGCCGGTCTTGGCATGGTCGGCAACGCGCATCCGGCGCTGATCGGCGCCGCGCAGGCGGCCTCGACCGGGCTGATCGGCGCGATGCCGCAGGGCGCCTCCGAGGCGATCGCCTCGGACGGACAGGTATCCGGGCAGGACACGCTGCTCGACCGCGCCGCGATGGAGTTCGGCGCCGACTAGGTCTGCGCTCCACCACACGCGACAACGGCCAGGGCGCCCCTCGACGGGGGCGTCCTGGCCGTGCGGGACCAACACCTGTCTGCTGATGATGGAGACTCACAACCGAACCGGGCCGGGTCAGCTCACGGGCTTGCCCGTCGCACCGCCGCCCAGACCGTCGATGTACGAGGCGATCCAGGCCAGCGGGGCGTTCCAGTTGATGGTGATCTCGTTGGTGGAGTACGCCATCAGGCTGTCGGTGTAGCACATCGCCGGGGCGCAGCCCTTCAGCTTCTTCTTGGCGACCTCGTCCTGGAGCCCGGAGTTCGGGCCACCGGCCAGCGAACCGGGTGCCGGATGCGGCAGCCTGTGGTCTCGCTGGTGTGCCCAGAAACGGTGGTGCTGGTTGTGCGAGTTCCGTTCGCCGTAGCCGGTGACATAGGACTGGTTGAGCGGATTTCCGCCCAGTATGTAGTCCATGCCACGGAGTACCGCGTCGAGATAGCGGGGCTTGCCCGTCAGGTCGTGTGCGGTGGCGAGCACGATCATGTTGTTCAGCACCTGGCTGTTGGAGCCCCACTCGTACTTGCCGTCCTTCGGCGCGTACGGAACGCCGTAGGCCGACTTCGCGGAGTCCGCGGCGTAGCGGTCGGCGGCCTTCGTCACCATCGTGCGCACCTCGGCGCGCTGCTTGGCGGTGAGCTTGTTGGGGACGGTGGCCAGGTCGAGTGCGCCGAGGCCCGCGGTCGAGGCCCATGACATGCCGCCGCCGCGCGGGAAGAGCGCGTCGACATCGTGGTGCAGCGGCGAGTCGAGCACCGCCTTGGCGTAGGTGTGATCACCGGTGCTGAGGAACAGCTCGGCCGCGGCCCAGTAGAACTCGTCGCCCACGTACCGGTCGCCGTAGGCGCCGCCGCCCGTGGAGTCCTGTTCGCTGGCGAAGATCTTCGGATGTGCCTTGGCCGCGTCCCACGCGGTCCGGGCCGCGTGCAGGCAGCGGGCGGCGAACTCCGGGTCGTAGGACTTGAAGACGCGGGCGCTCTGCGCGGCGGAGGCCGCCAGGTTGAGCGTGGCCGCGGTGGACGGCTTGTGCAGCTCACGCTGCTGCTTGTCCTGGTCGGGCCGGGTCGGGAACCCGGTCCACTGCTTGTCGTGCACCTTGTGGAACGCCATACCGGCGAGCGGCTTGCCTTGGGGCACCTGCATGCGCAGCAGGAATTCCATCTCCCAGCGGGCCTCGTCCAGGATGTCCGGGACGCCGTTGCCGCGCTCGGGCACCCGGAGCCGGCCGTCGCCGAGGGGGGCGGGGTCGACGCCCTTGGTGGTCCGGGTGCGCTCGTACGCGGACATGAGCTGGGCCACCGAGATGCCGCCATTGACGACGTACTTGCCCTGGTCACCGGCGTCGTACCAGCCACCGGAGACATTCCGGCGGTAGTCGCATACGCCCTTTTGGCAGGGGACGTCGGTGTCACCCCGGTGCGGGGCCGCCTTGTCATGGCCCGCGGGGCGGGCGTACTTCGGGCCCACGAGATCCGCGTCGATCTTGATGCCGCTGCGGTTGTGGTAGAAGTACGCCAGCGCGTCGCTGCGCAGCGAGCGGTAGAGATGGTCACCGATGGCGAACGGCTCGCTCTTCTTCCCGCCGATGGTGACGGTGTACCCCTCGCCCGCGTCGGTGACCTTGCTGAAGTCGAAGGTCTGGACGTTCTGCCGGGAGCTGGGGTCGATGCCCGCGGGGTGGGTGGTCCCGCTCGCCCGCTTGGTGCCGTCGGCGGCCCGGAGCGTCCAGGCCAGCGGCTTGGTGGCGCTCGTGACGACGGTGCCCTTCTTGGGGCCGTGGGTCAGATAGCCGACCTGGTTGACCCGCACCGGCGAGCCGGTGTCGGCCTCGGGGGCGGCCGCCTCGGCGCCGTGCCGTGCGTGGTGGCCCACGGC
>NZ_JAHLEM010000183.1 GCF_018883605.1 Streptomyces niphimycinicus | reverse complement strand
CGCGGGCGAGCCGGTCCTGCCGGGCACCTTCGTGGACTACGAACTGGCCCCGCGCGAGTACGAGCTGAGCGTGGCCCAGACGGTACTGCGTGTCCACACCCGCGTCGCCGACCTCTACAACGAGCCCATGAACCAGGTCGAGCAGCAACTCCGCCTCACCATCGAGGCCCTGCGCGAACGCCAGGAACACGAACTCGTCAACAACCGCGAGATCGGCCTGCTGCACAACGCCGACCTCTCCCAGCGCATCCACACCCGCGGCGGACCGCCCACCCCCGACGACCTCGACGCGCTGCTGGCCACCGTCTGGAAGGACCCGGGGCTGATCCTGGCGCATCCGCGCGCCATCGCGGCGATCGGCCGCGAGTTCAACAGCCGTGGCCTCTCCCCGCAGCCCACGGAGGTGAACGGCCATGCGATGCCGGCCTGGCGGGGCGTGCCCATCTTCCCGTGCAACAAGATTCCGGTGTCCCGGAGCGGGGTGACCTCGATTCTCGTCCTGCGCACCGGCGAGGAGAACCAGGGGGTCATCGGACTGCACCGCACCGGAATTCCCGACGAATACCAGCCGAGCCTCTCGGTGCGGTTCATGGGAATCAGTGAGCAGGCCATCATCTCGTATCTCGTCAGCGCCTACTATTCCGCGGCCGTGCTCGTCCCGGACGCGCTCGGAATTCTGGAGAACGTGGAAATCGGACTCTGACGCCCGCCCGACCGGGCCCGTGGCCTTCGCATACCTTCCCGAAGATCTACCGAAATGGGTGATGAGCACTTATGACCACTTCCGTGGAATCCGGTGAGCAGCCGCTGAGTCTGGGCACGGCCGCCGCACGGAATCTGGCGACCACCACCAAGTCCGTTCCGCAGATGCAGGCCATCTCCTCCCGGTGGCTGCTGCGCGTCCTCCCCTGGGTGCAGGTGTCGGCCGGTACGTACCGGGTGAACCGCCGACTGACGTACACGGTCGGAGACGGTCGAGTGGAGTTCATCAGCACCGGATCGCAGGTGCGGGTCATCCCACCGGAGCTGGGCGAGCTGCCGACGCTGCGCGGCTTCGGGGACACCGCCGTACTGGAATCGCTGGCCGACGGGTGCGTCCAGCGTGAGTACGCTCCCGGGGATGTGCTGGTGGAGGCGGGCCGCCCGGCCGACCAGGTCTTCCTGATCGCCCACGGCAAGGTCCGCCAGGTCGCCCCCGGCGCCTATGACGAGGGCACCACGCTGGCGGTGCTGGCCGACGGGGAGTACTTCGGCGACGCGGTGCTGACCGGTCCGGAGCACACCTGGGAGTTCACCGCCCGGGCCGTCACCCGGACCACCGTGCTCACCCTCCCCCGCCGCGTCGTCCAGGAGGCCGCCGATCGCTCCGATGCGCTGCGCGACCATCTCCAGGGGCTTTCCGAGCGGTCCACGCCCGCTCAGAACCGGCGCGGTGAGGCCGATATCGCCGTCGCGTCCGGCCACGCGGGCGAGCCGGTCCTGCCGGGCACCTTCGTGGACTACGAACTGGCCCCGCGCGAGTACGAGCTGAGCGTGGCCCAGACGGTACTGCGTGTCCACACCCGCGTCGCCGACCTCTACAACGAGCCCATGAACCAGGTCGAGCAGCAACTCCGCCTCACCATCGAGGCCCTGCGCGAACGCCAGGAACACGAACTCGTCAACAACCGCGAATTCGGCCTGCTGCACAACGCCGAC
>NZ_JAHLEM010000182.1 GCF_018883605.1 Streptomyces niphimycinicus | reverse complement strand
GTCCACACCCGCGTCGCCGACCTCTACAACGAGCCCATGAACCAGGTCGAGCAGCAACTCCGCCTCACCATCGAGGCCCTGCGCGAACGCCAGGAACACGAACTCGTCAACAACCGCGAATTCGGCCTGCTGCACAACGCCGACCTCTCCCAGCGCCTCCACACCCGCAGCGGACCGCCCACCCCCGACGACCTCGATGAGCTGCTGGCGCGGCGCCGCAAGACCCAGTATCTGCTGGCGCATCCGCGCACCATCGCCGCCTTCGGGCGTGAGTGCAGCGACCGTGGCCTGTATCCGCAGGGCATCGAGGTGGCCGGGGTCGCGGTGCGGGCGTGGCGCGGGGTGCCGTTGCTCCCCTGCAACAAGATCCCGGTCAGCGAGTCCGGCACCAGCTCCATCCTGGCGATGCGCACCGGGGAGGAGAGCCAGGGGGTCATCGGTCTGCATCAGACCGGTATCCCGGATGAGTACGAGCCCAGTCTGAACGTCCGGTTCATGGGCATCAGCGAGCAGGCCGTGACGTCCTATCTGGTCTCCGCCTACTACTCGGCGGCGATTCTGGTCCCCGATGCGGTCGGTGTGCTGGAGGACGTCGAGATCGGCCGCTGAGCCCGGCCCGGAGAGGCCGGTCACCGCGAACGTGGGTCAGGGGCGGACGCTGCTGACCACGTCCGCGGTGGCGGCGAGCCCCTCGGAGATGGTGGGCGCCACGCTGCTGCTCGCCAGATAGAAGCCCAGCGTCACGCAGACCAGCGCATGCGAGATGCGCAATCCGCCGCTGCGGAGGAAGACCACCGTCAGGATCAGAAGCAGCAGGACCACGGAGATGGAAATGGCCATGGGGAGCCTCCTCGGCCACGGAGCATCGGAATCCGGCCGTCAGTGTGGCCCAGAATCGCCCCTGCACCGCCGTCGACTGGTGCTCCATACGGGTGCCGATCTGCTGTGCGGTTACTCCCCGGCTATTCGCCCCTCGGTGGTGAGCGGGCGTGGCGAGCCGTCTCAGGCGCCGGCGCGGATCAGCTCGGCGGCCATCTCGCCGATCATGACGCAGGCCGCGTTGGTGTTGGCCGAGACGATCGACGGCATGATCGATCCATCGGCGATCCGCAGCCCCTCGACGCCCCGGACGCGCAGCCGGGGGTCCACCACCGATTCCTCGTCACCGCCCATCCGGCAGGTGCCGACGTGGTGGAAGTAGGTGCCGGCGTTCTCGCGGACGAAGTCGGCCAGTCCGTCGCGGCCGCGCACACCGGGGCCGGGCAGCAGCTCACGCGGCTGCCACGCCCCGAACGCGTCGGTGGCGGCCAGCGACCGGGCCAGTTCGACGCCCTGGACCAGGGTGTCGAGGTCCCGTCCGTCGCTGAGATAGCCGGGGTCGATCAGCGGCCGGTCCTCGGGGTCCGCGCCGGAGAGCCGGACCGTGCCCCGGCTGTGGGGCTGCATCGCGGCGGCCGTCAGGGTGAAGGTGTTCGGCGGGAACGGCAGCAGCCTCGGGTGGAAGGGGATGTGAAAGAGGAACACCTCGAGGTCGGGGCGGGGCAGTCCGGGGTCGGTCCGGGTGAACAGGGCCGCCTCGGCGGTGGTCACAGGGGGCGGCGGCAGCGGGGTGCCCGCCTCGTGGACCAACCCGACCAGGGGGTGGTCCTGGAGATTGGCCCCCACCTCCGGGGCGTCCACCAGCACCGGGACGCCCACCTCGCGCAGATGACCGGCCGGGCCGATTCCGGAGAGCATCAGCAGCTTGGGCGAGTCGACCGAACCGGCGCACACGATGACCTCCCGCGCCGCGCGCCCCCGCCGTGCCACACCGCCGGAGCCGCCGTATTCGACGCCGACGCAGCGGGTGCCCTCGAAGAGCAGCCGATGTGCGTGGGCCTCGGTGCGGACGGTGAGGTTGGGGCGGTCCATCGCCGGATCGAGATAGGCGACCGCCGTGCTCTGGCGGCGCCCCTCGTGGATGGTCCACTCATGGCATCCGGCGCCGTCGCTCTGCGCCCCGTTGAAGTCGTCGTTGAAGGGATGGCCGAGTTCCTTGGCGGCGTCGAGGAAGGCGGCGCTCAGCGGGTTGGGCGTATCGGCCCGGCTGGGCCGCAGCGGGCCGCCGGTGCCGCGGAAGCGGAGGTCACGGCCCTCGGTGTGCTCGATGGCGCGGAAGAGCTCCAGCACCGACGCGGCGTCCCAGCCGCGGCAGCCGTCGGCGGCCCAGGCGTCGAAGGTGCCGAGGTGGCCGCGGACATACGTCATCACATTGATGCTGCTGGAGCCGCCGAGCACCTTGCCGCGCGCGGCGGCCTGCGGATGCCCGGCGAGTCCCGGCTGCGGGACGGTGGTGTAGCCCCAGTCGTGCTCACCGCCGATGAGGGTGAACCACGCGGTGGGGTCGTGGATCTGCTCGGCCGCGTCGTCCTTCCCGGCCTCCAGCAGCAGCACCCGGGTGTCCGGGTCTTGCGTCAACCGGGCCGCGACCACCGCGCCCGCCGAGCCCGCGCCCACCACGATGTAGTCGAAGTCGCTCATCATGTGCCCCCGTTCCGGCCTCGCACGATCTGCCGTAGAGCTGTGCGCCGCCAAAGCGCCGTACAGTTGTTCGGCACTCTAGTGGCGTGATCGCGGAACGGGGGCGGGTTCGCCGGATCCGGCCGGTCAGCCGGTGGGGGCCGTCAGGTCCACCAGCCCGGCGAGCGCCTGGCGGTGGCGGCCGGGGGTGCCCAGCGCGATCTCATCGCTCTTGGCCCGCTTGAGATACAGATGCGCCGGGTGCTCCCAGGTCATGCCGATGCCACCGTGCAACTGGACGCACTCCTCGGCCGCGCGCACCGCCACCTCGGCGCAGTGCGCCTGGGCCACGGCCACCGCGACCGGTGTGTCCGGGCTGTCCGTGGCCAGTGCGTCGGCCGCGTACCGGGCGGTGGCGCGCGCCGAGACCAACTCCAGCCACAGCGCCGCCATACGGTGCTTGAGCGCCTGGAACGAGCCGATGGGGCGCCCGAACTGATGGCGCTCCTTGGTGTGCCGGACGGTCTCGGTCAGACACCATTCGGCCACGCCCAACTGCTCGGAGGCGAGCAGCCCGGCCCCGGTCAGCAGCGCCCGCCCGATGGCCGCCGCGGCCCGGTCGGGCCCGGCCAGCTTGCGGGCCGGGGCGCCGGTGAGGGTGACCGCGGCGAGCGGGCGGGTGAGGTCGAGCGAGGTGAGGGGTTCGACGCTGACGCTGGTCTCGGCGGTCTCCACGGCATACAGCCCGTATCCGTCCGCACCGCCGGCGGGGACGAGCAGCACATCGGCGCCCGCCGCGCCCGCGACCCCGGAGACCTGGCCGCTGAGCGTTCCGTCGTCGTCGGCCCGTACGGTCGCGGCGGGTGTGCCGGGCCCACCGGCCGCGGTGGACAGCGGCAGCGCGAGGGCGCCGACCGTGCGGCCCTCGGCGAGCGCGGCGAGCAGCCGGGCCACCGGCTCCTGGTCGGTGTCGCAGCCGAGCAGGACAGTGGCGGCGAGGACGGCGCTGGTGAGGTAGGGCACGGGGGCTACGGCGCGGCCGAGCTCCTCCATGACGACGGCCGCCTCGCGCGCGGTGGCGCCCTGGCCGCCGAGCTTGTCGGGGACCAGCAGCCCGGCGGTGCCCATCTCGGTGCCGAGCGCGCCCCACAGCGCGACGTCGTGGGCCCGGCCGCTCTCGGCCTGGGAGAGCACGGTGGCGGGCGGGCAGCGGTCGGTGAGCAGCGACCGTACGGCCGCGCGCAGATCGTCCTCCGCCTCGGAGTAGAGCAGGTCCGGGGTGCTCATCGGGGCAGGTCCTTCCACGGGACGTCCTTGTCGGTCCGCGGCTCGGGCGGCAGGCCCAGGACGCGTTCGGCGATGATGTTGAGCAGCACCTCCGAGGTGCCGCCCTCGATGGAGTTGCCCTTGGCGCGCAGATAGCGGTAGCCGGCCTCGCGTCCGGTGAAGTCGACCAGTTCGGGGCGGCGCAGCGTCCAGTCGTCGTAGCCCAGCCCCTCCTCCCCCAGCAGCTCGACCTCCAGCCCGCTGATCTGCTGGTTGAGGCGGGCGAAGGCGAGTTTCATGGCCGAGCCCTCGGGGCCGGGCTGGCCGACCGCGAGCTGCTGGCGCAGCCGCTCGCCCGCGAGCCGGGCCGCCTCGGACTCCATCCACAGCCGCAGCAGCCGCTGGTGGAGGTCGTGGGTGCGCAGTTCGGGCCGCTCGCGCCAGGTGTCGGCGACCAGGCCGATCATGCCGCCCTCGCGGGGGACGCGGCCGCCGCCGATGGCGACCCGCTCGTTCATCAGGGTGGTCTGGGCCACGCGCCAGCCCTCGCCGATCTCGCCGAGCCGCCGGCTGTCGGGGATCCGGACACCGGTGAGGAAGACCTCGTTGAACTCCGCCTCGCCGGTGATCTGGCGCAGCGGCCGTACCTCGACCCCGGGGTCGGTCATATCGCAGATGAAGTAGCTGATGCCGCGGTGCTTGGGCTGGTCGGGGTCGGTGCGGGCGATGAGGATGGCCCAGCGGGCGAGATGGGCGCTGGAGGTCCAGACCTTCTGGCCGTCGACCACCCAGTCCTCGCCGTCCCGCACGGCCCGGGTGGCCAGGGCCGCGAGGTCGGATCCGGCGCCGGGCTCGCTGAAGAGCTGGCACCACACCTCCTCACCGGTCCACAGCGGGCGCAGCAGCCGCTGCCGCTGCTCGTCGGTGCCGAAGCCGAGGATGGTGGGGGCGGCCATGCCCAGGCCGATGCCGATGCGGCGGGGGTCGTTGTCGGGTGCGCCGGCGGCCGCCAGCTCGGCGTCGACGACGGCCTGTAGGGAGCGCGGGGCGTCCAGGCCGCCGAGTCCGGCCGGGTAGTGCACCCAGGCGAGTCCGGCGTCGAAGCGGGCGCGCAGGAAGTCCAGGGGTTCGGTGGTGGCGGGCCGATGGGCGTCCAGGAGGTCGCGGACGCGGCGGCGCAGCTCGTCGGCGTCCACGGCGGGGGGCTGCCCGGCGGCGCTCATCGGGCGCCTCCGGCGGACTGCCCGGGGACGACCACCACACGGCCGGTGGTCACGCCGTCGGCGACGCGCTGCACGGCGTCGGCCGCGCCCGCCAGCGGTACGCGCTCGCTGACCAGCGGCTTGACGGTGCCCTGTGCGGCGAGCTTGGTCAGCTCCTCGTGGCAGGCGCGGACCGCGGCCGGGTCGTGGGTGTTGTAGAGGCCCCAGTGGAGGCCGAGGATGGCGTAGTTCTTGACCAGGGCGTGGTTGAGGGCGGCCTGGGGGACGACCCCGCTGGCGAAGCCGACGACCACGATGCGGCCCTCGAAGGCGACGCATTTGACGGACTTGACGAAGGCGTCGCCGCCGACCGGGTCGTAGACGACGTCCGCGCCACGTCCGCCGGTGGCCTCCTTGACGGCCGCCACGATGTCGTCGGCGCGCCGGTCGAGGACGAGGTCGCAGCCGAGCTCGCGGGCGACCTGGGCCTTGTCGTCGCCGCCGACGACCCCGATCACCGTTGCCCCGGCCGCCTTGCCGAGCTGGACGGCGGCGCTGCCGACCCCGCCCGCGGCGGCGTGCACCAGAAGCGTTTCGCCGGACTGGAGGCGGGCCCTGCGGTGCAGGCCGAACCAGCCGGTCTGGTAGCCGATGTGCAGCGCCGCGGCCTCGGCGTCGTCCAGGGCGTCGGGCGCCGGCAGCACGTTTCCCGCCTCGACGGGCACCAGCTCGGCGAAGCCGCCCGCGGGGAGCGTGGGCGTGGCCAGGACGCGGGAGCCCACCTCGCCGTCGGCGCCCTCGCCGACGGCGACGACCTCGCCGCACACCTCGACACCGGGGGTGAACGGCAGGGGCGGCCGCACCTGGTACTGGCCGCGGCACAGCAGGGCGTCGGGAAAGTTGACGTCGACGGCCCGGACCCGCAGCAGGAGCTGTCCCGGTCCCGGTTGGGGATCGGGCACATCGTCGAGGCGCATGACCTCACCCGGCTCGCCATTGTCGTGCACTCGCCATGCCTGCATCGGGTGGCCTCCACAAACGGATCGTCGGTACGCGGTACCCGCGCCGGGCGCACATACTAACCAGTCGGTACGAGGAGGGGAACCGCCATCGCCGTCAGCCATCCCGCCCTGCCCATCCGGCGGCGGATGAACTCTTGTGCAACTCTGGAGGCACCCTTGAGCCCGGTGCGTCGGCAGGTAAAGGTGGACGGCGACATATCGGCTCGTTTCACAGCGAGCCGATGCCGGAACGGGACGGGAGAGAGACAGTGCCCGACGACAAGGCGATCAGCGAGGCCGAGATGGAGGCCCGGCTGCACGGCATCTGCTTCAAGACAGGGCCGCCGCGCCGCATCGGAGTCGAGCTCGAATGGCTCCTGTACGACCCGCACATCCCCGCACGACCCATCGAGGCGGCCCGGCTCGAAGCCGCGGTCACCGCCCTGCGCGGACTGCCGCTGCGGTCCGCCATCACCTTCGAACCCGGCGGCCAGGTGGAGCTCAGCTCCCTTCCGGCCGACTCCCTCACCGCGTGCGTGGAGTCCGCCGCCGCCGATCTGGTCCTCGTACGATCCCTTCTCGCCGGGCTCGGCCTCGGCCTGGCCGGCCATGGCCACGACCCCTGGCGCCCGCCGAGACGGTTCCTCACCACGCCCCGGTACGAGTGCATGGAGAGCTACTTCGACCGCCGGGGACCGGCCGGGCGCTCCATGATGTGCAGCACCGCCTCCGTGCAGGTCTGCGTGGACGCCGGGCACGAGGAGCCCGGTCCGCTCGGCATGGCACGGCGCTGGCGGCTCGCCCATCTGCTGGGCGCGGTGCTGACCGCCGCGTTCGCCAACTCGCCGCTGCGCCAGGGCCGCCCCACGGGCTACCGCTCCACCCGGCAGGCGGTGTGGACGGCGATGGAGCCCGGCCGCACCCACGCCCCGCCCGACGGCGGGGATCCCCGCACCGCCTGGACGCACTATGTGCTGGACGCGCCCGTGATGGCCATCCGGGACGAGAAGGGGCCCTGGGCGGTGCCGTCCGGGGTGACCTTCCGTCAGTGGGCCAGGACCGGGCTGCCCCGGCCGCCCACCCTCGACGATCTCGACTTCCACGCCTCCACGCTCTTTCCCCCCGTCCGCCCGCGCGGCCATCTGGAACTGCGCATGATCGACGCGCAGAGCGGTGAGGACGGCTGGATCGTCCCCCTCGCCGTCACCGTGGCCCTCTTCGACGACCCGCAGGCTGCTGAAACGGTTTACCGGGTGGTGAAACCGCTCGCCGAGACGGCGGCCGCACGCCCCGCACCGGGCAATCGGCTGTGGCGGGCCGCGGCGCGCCACGGTCTGGCCGACCCCGAGCTGCGGGCCGTCGCCGTGAGCTGCTTCGCCACGGCGCTGGACGCACTGCCCCGCATCGGCGCCTCCCCCGCCATCACCGCCGCCGTCGCCGCCTTCACCGACCGCTATGTGGCCCGCGGCCGATGTCCCGCCGACGATCTGCTCGCTCCCCTCACCGGTAAGGAGGGACGGCCATGACCGCCCCCGACTCGGACCTCACCATCGATCCCGAGGTGCTGCGCCGGCGCGCCGAGCTGGCACTGCGTACCGCGCGCGAGCGCACCCACACCCTCACCACGTGCGTGGACGAGCCCGACCTCACCGCCCAGCACTCCCCGTTGATGTCCCCGCTGGTCTGGGATCTGGCGCATATCGGCAACCAGGAGGAGCAGTGGCTGCTGCGCGCGGTCGGCGGCCGGGACGCGCTGCGCCCCGAGATCGACTCGATCTACGACGCCTTCGAGCATCCGCGCGCCGAGCGGCCCTCCCTGCCGCTGCTGGCGCCCGCCGAGGCCCGCGGCTACGTCCATGAGGTGCGCGGCCGGGTGCTGGACATCCTGGAGCGGATCGAGTTGCGCGGCGCCCCGCTGGTCGACGCGGGCTTCGCCTTCGGCATGATCGCGCAGCATGAGCAGCAGCACGACGAGACGATGCTCATCACCCACCAACTGCGCCGCGGACCCGCCGCGCTCACCGCCCCGCCGCCGCCCGACACGGCGGACGGCGCGGCGCTGCCCGAGGAAGTGCTGATCCCGGGCGGCCCGTTCACCATGGGCACCTCGACCGAGCCCTGGGCGCTGGACAACGAGCGGCCCGCGCACCACCGGCTGGTCCCGGCCTTCCACATCGACACCACACCGGTGACCAACGGCGCGTACGAGCGGTTCATAGCCGACGGCGGCTACGGCGAGCGGCGCTGGTGGACGGCCGAGGGCTGGGCGTACATCCAGGAGCACGGCCTGGCCGCCCCGCTGTTCTGGCGGCGCGAGGGCGGGCAGTGGCTGCGCCGCCGATTCGGGGTGACCGAGCCGGTACCGCCCCAGGAGCCGGTGGTGCATGTGAGCTGGTACGAGGCGGACGCCTACGCCCGCTGGGCGGGGCGGCGGCTGCCGACCGAGGAGGAGTGGGAGAAGGCCGCCCGCCACGACCCGGACAGCGGCCGGTCCCGGCGCTATCCGTGGGGCGACGCCGACCCGGCCCCCGACCGGGCCAACCTCGGCCAGCGCCATCTGCGGCCGGCACCGGCGGGAAGCTATCCGAAGGGCGCCTCCCCGCTGGGGGTGCGGCAGCTCATCGGCGATGTGTGGGAGTGGACCTCCAGCGACTTCCTGCCCTACCCGGGGTTCCGCGCCTTCCCCTACCGCGAGTACTCGCAAGTCTTCTTCGGCCCGGCGCACAAGGTGCTGCGCGGCGGTTCCTTCGCGGTGGACGAGGTCGTCTGCCGGGGCACGTTCCGCAACTGGGACCTGCCGGTGCGCCGCCAGATCTTCTCGGGTTTCCGCACCGCTCGGGACGCGTCCTGATGTGCCGGCATCTGGCGTATCTCGGGCCGCGGACCCCCATCGGCGAGGTGGTCATGGCGCCCGAGCACAGCCTGTTCCGGCAGTCGTGGGCGCCGCGGCGGCAGGCGCACGGCACGGTCAACGCCGACGGGTTCGGCGTCGGCTGGTACGCGTCGGGCGACCCGGTGCCCGCGCGCTACCGCCGCGCCGGGCCCATCTGGGGCGATCTGTCGTTCGCCGACCTCGCCCGCGTGGTGCGGACCGGGGCGCTGATGGCCGCCGTAAGGGACGCCACCGAGGCCAGTGCGGACGGTGAGGCGGGCGCCGCGCCGTTCGCCGCCGGGACCTGGCTGTTCAGCCACAACGGGGCGATCCGCGACTGGCCGCACGCGGTCGGGGATCTCGCCGCCTCGCTGCCGCCCGTGGATCTGCTCGGCCTGGAGGCGCGGTGCGACTCGGCGTTCGTCTGGGCGCTGGTGCTGCGCCGGCTGCGGCTGGGCCACGAGCCGCCGGAGGCGCTGGCCGAGGCCGTCGAGCAGCTCGCCGGCGCGTCCCCCGACTCACGGCTGAACCTGCTGCTCATGGACGGGGCGACCATCGCCGCCACCGCCTGGGGCGACACCCTGTGGTACCTGGCCGAACCGGACCGGGGCGTGGTGGTGGCCTCCGAGCCGTACGACCAGGACCCCGGCTGGACCGAGGTCCCCGACCGCACCCTGCTCACCGCCACCCGCACCGATGTACTGCTCACCGCCCTTAAGGAGGCTTCCCGTTGAGCCCCTTCACCGTCACCCGCACCCTGCCCGCCGATGCCACCGCGGCCGCCCTGCGCGCCGATGTGGCCGAGGGGCTGACCAGCACCCCCAAACAGCTTCCGCCCAAGTGGTTCTACGACGCCCGGGGAAGCGCGCTCTTCGAGGAGATCACCCGGCTGCCGGAGTACTACCCGACCCGTGCCGAGCGGGAGATCCTCATCGCCCGCTCGGCGGAGATCGCCGACGCCACCGGGGCCCGCACCCTGGTCGAACTGGGCTCCGGCTCCTCCGAGAAGACCCGCCACCTGATCCGGGCGCTGCCGGATCTGCGCGTCTACGTCCCCGTCGACGTGAGCGAGAGCGCACTGGAACTGGCCGGGGAGGCCCTGCTGGCCGAACATCCGCGGCTGACGGTGCACGCGCTGGTCGCCGACTTCATGAACGGACTCGCACTGCCCGACGACACCCCGAGGCCGAGGCTGCTGGCCTTCCTCGGCGGCACGATCGGCAATCTGCTGCCTGCCGAGCGGGCCGCGTTCTACGCCTCGGTGAGCGATCTGCTGGCGCCCGGCGACGCGCTGCTGGTCGGCACCGACCTGGTCAAGGACGAGGCCACGCTGGTCTCCGCCTACGACGACGCGCAGGGGGTCACCGCGGCGTTCAACAAGAACGTGCTGGCGGTGCTCGACCGCGAACTGGGCGCCGACTTCGACCCGTCCGACTTCGACCACGTGGCGGTGTGGAATGCCGAGGAGGAGTGGATCGAGATGCGGCTGAGGGCCCGTAAGGACCTCACGGCGAAGATCCCCGCCATGGATCTCGCGGTCCATTTGACGGCCGGGGAGGAGGTCCGTACGGAGGTGTCCAGCAAGTTCCGGGAGGAGAAGGTGCGGGCCGAACTGGCCGCCGCGGGGATGGACTCGCGGCGCTGGTGGACCGATGCGCAGGGCCGCTTCGCGGTGTCGCTCGCCGTCCGCCGCTGACCGTCCGGTAGTGCGCCGCACACCGCCGCCCGGGGCCTGCGCTCCGGGCGGCGGCACGTTCACGGGTGGGCGGGGCGGGGGCGGCCGTCACCCTGCGTTCGGCTCGTACCACCGACGGAAATAGTGTGATGCACATCACATAAACCGAAGAGGGCCGCAGCACAGCGCGCTGCGGCCCTCGTTCTAGGCGATCCCCCTCTTGTTGTGGCCAAATCGGCCCCCTTATCTTTGGCCCGCCCGGCAGCGCGCCGCACCCGGCAGCACGAGAAGGAGCCGTCCATGCCCTTACGGGGACGCCACCGCCGTTACAAGCCCAACCGCATCTCCCGTGCCTCACTGAGCGTCACGGCGGGCGGCGCCGGAATCGCCCTTCCGCTCATCGGCGCCGCGGGCGCGTCCGCGGCCTCGGGCGAGACCTGGGACAAGGTCGCCCAGTGCGAGTCCACCCACAACTGGGACATCAACACCGGCAACGGCTTCTACGGCGGGCTTCAGTTCACGCAGAGCACCTGGGAGGCGTACGGCGGCACCGCCTACGCGGGACGGGCCGATCTGGCCACCAAGGACCAGCAGATCGCGGTCGCGGAGAAGGTGCTCGACGGCCAGGGCCCCGGCGCCTGGCCGGTGTGTTCGGGCAAGGCCGGGCTGACCCGGGGCGAGGCGGCGCCGCAGAGCGCGCCGAAGATCGTCAAGACGTCCGCCGCCCCGGTCAAGAAGGCACAGCGGCCCGAGCAGGCCCGGCAGGCGGCGGCGAGCAAGCCCACCCCCACCAGCCTCCCGGGGCACAACTCCACCAAGTCCGGCCGCTATGTGGTCGTCAGCGGCGACTCGCTGTCCGGTATCGCCGACTCCCACGATGTCACCGGCGGCTGGGAGGCGCTCTACGAGAGCAACCGCGAGGCGATCGGCGGCGATCCGGATCTGATCTACCCCGGTCAGAAGCTCTCCCTGAAGGGCGGTAAGGCCACCGCCAAGCCCAAGGCGGAACCCGAGCGCCACCACCAGCCCAAGGAGAAGCCCAAGCCGAAGCCCAAGGCGAAGCCCGCACCGCAGCCGAAGGCCGAGAAGCCCCACGACAGCCGGGAGCAGAACACCAAGCGCGTCGCCTCCTCGGGCTTCACCGCCCCCGTCAGCGGCGTCAACCCGAGCACCGCCTACCGGGCGGCCGGCTCCAGTTGGTCGAGCGGCTACCACACGGGCGTGGACTTCCCCGTCGGCATCGGCACCTCGGTGAAGGCCGTGGGCACGGGCCACGTGGTCTCGGCGGGCTGGGGCGACGCATACGGCTATCAGGTGGTCATCCGGCATCCGGACGGCAAGTACAGCCAGTACGCCCATCTCTCGCAACTGTCGGTGCGGGCCGGGCAGAGCGTCAACGGCGGCCAGCAGATCGGCCGTTCCGGCTCGACCGGGAACGCCACCGGACCCCATCTCCACTTCGAGATCCGCACCGGGCCCGGCTACGGCTCGGACGTCAACCCGCTCGCCTATCTGCGGTCACACGGCGTCAGCCTCTGATCCGGCGCCCGGGTGAGAGCCGGGGCAGGCGGGCGAATCGGGCCCCTGTGGTGAGCGTGGTGGCCACCATGTGCCCGGAGATGCCGCCCAGCCCCGGCCCCGGGTGGGTGGACGCGCCGATGTGCCAGAGCCCGCGGATGTCGGTGGCATGCCGTCCCGAGGCGGGCAGCGGGCGCCAGAGAAAGCTCTGGTCGAGTTCGAGCGAGCCACCGTACGGGTCGCCGTCGACCGCGTTGGGGTTGCGGCGGGTGAGGTCCGGGGGCGCGATGACATCGACGGCGAGGACCTTGCCGGGCAGATCGGGCGCGTGCCCGGCGATCCGGTTCAGGACCCGGTCGGCGTAGCCGTGGGCCAGCTCCGGCGTCCAGCCCTGAGCGGTGTCCAGTTCACCGGCCGCGTCCCCGCGCGGCGTGGACGGCGTCTCCTGCAACTGTAGCCACAGAGCGGCGGCCCCGGGCGGCACCCGGCCGGCATCCAGGACGTACTGCTGGCCGACGACCACCGTGGGCCGCCGGGGCAGCAGGCCCGCCTCGGCCTCGGCGCAGGCGATACCGGTGCTGCCGGACCCGTCGGAGAGATGCACGACCGGGATCGTGTTCAGCCGCGCGTCGCGCCAGCCCAGCGGCTGGGAGAGCGCCACATGGATCTGCATCGCGGCGCGTCCGTAGCGGAATAGCCGTGCGGAGCTCACCGCTCATCAGGCCGCCGATCGCCGCCATATGGTCGCCCAGCCGGCCGAGCGCGGCCAGATACGCGGCCCTGTCCTCGTCGTGCGCGAAAACCTCGGTGGTGCGCCGCGGATCGCGGTGAGCCAGGGTGACCCGGCCGTCGTCGGCCACGCTGGCGGTGCCCACTCGTCGGTGTTGCGGTACTCCAGCCCGTGACTCCTCCACCCCGTAAACGGGGTGGCTTCTCGCTATGCCGGTGCGGCGTGGCGACGGACCAGCCCGGCCCGTAGAACGTTCAGGGCGCCCACCGTGTCCGCGTGTGCGTTGTGGCCGCACGAGACGCAGTGGAAGTTCTCCTGTGTGGGCCGGTTCTCCTTGGCTGTGTGCCCGCACGCGGGACACCGTCGGGAGGTGTTGCGGGGGTCCACAGCGATCACTTCCCGTCCGGCGCTTTCAGCCTTGGCGTTCAGGATCGCGAGGAACACCCCCCATCCGGCATCGGCTATCGAGCGGTTCAGCCCGGCCTTGGCAGCGGCCCCGTTGGACAGGAAGACGCCCGGCTGGTCGCGGTCCGGCTTCGGTGCGGGTGCGCTGCTCATGTTGCGGATCTTGAGGTCTTCGTGCGCGATGACATCGTGTTCGCGGACGAGGTCCAGCGCGGTCTTGTGTGCGTGGTCCAGGCGCTGTCGGCGCACCTTGCGGTGCAGCCGGGCCACGGTCTCCACGGCCTTGCGGCGGCGTTTGGAACCGCGCTTGCACCGGCTGAGGGCCTGCTGTGCGGCTTGGAGTTTCGCGGCGGCTTTCCGGCCGTGGCGGGGGTTGGCGACGAACCCGCCGCCTGAGTCGGCGAGGAAGTTGGCTATCCCCAGGTCGATGCCGACCACGCTGCCGGTCGCGGGCCAAGGCTCGGGCTGGGCCTTCTCAGCGGTCAGCACCACGTACCAGTGCTTGCCCTCGCGCTTGACGCTGACGGTCTTGACCTTGCCGACCACCGGACGGTGCTGGTTGACCCTGACGTGGCCGACGCCCTGGAAGCGGACACGGGTCACTGGGTCGTGCGGGGTGGAATCCCAGCGGCAGCCGTCGCCGTCTTTCGGGAAGTCCACTGTGTCGAACCAGTTCACGCCCCGAAAGCGGGGGTATCCGGGCTTCTCTCCGGCCTTGACTCGTCGGAAGAACGCGTCGAGCGCCTTGTCCAGCCTCCGTAACGTGGCCTGCTGCGACGAGAAGGACCAGCGGCCTTGCCGCTCGGGGTCGAACGCCCGGATCTCCTTGAGCTGTGCGGACTGCTGCCCGTACCGGACCGTCGTCTTCGAGACGTGACGGTAGGCGTCCCGACGCTCCTGCAACGCCCCGTTGTAGAGCGAGCAGTGGTCCCGCAGCATCTCGCCGAGCGCGACCTGCTGACCCACGGTGGGCCGCATGAGGAACTGGTACGCACGAATCATCCGGCCCACCCCCTTCAGCTTTCAGGCCGGTCAAAATCGTAGCATTGGTTCATGTCACCGCGTTGGGAACCTAATCCCGACGTACGGCGAGGCCGTCACGTCGTCCACCACCTGCACGCACACTTGGTGTTCGTCACCAAGTACCGGCGGAACGTCTTCAACGACGCCATGCTGACCAGGTGCGAAGAGGTCATGCGGAAGGTCTGTGAGGACTTCGGCGCCGACCTGACCGAGTTCAACGGCGAAGAAGATCACGTGCACCTGTTGGTGCACTACCCGCCGAAAGTCGCCCTGTCGAACCTGGTCAACTCTCTGAAGGGCGTCAGCTCCCGACGCCTGCGGCAGGAGTTCACCGGCCGCGTGAACCAGGCGGTCATGCACGGCCGCTTCTGGTCCGGCTCCTACTTCGCCGGCTCATGCGGCGGCGCACCACTCCAAGTGGTCAAGGGCTACATCGAGAACCAGAAACGGCCTGACTAAGCTCGGGCCGTGGGGGAGCATTCCGCAGCGACCCTGCGGCGCTCCGCGCCGCAGGGCTCAGGATCGGATTCCCTCCCCGCCTGAAGGCGGGGATTCCCTCCGAAGAAGAGGGATGGCGGCGCAACTGCTCCCCCAGACGCGCGTAGGCCGGGCCGGAGACGAACAGCGGATGCCATGAGGAGTAGGTGTCGTGGAGATAGCCGGGCAGGGTGCGCTCCTCGGTGGCGATGAACCCGCCGATGTTCGGCTCGCGTTCCACCAGGACGACGGACCATCCCGCCAGGGCCAGCTCCGCCGCGGCGACGAGGCCGTTGACACCGGACCCGACGATGACGGCGTCCGCCTCGGCCATCTGCTGTCCCTCCCGCCGTCCGTCACACCATAGGGCTCGTATGCCCGGATTCTGCATGCTATGAAGAACGCGGAGCGGGCCGGAGGCCGCGGGGCGGTGTCGCAGCGGGGCGTCATAGGGGTGCCGGACTCGCGGGCATGCGGACCCACGCCGTCCGCGCCCCGCTCGACATCCACGACGGGCCGCCGGGCCATCGTGGCCCAGTTCGTCCCGGCGGCGCGCTCCTGAGCGAGGTGGCGGGCCTGCCCCGGCTCCTCCCCCATGCACGGGGCTCAGCCGCACAGGACCGCCGCCTGCGCCTCCTGGAGCCCCTTGCTGTTCGGTACGGGCGGGTCGCCCTTGAGCTCCGCGGCGAGGTCGTAGGTGGTGGCGGCCAGGACCAGTTGACGCTCGCCGTCGTCGGTGGTGAGCGAGACGCTGGTGTAGCCGGGGCCCGCGCCGTCGGTCTCCCAGACGGTGAGCGGGGCGGCCTTCCGCCGCGCGCCGGTGCCGCACGGCACCTCCATGCGCCGCACCCCGAGTCCGTACGCCGGGGCGTCGGGGAACTCCACCGGGGTCTTCAGCTCGCGCTGCTGGGCGGGGCGCAGCAGCTCGCCGCCGAAGAGCGCCCGCTCGAACCGGGCCAGCTCGTCCACGGTCGAGATCATGGCTCCGGCGGTCCAGTCGTAGGAGGGGCTGAACCGCGTCATATCGCGGCCCTTGAGGTCGTAGCCGTGCAGATGGGAGCCGTGCACGGCGGGGTCGGTCACCGGGAAGGAGGTGTCCTTCAGCCCCAGCGGGGCGAGGATCCTGCGGTGGATCTCGTCGGACGCGGAGCGGTGGGTCACCGCCTCGATCACCAGCCCGGCGAGCAGATAGTTGGTGTTGGAGTACGACCAGCCCGTGCCGGGGGCGAACTCCGGCCGGTGCCGGACCGAGCGGGTGATCACCTCGCGCGGGGTGATGACATGGTCCCGGTCGCCGTCCTCCAGATAGGGGGCGAAGAACGAGGCTTCGGTGGTGGGGTCGTAGATCCCCGAGGTGTGATTGAGCAGTTGACGGATGGTGATGGCCCTACCGTCGTTGCCGTTCCCCTGGACGACGCCGGGCAGCCACTTCTCCACGCTGTCATCGAGGGACAGCCGCCCCTCGCCCTCCAGTTGCAGCAGCACCGTGGAGACGAACGCCTTGGTGTTGCTGGCGATCCGGAACCGCTGCTGGGTCCTGGCGCGCTCGCCGGTCGCCCGGTCCGCGACCCCGGCCGCCGTCCGCCACTCGTCGTCGCCGCGCCGCGCGTAGGCCACCGCGCCCGGGAAGCCGTCCCGCACCGTCCGGCCGACGCCCTCCTCGAAGCCGGACGGCGCCGGCGGCCCGGCCGGCTCCCCCTGGGCCGTGGCGATGGTGAGGGCCGCCGTCACCGCCAGCGCGCCGATCCCCGTCCACAGCGCCGCGCGCTTCACCCGAGCTCCCACGAACCCCGCTCCTCGCCTTGTCCCCGTGTGCCGTTCGCGGTTCATCGTGCCGTCGCGGCGCACCGGACTCCATCCCGCTGCCGTCCGTCCCTTACGGGGGCTGTCCCCATCCCGCGGGGGCCGGACAGTCCGTCAGGGTGCCCCGTAGGCGGGTCGTGGCGGTTCGGCCTCGGCGAGGAGTTTCCGGGCGGCCTCGCCCGCCTCCACGGGGTTCCAGCGGGCGCTCTTCTCGGCGGTCGGGCCCGGCCGCCAGCCCTCCATGACGGTGATCCGCCCGGCCTCCGCCTCGAAGACCCGGCCCGTGACCCCGGCGCAGGCGGCCGAGCCGAGCCAGACGACGAGCGGTGAGACATTGGCGGGGGCCATCGCGTCGAAGGCGGCGGGGTCGTCCGGGGCGGCCATGGCACCGGCGAACGTCGTCTCCGTCATCCGGGTGCGGGCCGCCGGTGCGATGGCGTTGACCTGGACGCCGTAGCGGCCGAGTTCGGCGGCGGCCACCGAGGTCAGGCCGAGGATCCCGGCCTTGGCCGCGGAGTAGTTGCCCTGTCCGACGCTGCCCAGCAGCCCGGCCCCGGAGCTGGTGTTGACCACCCGCGCGAGAGGCGTACGGCCCGCCTTCGCCTCGGCGCGCCAGTGGGCGGCGGCATGCCGCAGCGGCAGGAAGTGGCCCTTGAGGTGGACGCGGATCACCGCGTCCCAGTCGTCCTCGCCGAGGTTGACGAGCATGCGGTCGCGCAGGAACCCGGCGTTGTTGACGAGGGTGTCGAGCCGGCCGTAGGTGTCGAGGGCGGTGGCGACGAGGGAGGCGGCGCCGTCGGTGGTGGCGATGTCCCCGCCGTGCGCGACCGCTTCCCCGCCCGCGGCCCGGATCTCCTCGACGACTTCCTGGGCCGGCCCCGCCGACGCCCCGGCGCCGTCCGGGGCCACCCCGAGGTCGTTGACGACGACCTTGGCGCCCTCGGCGGCGAAGGCGAGCGCATGCGCCCGTCCGAGGCCGCGGCCCGCTCCGGTGACGACGGTGACGCGCCCGTCGCAGAGTCCGCTCATCTCAGTCCTCCCGTGGGTCGGTCCGGCCGGTGCCGGGGGCCTGCTGGTTGACGTTGGCGGCGTCGAGGAACGCGGGGCGCTCCCCGCCTCCGTGGATGGCGATGCTGGCGCCGCTGATGTACTCGGCCAGCCCGGAGGCGAGGAACACACAGGCGGTACCGGCCTCGACGGGCTCGGCCAGCCGCCCGAGCGGCACGGTCCGGCCGACGGCCGCGATGCCCTCCTCGTCCCCGTAGTGCAGATGCGACAGTTCGGTGCGGACCATGCCGAGCACCAGCGTGTTGACCCGGACCGCGGGGGCCCACTCCACGGCCAGGGTGCGGGCGAGGTTCTCCAGCCCCGCCTTGGCGGCTCCGTAGGGCCCGGTGCCGGGGGACGGCCGGGTGCCGCTGACGCTGCCGATCATCACGATGGAGCCCCCGCCCTCCTGCCGGCGCATCAGCTCATAGGCGCTCAGGGAGACGGTCATGGGAGCGATCAGATTGAGTTCGACGACGCGCGCGGCGCGCCGCTGCCCGGCCTCGGCGATCAGCCCGTAGGGGCTTCCTCCGGCGTTGTTGACCAGCAGATCGAGCCGCCCGTGGGTGCGGCGCAGCCGGTCGAAGAACGCGGCGACCGCGTCCGCGTCCCGGACGTCGAGCTGTTCGAAGCTTGCGGTGCGCCCGTTCGCCTCGACGGGCTTGCCCGGGGCGTGGCGCGCACAGATCACCACCTCGGCCCCGGCGCTGAGCAGGGCCCGGGTGATCCCCGCTCCGACGCCGCGCGTGCCGCCGGTGACGACGGCGACGCGCCCGGCGAGATCGATGGTGACGGCCACGAGACACCTCCCGCTGTGCGGTGAGCGCTGCTACCTTCTCACCTAACAAATGTTTGGTGGAAAGGTAGCGGATCTGCTCATGGGTGTCTCCACCTCCGCACCGGCGGCCGGCGTCCGCCTGGTCGCCATGGACTTCCCGCCCGTCAACGCCCTGCCCGTCCAGGGCTGGTACGAGCTGGCCGCGGCGCTGCGCGGCGCGGGCGCCGATCCGTCGGTGCGGTGTGTGGTGCTGGCCGCCGAGGGCCGGGGCTTCAACGCGGGCGTCGACATCAAGGAGATCCAGGCGGCCGAGGGCCATACGGCGCTCATCGGCGCCAACCACGGCTGTGCCGAGGCGTTCGCCGCCGTCTACGACTGCCCGGTCCCGGTCGTCGCCGCCGTCCACGGCTTCTGCCTGGGCGGCGGCATCGGGCTGGCCGGGAACGCCGACGCGATCGTGGCGAGCGAGGACGCCACCTTCGGCCTGCCCGAGCTGGACCGGGGCGCGCTGGGCGCGGCCACCCATCTGGCGCGGCTGGTCCCGCAGCATCTGATGCGCGCGCTGTACTACACCTCGCGCACCGCGACCGCCGGGGAGTTGCACCGCCATGGCTCGGTGTGGCGGGTCGTCCCGCGCGCCGCGCTGCGGGAGGCGGCGCTGGAGCTGGCCGGTGAGATCGCCGCCAAGGACGGTGCGCTGCTGCGCCTGGCGAAGGCGGCCATCAACGGTATCGACCCGGTCGATGTGCACCGCAGCTACCGCTTCGAGCAGGGCTTCACCTTCGAGGCCAATCTGGCGGGCCTGTCCGATGGGCACCGCGACGCGTTCGTCACCAGAAGCACCGGGAAGGGGTGAGCGGCGTTGGCCGACAAGACGATGACGGCCGAGGAGGCCGTCGGCCGGATCCGCAGCGGTATGACGGTCGGCATCGGCGGATGGGGCTCACGGCGCAAGCCCATGGCCCTGGTCCGCGCCCTGCTGCGGTCGGATGTCACCGATCTGACGGTGGTCTCCTTCGGCGGCCCGGACGTCGGGCTGCTGGCCGCCGCCGGGAAGATCCGCAGGCTGGTGACGGCGTTCGCGACGCTCGACTCGATCCCCCTGGAGCCGCACTTCCGGGCGGCCCGCGAGCGGGGGGAGATCGAACTGACCGAGCTGGACGAGGCGATGATGATGTGGGGGCTGACCGCCGCCGTGCACCGGCTGCCGTTCCTGCCCGTCCGCGCGGGCCTGGGCTCGGACGTGATGACGGTCAACCCCTCGCTGCGGACGGTCACTTCGCCGTACGAGGACGGGGAGGAGCTGGTGGCGGTGCCCGCGCTGCGGCTGGATGTGGCGCTGGTGCACCTCAATCGGGCGGACGCACAGGGCAATGGACAGTACCTCGGGCCCGATCCGTACTTCGACGACCTGTTCTGCGAGGCGGCGGCCGAGGCGTATCTCTCCTGCGAACGCGTCGTCGGCACCGCCGAGTTCGCCGACGCGGGCCGTCCGCAGACGCTGCTGGTCAAACGGCATGCGGTGACCGGCGTGATCGAGACTCCGCAGGGCGCGCACTTCACCTCCTGCGCCCCCGACTACGGGCGGGACGAGGCGTTCCAGAGCGCGTACGCCAAGGCCGCCGCCGATCCGGAGGCGTGGCGGGAGTTCACCGAGCGGTTTCTGTCCGGGGACGAGGAGCGGTACCGGGCCGCGGTCGCGGCATTCGGGAAGGAGGGCGTATGACCGGCGGGGTGACCCGGGCCGAGTACTGCGTGGTGGCCTGTGCCGAGGCATGGCGGGGCGACGGAGAGATCCTGGCCGCCCCGATGGGTGCGGTGCCCAGGGTCGGCGCCCGGCTGGCCAGGCTCACCTTCGCGCCCGAGCTGCTGCTGACGGACGGCGAGGCGATGATCGTCGGCGGCGATCCGGAGGTGGTGGAGGGGTGGCTGCCGTACCGGGCGCATCTGGCGATGGTCACCGGCGGGCGGCGCCATGTGATGATGGGCGCGAGCCAGCTCGACCGCCACGGCAATCAGAACATCACCTGCGTCGGCGACTGGAAGCGGCCCAGGCGGCAGTTGCTGGGGGTGCGCGGAGCGCCGGTCAACACCCTCAACAATCCGACGAGTTACTGGGTGCCCCGGCATTCGCGGCGGGTCTTCGTGGAACGCGTCGACATGGTGTGCGGGGTCGGCTACGACCGGGCGGCGGCCGTAGGGCCAGCCGCCCGATTCCATGATCTGCGGTGTGTGGTGACCGATCTCGCGGTCCTCGACTTCGCCACGCCCGACCACACCCTGCGGGTGCGCTCCCTGCATCCGGGGGTGACCGCCGAGGCGGTGCGGGAGGCCACCGGCTTCCCCCTCGACATCGCCGACCACGTCCCGTACACCCGGGAGCCGACCCCCGCCGAGCTGCGGCTGATCCGGGAGGTCATCGACCCGGCGGGGGCCCGCGAGCGGGAGGTGCCGTCCTGATGGACACCCCGCTGACCAGGCTCGTCGGAGTGCGCCACCCGCTCGTCCAGACGGGCATGGGGTGGGTGGCCGGGCCCCGGCTGGTGTCGGCCGTGGCGAACGCCGGGGCGCTGGGCATCCTGGCCTCCGCGACCATGTCGCCCCAGCGGCTGCGCTCGGCCGTCCGCGAGGTGGCCGCCCGCACCGACGCGCCCTTCGGCGTCAATCTGCGCGCCGACGCCGGGGACGCCGGGGAGCGGGTGCGGATCATCGTCGAGGAGGGGGTGCGGGTCGCCTCGTTCGCGCTGGCCCCCAGGCGTGAGCTGATCGACCGGCTGAAGGACGCGGGCGTGGTGGTCATCCCGTCCGTGGGCGCCCGGCGCCATGCGGAGAAGGTCGCGGGCTGGGGCGCGGACGCGGTGCTCGTGCAGGGCGCCGAGGGCGGCGGCCACACCGGACAGGTGGCCACCACCGTGCTGCTCCCCCAGGTCGTGGACGCGGTGGACATCCCGGTCGTGGCCGCGGGCGGCTTCCACGACGGACGGGGGCTGGCGGCCGCGCTCGCCTACGGGGCGGCGGGGATCGCGATGGGCACCCGGTTCCTGCTCACCTCCGACAGCACGGTCCCGGACGCCGTGAAGGCGCGCTATCTGGAAGCGGCGGTCACCGATGTCACCGTCACCACGGCGGTGGACGGGCTCCCGCACCGGATGCTCCGCAGCGAGCTGGTCGACTCCCTGGAGCGCTCCGGCCGCACCACCGCGCTGCTGCGCGCCGTGCGCCACGCCGCCGCCTTCCGGCGGCTGGCCGGGCTGAGCTGGCCGCGGATGGTGCGCGACGGGCTGGCCATGCGGCACGGCAAGGACCTCACCTGGAGCCAGGTCCTGCTGGCCGCCACCACTCCGATGCTGCTGAAGGCGTCGATGGTGGACGGCCGCACCGATACGGGGGTGATGGCCTCCGGACAGGTGGCCGGGGTGATCGGGGATCTGCCCTGCTGTGCGGAGCTGGTGGACCGGATCATGGCCGAGGCCGCCGAGACCCTGGACCGGCTGACCCGCGGTCGTACAGTGGGGTGAAAGCGGCCAGACCATGACACGGGTAGTGGGAGGTCATCATGGCCGATCCCAAGGGTTTCCTCACCACACCCCGTCGTCTTCCGCCCCGGCGTCCGGTGGACGAGCGGGTGCGGGACTGGAACGAGGTCCAGGCCCCCGGCGCCCTGCTGCCGATCATCAGCGCCCAGGCGGACCGCTGCATGGACTGCGGCATCCCGTTCTGCCACGAGGGCTGCCCGCTGGGGAACCTCATTCCGGACTGGAACGACCTGGTCTCCCGTGACGACTGGCTGCGTGCGAGCGAGCGGCTGCACGCCACCAACAACTTTCCCGAATTCACCGGCCGGCTCTGTCCGGCCCCCTGTGAGAGCGCCTGCGTGCTGGCCATCAACCAGCCGGCGGTCACCATCAAGAACGTCGAGGTGGCCATCGCCGACCGGGCCTGGGAGAGCGGCTATGTGACCCCCAAGCCACCGGAGCGGCTGTCCGGCCGGACCGTCGCCGTCATCGGCTCCGGGCCCGCGGGCCTGGCCGCGGCCCAGCAGCTCACCCGCGCCGGACACACCGTGGCGGTGTACGAGCGCGACGACCGGGTGGGCGGACTGCTCCGCTACGGCATCCCGGAGTTCAAGATGGAGAAGCGCCATCTGGACCGGCGGCTGGGGCAGATGCGGGCGGAGGGCACCAAGTTCCGTTCCGGCGTGGATGTCGGCACCGATCTGGACGCCGCCGAGCTGCGGGCGCGCTACGACGCGCTCGTGATAGCGGTGGGCGCCCGGGCCTGTCGCGAACTTCCGGTGCCGGGAAGGGAGTTGGCCGGGATCCATCAGGCGATGGAGTATCTGCCGATGGCCAACCGGGTACGCGAGGGCGACTACGCCCGGCCGCCGATCACCGCAGAGGGCAGGCATGTGGTCATCGTCGGCGGCGGGGACACCGGCGCGGACTGCCTGGGCACCGTGCTGCGGCAGGGCGCCGCCTCCGTGACCCAGCTCGACATCCACCCCCGGCCCGGCGACGAACGCGCCGACGGCGAGCCCTGGCCCGTCTACCCCAAGATCTACCGGATGTCCGCCGCCCATGAGGAGGCGCGGGAGCTTGCGGCCTCTCCGGAGGCGGACGTGGACGCGCGGGTCTTCTCCGCGACCACCGTCCGCTTCGAGGGGACGGCACCGGACGCGCGGCGGCCGTACGGCGGTGTCCGGGCGCTGCGCCTGATCGGGGCCCGGGCCGACGGCCGGCCCGGCCCGGACACCGAGCGGTTGCTCCGGGCGGATCTGGTGCTGCTGGCCCTCGGCTTCCGTGGCCCGGAGCCGGACAGCGGGCTGTTCGACCAGCTCGGGCTGGAACTCGACGAGCACGGCACCATCGCACGCGACGCGTCCTTCGCCACCGGCGCGGAGGGGGTGTTCGTGGCGGGCGACGCGGGCCGTGGCCAGTCGCTGATCGTCTGGGCGATCGCCGAGGGCCGCTCCGCCGCGGCAGCGGTGGACCGCTATCTCGCGGGCGCCACGACGCTCCCGGCGCCGGTCGGGCCTGCCGACCGCCCGATGACGGCCTGACGGTGCGACACCTGGGTGACCAGCCCTGGCACCTGGGTACCAGCACCCGGAGGGCGGGCCGCCTGCCGCGGGCGTGCGGCGCGGGAATAGTGTGCGTCCATGATCTCGCAATCGCCCCTCCTCACCGTGGCCGACGGTGTGCACATCTGGTCCCCCACCCCGAGCGCCGGATGGGGGCTGGCCAACTGCGGTCTGATCGTCTCGCCCGACGGCGCCGCCGCCTGGATCGACACCCCCTACGACCGGCGGATGGCCGGTGACTTCCTGGAACGCAGCCGGGCCCTGCTGCCCGGCGGGTCCCGGATCGAGCGGGTGATCGTCACCCATGCCAACGGCGACCATCTGTGGGGCGCGGAGGTCGTACCGGACGCGGAGGTCGTCGCCACCCGCGAGGCACTCGGCCATATCGAGTACGAGCCCTCGCCGCAGCAGTTGCACGCCCTGGTGCACGGCAGCGATCCGGCGACCCCGCTCGGCTGGTATCTCCAGCGCCACTTCGGACGGTTCGACTGGTCCGGCACCGAGGTGGTCGAGCCGACGCTCACCTTCGTGGGCGAACTCGACCTGCGGGTGGGCCAGGTGCCGGTGCGGCTGTTCAGTCTGCCGTCCGCGCACACCGCGGGCGATCTGATGGCGTATCTGCCGCGGCAGAAGGTGGCGTTCACCGGCGATGTCATCTTCGCCTCCGGCCCCCAGGACCCCGGCGACCACGCGGTGCACTGGGCGGGCCCGCTGGACAATGTGATCGCGGCGTGCGAGCGGGTGCTCGCGACCGGGGCCGAGGTGATCGTCCCGGGCCATGGACCGGTCCTCGACCGGGAGGGGGTCCGCGGCCACATCGGCTATCTGGAGCATCTGCGGGACCGCACCCGGACGCTGCACACGGCGGGGGTCCCGGCTCTGGAGGCCGCCCGCACCCTCATCGCGGAGAACACCTATCCGGCGCTGGGCCTCCCCGAGCGGCTGGTGATCACGGTGGGCTCGGAGTACCGGCATCTGAACGGCACGGACGAGGCGGCGGATCTCGTGGCCACCATGGCCGCCCTCGCCCAGGTCGCGTGGGAGCGGCACGAGGGCGCGCCGACGGACTCGGCCTGACGTCACCCGCGGCGGAACGCGGGTGACGGGGGCCGCGGACGGCGACCGGGGCCGGCCGGTGTCAGGCGGACGGCGGCCGGGGCCCGGTCCGTACGGGCCGGTGTCACCGCGGGGCGCGTTCCGCGTCCGGAAGATCCTGCTCGGTCCAGATGATCTTGCCGTTCCTGGTGTAGCGGGTGCCCCAGCGCTGGACCAT
>NZ_JAHLEM010000181.1 GCF_018883605.1 Streptomyces niphimycinicus | reverse complement strand
GGGCCGGCCGGTGTCAGGCGGACGGCGGCCGGGGCCCGGTCCGTACGGGCCGGTGTCACCGCGGGGCGCGTTCCGCGTCCGGAAGATCCTGCTCGGTCCAGATGATCTTGCCGTTCCTGGTGTAGCGGGTGCCCCAGCGCTGGACCATCTGGGCGACGAGGAACAGCCCGCGGCCGCCCTCGTCGGTGGTGGCCGCCCGGCGCAGATGCGGTGCGGTGGTGCTGCCGTCGGCGACCTCGCAGATCAGTGCGCGGTTGTGCATCAGCCGCAGCCGCACGGGGCCGACCGCGTGCCGGATGGCGTTGCCGAGCAGCTCGCTGACCACCAGCTCGGTGGTGAAGGCGGCCTCCTCCAGGTTCCAGTCGGCCAGGGTGCGGGCGACGGCCGCCCGCATCCGGGCCACGACCTCCGGGTCCGGCGGCAGCTCCCAGGAGGCCACCCGGCGCTCGTCCAGCACGGTGGTACGGGCGATGAGCAGGCAGACGTCGTCGGTACGGCGCGGCGACAGCAGGGCGGCCATCACGGCGTCGCAGGCCCGCTCCGGGTCGGGGTCGGCATCGGTGAGGGCGTCACGGAGCTGGTCGAGCCCGGTCATGAGGTCCCGTTCGCGGTCCCGGACCAGCCCATCGGTGTAGAGGACGAGGCGGCTGCCCTCGGGCAGATGCGTCTCGGCCGCCTCGTAGAGCCGGCCGCCGAGCCCCAGCGGCGGTCCGGCGGGCAGGTCGAGGAAGGACACGGAGCCGTCGGGGTGGACCACGGCCGGGGGCGGATGACCGGCCCGCGCCAGGGTGCAGTGCCGGGAGACCGGGTCGTAGACCGCGTACAGACAGGTGGCCCCCGCCGCCCCGATGCCGCCGTTGACGGCGGTCTCCTCCCGGTCGACCTGGTCGACCACGTCGTCGAGCCGGGCGAGCAGCTCATCGGGGGGAAGGTCCACGACGGAGAAGTTGAGCACGGCGGTGCGCAGCCGGCCCATGGTCGCGGCGGCATGCAGCCCGTGGCCGACGACATCGCCGACGACGAGGGCGACCCGGGCCCCCGACAGGGGGATGACGTCGAACCAGTCGCCTCGCACCCCGCCGGGGGCGGGCAGATAGCGCTGGGCGGCGACGACGGCCTGCTGTTCGGGGCGGCCGCGCGGCAGCAGGCTCTCCTGGAGGGCCAGTGTGGTGGCGTGCTCGCGCGCGTAGCGGCGGGCGTTGTCGATGGCGACGGCCGCCTGGCCGGCCAGCTCCTCGGCGAAGGACCGGTCCTCCTCGTCGAACGGCGGGGCGTCCCCCGAGCGCCAGAACGCCACCTGGCCCAGCCGGACGCCACGCCCGCTGAGCGGCACGGTCAGCAGTGAGCGGATGCCGTACGCCACCAGCCACCCCAGCCGCTCCGGCTCCTGCGGCGTCCAGTCGGGGTAGGACGGCAGTCGCTCCACGGGGAACACCCGCGCCTGACCGGTGCCGCCGGCCCGCTGGGTGACGGGGAAGGCGGAGACATGCTCACCGACCCGCCGCAGCGGGGAGTCCTGCCGGATACCGCTGAAGGCGGCCCGGCGCAACGGCGAGTCGCGGTCGCCCGGCTCCTCGCCGCGCAGTACGGCCTCGTCCAGATCGACGGTGGCGTAGTCGGCGAAGCGCGGCACGGCGACCCGGGCCAGTTCCTGGGCGGTCCCCTCCATGTCCAGGCTGCTGCCCACCCGGACGCCGGCCTCGTACAGGAGCTGGAGGCGTGCGTAGGCCCGGTCGGCCTTGTCCGTCAGGGCACGCAGCTCGGTGGTGTCCCGCAGGGTGGCGACGCTGCCCCAGGGCTGTCC
Source organism: Streptomyces niphimycinicus (assembly GCF_018883605.1). Classification (GTDB taxonomy): domain Bacteria; phylum Actinomycetota; class Actinomycetes; order Streptomycetales; family Streptomycetaceae; genus Streptomyces; species Streptomyces niphimycinicus. The sequence continues at coordinate 11,866 of NZ_JAHLEM010000181.1, read as the reverse complement.
GTCCTGTTCCGCCGGGCGCTGGTTGACCGCCAGCAGCCGGTCCCCGACCTGATACACCGCGTCGGTGGCCGCACGGCCGGAGGCGAGCAGCCCGGCGATCTCCGGGGGCAGTCCGGCGTCGGTGATCTGCCGTCCGTGCGCGTCGGGCGTGAGGCCCAGCAGACGCAGCGCCTCGTCGTTGGCGAGCAGCAGCCGCCCCTCGTCGTCGATGATCAGGACTCCCTCCCTGACGCTGCGCAGCACGGCGTCGTGGTGTTCGTACATCCTGGTGATCTCGGCGGGGCCGAGCCGGTGGGTCTGGCGCCGCAGCCGCCGGGCCACCAGTGCCGCACCGCCCCCGCCCAGGACGAGGGCGAGCGCGGTGGAGCCGTAGATCATCGGCAGTTGGCGGCCGACCGTCCGGGACACGGAGGGGAGGGAGACCCCGGCGTTGACGATGCCGATCACCCGGCCCCGGGCGTCGGTGACCGGCACGGCGGCACGGATCGAGGGGGCCGAGCGGGTGATGCCCGGGACCCTGTCGGTGAAGGTCCGGCCCGCCGTGGCCGGATAGAGGCTGCGGTCGATGCGCTTGCCGATCAGCTTCGGATTGGGATGGGTCCAGCGGATGCCCCGGGGGGAGGTCACCACGATGTAGTCGACGTCGGTCCGGTGCCGGACCTTCTCGACGAAGGGCTGGAGGGCGGTGGAGGGGTTGCGGGACTCCAGCGCCCGCTGGACGCCGGGGGCCAGGGCGACGGTCCGCGCGACGGTCAGGGCAGTGGTCCGGGCCTGGCTGTCCCGGCTGCCGCGGGCCTGGAGGGACAGCGTGGCACCCGCGGCGAGCACCAGGAGCGTCACGATGATCAGCATCAGGGCGCACACCTGCCCGCCGACACTGCGCGAGCCCAGCGCCGAGCGCACCTTCACAAGCTCTGTCTAGCGCATATCCCCCGGTCGCACACCCGGTGGCGGCCGGGGCGGGGCATCGGCGGTCACAGATTGATCATGTGTCCGGCGAGCCCGTGGACGGCCTCCTTCACCGCCTCGCTGAGGGTCGGGTGGGCGTGGATGTTGCGGGCCACCTCGTGCGCGGTCAGATCCCACTGCTGGGCGAGGGTGAGCTCGGGCAGCAGCTCGGTGACCTCGGGGCCGATGAGATGGCCGCCCAGCAGCTCGCCGTGGCGGCCGTCGCCGATGAGCTTCACGAAGCCGACCGGGTCGCCGAGGCCCTGGGCCTTTCCATTGGCGGTGAACGGGAACTTCGCCACCCGGACGTCGAAGCCGCGCTCCCGCGCCTGGGTCTCGGTCCAGCCGAAGCTGGCGATCTGCGGCTGGCAGAAGGTGGCGCGCGGGATCATCACATAGTCGAGCTCCATGGTCTCGGCCCCGGCGATGGTCTCCGCCGCGACGATGCCCATGGCCTCGGCGGCGTGCGCCAGCATCAGCTTGGCGGTGACATCACCGATGGCGAAGATATGCGGCACATTGGTGCGGCAGCGGCCGTCCACGTCGATGGCGCCCCGCTCGGTCAGCCGGACGCCGGTGTGTTCCAGCCCGTATCCCTCCACCCGCGGCCGGAATCCGATGGCCTGGAGCACCCGGGCGGCTTGCAGGGTCTGCCGCTGGCCGCCCGTGGTCACCATGACCTTGACCGCGGGGCCCGTGTCGTTGATCGCCTCCACCCGGGTGGAGGTCAGGATGTTCATGCCGAGCCTGCGGAAGCGGCGGGTGAGCTCGGCGGAGACCTCCTCGTCCTCCAGGGGCACGATCCGGTCCATGAACTCCACCAGCGTCACCTGCACCCCGTAGCTGTGCATGATGTAGGCGAACTCCACGCCGATGGCGCCCGCGCCCGCGATCAGGACGCTGCCGGGCAGGGTGGGGGCGAGGATCTGCTCCTCGTAGGTCACCACCCGCTCACTGAGGGAGGTGCCGGGCAGCAGATTGGTGAGCGAGCCCGTGGCGATGACGCAGTGGCCGAAGGTGACCGTCTCCGTGTCACCGCCGGTGAGGGTGACCCGCAGTTCGTGGGGCCCGGTGAAGGTGCCCCGCCCGTCGTACTGGGTGATCTTGTTCTTCTTCATCAGATAGTGGACGCCCTTGACCCGCCCGTCGGCCACCTTGCGGCTGCGCTCGAACGCGTCGCGGTAGTCCACGGTCACCTCGCCGGTCACCCGGATGCCGAAGGTCTCGGCCTCATGGATGAACAGATGGGCCAGCTCGGCGTTGCGCAGCAGGGCCTTGGACGGGATGCAGCCCACGTTCAGACAGACGCCGCCCCAGTAGCGTTCCTCGACGACGGCCGTGGTCAGGCCCAACTGGGCGGCGCGGATCGCGGCGACATAGCCACCCGGGCCGGCTCCCAGAACCACCACGTCGAAATGTGCGCTCATGCGTCGCACCTTAGACATTAGAGTCGGGGTATGGCTTCAGACGAGGGGTCCGTACGGGTGGACAGTTGGATCTGGTCCGTGCGGCTGACCAAGACGCGCTCCATGGCGTCCTCGGCCTGCCGCGCGGGGCACGTCCGGGTCAACGGCGAGCGCGTCAAGCCCGCGCAGCCGGTGCGGCCCGGGGACGAGGTGCGGCTGCGCCATGCGGGGCGCGACCGGGTCGTGGTCGTCTCGCGCATCGTGCGCAAGCGGGTCGGCGCGCCGGTGGCCGCGGAGTGCTTCGTCGACAACAGCCCGCCTCCGCCGCCGCGCGAGTACACCGTGCCGATCGGGCTGCGCGACCGCGGGGCGGGCCGCCCCACCAAGCGCGACCGGCGCGAGATGGAGCGGCTGCGCGGTGCGCCCGGCGACCTCGGCTGAGAGCCGGTCGGTGCGCCGGGATCCGGTCGGTGCGCCGTAGGCCGGTCAGTCCACCGTGATGCGTACGGGGCCGCCGTGTGCGTCGGCCCCGGCGATCCAGTCGGCGGGCAGGTGGAACGGCCGGCCCGGCGCCACCGTGCGGGGAAGCCGCCCGCGGTGCAGCGTCCGGCCGTCCTGGCCGACGGTGAGCACCGGCCGGGTCAGGAACCGCGTGGTGCGCAGGGTGAACCGGCCGCGCGGCGGGCGGGGCCCGTCCGGGGCGATCCGGTTGGGCGAGACCCACAGCAGTGGCGCCTCGACCCGCACCGGCAGCGCACCGGGAGTCCACGGCCGGCCGGCCAGATGGCGCAGCACCGGCCCGGCGGCCAACCGGCCGTCGAGGGCGGCGATATCGGCGGTCTCCACGGGGTGCAGCAGATTGCCCACGGCGAAGACCCCGGGTTCGCCGGTGCGGAACTCGGCGTCGGCGGCCGGGCCGCGGGTGCCGGGGTCGAGGGCGATCCCGGCGCTTCTGGCCAGTTCGTGGTCGGGGATCCAGTCGCCGGTGAAGACCACGGTGTCGCAGGCGACGGCCGCCGTCCTGCCGTCCCGGTGCCGCAGCCGCACGCTCTCCAGCCGCCCTCGGCCGGTCAGTTCGGCCACGGTGGCGTCGGTGACCAGCGGAAAGTCATAACGCAGCCGGGTGCCGAGGTGGCGCGCCAAATGGGTCTGGTGGCGGGGCTGGTCGGTGACCATGGCGGCGACCTCGGCCCCGGCCCGGCGCAGGGTGGCCACCGCGGAGTAGCTGACGCGTTCCGCGCCGACGATGACGGCGTGTCGGCCGACGTTCTGCTGGTGCAGATGGACGGCCTGCTGGAGCTGGCCGGTGGTGAGGACACCCGCCGGCCGGGTGCCGGGCACCAGCCGGGCGCTGCGCGGGCGTTCCCGGGCGCCGGTGGCCAGGACGACGGCCGTGGCGGTGATCCGCTCCAGGCCCGTCGGGCCGGTGATGTCCACGGTCCTCGGGCCCGCCCAGCCCGTGGCCGTGACCGAGGTGCGCAAGTCCGCTCCGGCGCGGATGGCGGCGGCGATGTGGTGGCGGGCGTAGTCGGGGCCGGTCAGCACCCGGCGCAGATCGCGCAGTCCGAATCCGGTGTGGTGGCAGTGGCGGGGGATGCCGCCCGCGTGCTGTTCGCGGTCGAGGACCTCGACCCGGTCCACCCCGGCGGCGGCCAGCCGCTCGGCGAGCGCGAGTCCGGCCGGTCCGGCCCCGATGACCAGCACGTCGACGGTGCGGTGGGTACGGTCGGTGGGGGTCATCGCCGGGCCTCCGTCCGGTCCTGGGCCGCGGTGGCCGCGTCGAACTGGGCGCGCACCGCGGCGCCGCAGAAGAATCCCTGGCAGCGCCCGCCGAGGGCCCGGGTGCGGCGCCGGATGCCGTCCAGCGAGCCCGGTGGCACGGTGGCGGTCAGCGCGTCGCGGATCTCGCCTCGGGTGACGCGTTCGCAGTGGCAGACCACGGTGCCGTACGCGGGGTCGGCGGCGATGAGATCGGCGCGCTGGTAGGGGCGCGGGAACGCCTCGCCGATGGTGGGCATCCGCACGGGCTCGATCTCCCGCTCGGGCCCGGGGTCCAGACCGCATTCGGTGAGCAGCTCCGCCACATGTGCGGCGATCGCCATCGAGGCGGTGAGTCCGGTGGACCGGATGCCGCCCACGGCGACATACCGCCGGCCGGGGTCGGCGTGGATCTGGAAGTCGCCGTGCTCGGTGGCGGCGCGCAGCCCGGCGTAGACCGCGGTGACCTCCTCCGCCAGCAGCTCCGGCATGATGCGCGCGCCCTTCTCCCGGAGCGAGGCCAGGCCGTCCGCCGTCGATCCGGTGGCGGTCTTGTCGCCGAGGTCCTCGGCGGTGGGGCCGAGCATCACATTGCCGTACACGGTCGGCGCCACCAGGACGCCCTTGCCGAGCGCGGTGGGGACCGGCAGCAGGATGTGGTCCACCAGGCCGCGGGCGAACTTGTCGAAGACGATCAACTGGCCGCGGCGTGGAGTCACGGTGAACTCCTCGTGGCCGAGCCGCCGGTTGATCTCGTCCGAGTACAGCCCCGCGGCGTTGACCAGATGACGGGTGCGCAGCACCCCGCGCGGGGTGGCGATCTCGTGGTGGTCCTCGCCGGTGATGATGGCCCCGGCCGGGCAGTTCAGATGCAGGGCGACGCCCGCGCGCACCGCCTGGGTGGCGTAGGCGAGTGTCGTCGTCCAGGGGCAGATGATGCTCTCCCCGGGGACTTCGAGCGCGCCGAGGGCGCCCGGTCCCAGATGGGGTTCGCGGGCGTAGACCGCGTCCGCGTCGAGGATGCTCGTCTCGTCGTAGCCGTTGCGCACGGCCTTCTCGGCGAGTGCCGGCAGTGCGGCGAGCTGTTCGGCGTCCCAGGCGACGAGGAGCGCGCCGAGCGGTTCCAGCGGGATGCCGGTCTCGGCGGCGTAGGCGGTCAGCCGCTGGTAGCCCTCGCGCACCAGACGGGCCTCCAGGGTGCCCGGGGTGGCGTCGAAACCGGTGTGCAGGATCGCGGTGTTGGCCTTGGAGGTGCCGTTCCCGACGTCGTCGGACGCCTCGAGGAGGGCGATCCGCAGCCGGTGGCGGGCCAGTTCGCGGGCGATGGCGGTGCCGACCACCCCGGCGCCGATGATGGCCACGTCGTAGACCTCGCCGGGGAGGTCACCGGTGGTCGTGACGGTCATTGTGGTCCCTTGCTCGGTGGTGCGGATGCTCGGTGGTGCGAACGGCTCCTGGTGCACGGCGGTCCTGGGCGGATGTCCTCAGCGGGGTCCTCAGTCGTGGGCGGCGGCCGCCGGTGCCTGGTCCAGCAGCGCGGCCACGGCCGAACGGAAACCGGCCAGGCGCTCGGCGGCCCGCTCCGCGCTGATCCGCGGTTCGTAGACGGCGGCGGGCTCCCACGCCGGGACCGCCTCCTCGACGGTGAGGCCCGGGTCGAGCCCCAGCCGCGCGGCGGCGCCCACGCCCAGCGCCGTGACATCCGGCAGCGCCGACACCTCCACCGGCCGTTGCAGCAGATCGGCCTGGGTCTGCATCAGCAACGCCGAGCGGGTCAGCCCCCCGTCGACCCGCAGGACGGTCAGCGGCGCGCCCAGGTCGGAGGCTGCCGCCTCGGCGATCTCCACCACCTGGGCGGCGATGCCCTCGCACAGGGCGCGCACCAGATGCCCGGCGGTGGTGTCCAGGCCGAGGCCGGTCAGCGAGCCCTTGAGGTCGCCGCGCCACCATGGCGCCGCGAGTCCGGCGAGCGCCGGTACGAAGGTGACTCCCCCGGTGTCGGGCACGGTCCCGCCGACCGGATCGAGGTCCTGGGGCCCCTGGATCACCCCCAGGTCGCCGAGCCAGCGCACCGCGGAGGCGGCGGTGTACACCTGGCCGTCCAGGCAGTAGCTGGTGCGCCCGCCGAACCGCCAGGCCACGCAGGAGACCAGGCCATGGGGGCCGCGCCGGGGCCGGTCCCCGGTCTGGGCGAGGAGGAAGGCGCCGGTGCCGTAGGTGCACTTGGCGGTGCCCGGCTCGGTCACCCGCTGCGCCAGCAGGGCGGCCTGCTGGTCGACGAGGAGCCCGGTGAGCGGGACTTCGCCACCGAAGGCCGTGGTGGTGCCGACGGGCCCGGCGGCGTCGACGACGCGCGGCAGCCGTTCGGCGGTCAGCCCGTAGAGGTCCAGTGCCTTCGGGGACCAGGCGACACGGTCGAGGTCGAGCAGCCCGGTGCGCCCTGCGGTGGCGGCGTCGGTGACGAACGCGCCGGTGAGCCGGTGGACCAGCCAGACGTCACTGGTGGTGACCACGCCCTCGCCGGTCAGATGGCGCCGGATCCACGCCATCTTGGGCGCCGCGAAATACGGATCGAGCGGCAGTCCGGTGAGTTCGCGCAGGGTCTCGGCGTGCGGCGCGAGCTGTTCGCACACCGTCCGCGCCCGCCGGTCCTGCCAGACCAGCGCGTCGGTCAGCGGGTCGCCCGTGACGGGGTCCCAGGCCAGCACGGTCTCGCCCTGGTTGGCCAGCCCGACCGCCACGACCGGCTCCCCCGCTGCCGCGAGCGCCTGGCGGCCGGCCTCGAGGACCGAGGTGAGCAACGCGGCCGGATCGACCTCGACCAGTCCGCCGGGCAGATAGCGGGGGCGCACGGAGACCTCGGCGGAGCCGATCACCCCGCGCTCGGGACAGAGCACCAATGCCTTGGTGCCCGAGGTGCCTTGGTCGACGGCGAGGACCGGACCGGTCGCGGGGTCGGCCGGGGTGCGGTGGCGACGCTCTCTGGGCAGCATGTCCGGTTCTTCGCTCGGGACGGGTGGATCGCTTCGGGTCGGGGAACGGTGCGCGGAGATCTTGCCGGAAAGCCTGGTGCAGTCGCGGGGCGGGCGTCAAGACGGCCGATCCGGGCACGCCCCGTGGTCCCCCGTGACCGAGTCGCCTCGGCGGGACTATAGGATCCCTGCAACCATCCCCCTGGCCCCTCACTCTCCGCGTCCGGTACGTCAGCTCCGTACGAAAGTCATCCGATGCCCGAGGAAGAGTTCCGCCCCGTGTACCACCCCGCGGGGTTTGACGGCGGACTGCGCATCGCGCTACAGGATCTGCGCACCGGACGCTGGATATCGATGCGCAATCTGCTCGCGGAGACCCCCACCTGGGCGCTGTGGACCCAGCGCACCCAGGTGCTGGCCACCGCCGCCGCCGGATCCACCGTGGTGGACGCGTGGCGGGCCGAGGAGCCGCAGAGCGTGGCGGCGCTGGTGATGGGCACCCGGGTGGGGGTGGAACGCGCGGTGCGCGCACACCGCGAGGGACATCCCCGCACCCGGGAGCTGTGGCGGGAGGCGTGGCAGTCCTGCCAGTTGGCCGCGCACCACTCCCCGGCGGACCCGGTGCCGTGGGTGTGTCTGCTGGCCCTGGCCCAACTGGACAAGGAGCAGCGGCAGGAGGAGCACCGGGTGCCCCCGCCCGGTCCGCTGCTGTTCCCCGGGCCCTGGGGGCTGCTGGCGGAGGCCGACCGGCGCGATCCGCACAACCGCGAGGCGTACCACCGGATGCTCCAGTTCGTGTACGCCCGGCGGGCCGGGGGTTCGCTGGCCGAGGCGGTCAACTTCGTGCAGTGGGTGTCCTCGGGTGCGCCCGGGGAGTCCGCGCTCCAGGTGCTGCCGCTGTATGTGCATGTCGAGCGGTACCGCGAGGAGCGGGGCTACGAGAAGGCGCTCGATCTGCACTGGGCCACCGAGGACGCCACCCGGGACGCCCAGAAGGCGCTGCACGGCTGGTTCGACCACGCCGACCTCACGACGAGTTCACTGCTGGATCTCAACCATCTGGCGCACGCCCTGTGGGGCGCGCTGCGATTCTCCGACGCGGCCCGCGTCTTCAAGGCGCTGGGCCCGTACTTCACCCCGCTCCCCTGGGCCTACCGCACCTCCGACCCCACCGACCGCGCCGTGGCTGAAGAAATGTTTCTTCGCGCCCGGGTCCGCTCGCTGGCCGGCGCCCGCGGGCCAAGACCGGGGGCCAACGGCTGAACCGGGGGCCTCCCCGGCATTTGCGACCACCGCTCCCCATCCGCCCGTCCGCCAGATCGATTTCCCACCCGTACCACCACCCTCGCCCGCCCCAGCATTCGGGAGGTACATTCATGTCCACGGCATGGTCGAGTTCGGGTCCCGCTCCCCAACGGGACGACGAACAGCGGCTGCGTGAGCTCGGCTATCAACCCGTATTGGCCCGCCGTATGGGCGGGTTCGGCAATTTCGCCATCAGTTTCTCGGTCATCTCCATTCTCTCCGGCTGCATGACGCTGTACGGCTTCGGGCTGGACACCGGAGGCCCCGCGGTCATGATGTGGGGCTGGGCCGGAGTGGGGCTCTTCGTCCTCTGTGTCGGGCTCGCCCTGGCCGAGGTGACCAGCGCTTATCCCACCTCGGGGGCGCTGTACTACATGGCCGACCGGCTGGGCGGACGGAGCTGGGGCTGGTACACCGGCTGGCTCAATCTGCTGGGGCTGCTCGGGGCCATCGCCGGAATCGACTACGGCGCCGCCCTGTTCACCGGCGCGCTCTTCAACCTCCAGTGGGGATTCGATCCCACACCGGAATCGACCATGGTCATCTTCGTCTGCATTCTGCTGCTGCACGCGGCGCTGAATCTGTTCGGGGTGCGGCTGGTCAGCGTGCTCAACTCGGTCAGCGTGTGGTGGCATCTGGCCGGTGTCGCCATCATCGTCGGCGCGCTGGCGATCGTGCCCTCCCACCACCAGTCGCCCGAATTCGTCTTCACCGAATTCGTCAATAACACCGGCTGGTCGAATCCGCTGTACGTGGGCGCGATAGGACTGCTGCTCGCCCAGTACACCTTCTCCGGCTACGACGCCTCCGCGCATCTGTCCGAGGAGACCTCCAACGCCTCCGTCTTCGCCGCCCGGGGGATCGTCCGCGCCATCTGGGTGTCCTGGGTCGCCGGGTTCGTGCTGCTGGCCGGGCTCACCTTCGCCATCCAGGACTACGCCGGTACGCAGAAGAGCGCCACCGGAGTGCCCCCGGCGCAGATCCTGATCGACGCCCTGGGGACGAGCGGCGCCACCGCGATGCTGCTCATCGTCATCGTGGCGCAGTTGTTCTGCGGAAACGCCGAGGTGGCGGCGGCCAGCCGGATGGTGTTCGCCTTCAGCCGGGACGGCGCGCTGCCCGGCTCACGGCTGTGGCAGCGGGTCAGCTCCCGTACCCAGACGCCGGTGCACGCGGTCTGGTTGTCGGTGGCGGTCGCATGTGTGCTGGCCCTGCCGTCCCTGTACTCCGAGACGGCCTATGGCGCGGTGACCGCCATCAACGTCATCGGGATCACCCCCGCCTACGCCATCCCCATCTTCCTGCGGCTGCGCGCCGGGGACCGGTTCCAGCCGGGCCCCTGGCACCTGGGCCGCTGGAGCAAACCGGTGGGCTGGATCGCGGTGGTGTGGGTGGCCGTGGTGACCGTGCTGTTCTGTCTGCCGCAGTCCAGCCCGGTGACGGCCGACTCGATGAACTACGCCTCGATCGCCCTGGCCGTGGTGCTGCTGCTGGCCACCATCTGGTGGTTCGTGGCCCGCCGCTCGTACAACACGCCCTCCGCGTACGGCACGGCGCGCGAACAGGCGGAGATCGCCGAGGGCATCGTCTGAAGATGTCCGTCCGGAACCGGGGTGCGGAGGGATTCCGCACCCCGGTTCGGTGCGTTCGGGCTCATCCGGAGCGACGCAGCGACGCGGCCGGGGGCCGCTCGCGGCCCGCGCCGTAGGCGAGGAAGTACGCGGGCCCCCGCTTCAGCCAGGGCGCCTTGGTGAGCACCTGGGTCAGCCGCAGCGGCTGCCCCGCGAGAGCCGGTGAACGCCCCTGGAGCAGCGGCTCGATGACCCGTGCGTGGGCGATCCGCTGAAGTATCTGCGTCCCGGCGGCGGTCGGCCACCGCCGGTTCTGGATGGCGCGTACGTCGGCGAGGCCCACGGTGCCCTTCCGCAGCGGCCCGGCCAGATGGCGGGCGGCGGCGACCGCGTCCTCGACGGCGAGGTTGATGCCGATCCCGAACACGGGCGACATCGCGTGGGCCGCGTCCCCGATGCACAGCAGCCCGGGGCGGTGCCAGCGGCGGAGCCGGTCCATCCGGACGTCCAGCAGCTTGATCTCGTCCCAGGACCGCGGGCGGGGCTCGCGGTCCGCCACACCCCGCCGTATCCACGGCGTGGCCTCGGCGAACGAGGCGAGGAACTGGTCCAGGGGCTGGGCGCGCCAGGCGTCGTCGGCCCCCTTGGGGATCAGGGCGGCGCACTGCCAGTAGTCCCCGCGGTCGATCATGGCCGTGAGATAGCGTTCACCGGCGTTGCCCACCAGCCCCCGCGGGTCGCGCTCCTCACGCGGCAGCCGGAACCACCAGACGTCCATCGGGCAGGGGAACTCCCGCAGCCCCAGCTCGGGCAGGACGCGGGCGAGCGACCCCCGGCCGTCGCAGGCCACGGTGAGGGTGGCGCGCAGCTCGCCGGTGGAGCCGGAGACGCGGTGGCGGTAGCGCACTCCGGTGACCCGTCCGCGCTCCATGAGGAAGGAGGTCACCTCGGTGTTCATCCGCAACTGGAAGGTGGGCTCCCGCTTGGCCTCGTCCGCCAGCAGATCGAGCAGATCCCACTGCGGCACCATCGCGACGTAGTTGTACTTTCCCGGCAGCGAGCTGATGTCTCCGACCGTGAACAGATCACCGTCCCGTCCGATGGGCAGTTGGACGGAGTGCACATGCCGCTGCGGCAGGGCCGCGAACCGCTCGGCGAGACCCAGGTCGTCCAGGAGCCGCAGCGTGCTGGGATGGACCGTGTCGCCACGGAAGTCGCGCAGGAAATCCCCGTGTTTCTCCAGGACGGTGACCTCCACCCCGGCCCGCGCCAGCAGCAGTCCGAGGACCATCCCGGCGGGCCCGCCGCCCACCACACAGCATGTGGTCCGCTCCATCTCACGGCTCCCTTCGACGTCCCCGAGGCCATGGGCACCCTCTCAGGAGGAATTACCCCGTGGCGGCACGCCACACCGGCGCCGCGTATGCCCCGATCACGATCGGCTTGAATTCTCCCGGGCCCGCGTCCGTATCCCCGCGTGATGGTGTGGGGCGCATAAGGAGGTCTGTATGGCAGCCGAACCCGATCCGGACCGACCGGCCGGGCGCGAGGTGCTCGAGCCGACCGCGATCTTCCGTGCGACGCCGGAGTACGACGACGACTCGGAGCGGCCGGTCGAGGGGTGGATGGAGGAACTCGACCTCTTCCGGCCGCCGGGCACCGAACTCCCGCCCGAGGCGCCACCCATGGCCGATGCGGACACCCAGGAGATTGCGGGCGGTCCGGCCGCGGCCGACGCCTGGCCGGTTCAAGGGGCACCTGCCGAGCCGCGCCGTCCGGCCGGGCGGCGCTACCCGAGGGCCGCCCTGCTGGTGCTGGCCGGACTCGGCGCGGGGGTCGCCCTCTCGCTGGTGGTGATGGTGCCCCGGGACTCGGCTTCCGGTGCGGCCGAGGGCGGTGCGTCGGC